>NZ_CP113061.1:600000-900000 GCF_026625745.1 Asticcacaulis sp. SL142 | reverse complement strand
GAGCTTTCGGCGCGCGCGACCGCGATGCTATCCGACGCATGGGCCGCGTCAGCTTCACGGCGGCGGGCGCATTTATGGTGCTGGTCGTCGTCGGCGTGTTGCTGTTCTCTGGGGCTATGGCGCCGGGGTATACGTCTGATCCGGCCCTGATTGCGGGCGTTCAGGCGTGCCTTCTGCTGGCGTGCGGGTTCTTTATACCTGATGGGGTGCAGGTCGTGGCGGCTCAGGCCCTGCGGGCGCGGCGTGACGTGGTTACGCCAACCGTGTTGCACTACATATCCTACGGTGCGGTCATGTTACCACTTGGGTTTTTGTTCACCCAAATAATGGGCTTAGGTGTGCCGGGTCTGATCTACGCCGTCATTATCGCCAGCCTGATGTCCGGTAGTTTTCTGGTCGGGCGGTTTATCTGGCTGGATCACCGGCAGGTCGCCCTGCCAGCGGTCTGAACCTGAACTAGGCTTTGGTCAGCCCGAACATCCAGCCTTCTTCGGTGGCGGCGATGGCCTGCTCGGCTTCGCTTAAGCCCGCAGGTGCGGCAAACCACGCGCCCAGTTCGCTCTTGTCATCAACCTCAGCAATAGCCTGCGCGGTCAGGCGGGTGGCGGTGGCGTCCTTGACCTCAGCCGGTTCCGCCTCGCCCTTAAACAGGGGCGGATAGACTTCGGCGATGACGGTAGACACGCCTTCCAGATCGCTCTCGCTCAGCTTGCCAAAGCCGGTCTCAACCGGCCATAATTTCGCACTGTCACCCAGAGACTCGACCAGCGCTTTAAGCGCTGGAACCCCTAAGAAGGTCTGACCTCCGCCGGTGCCTGCGCCGTGCATCTGCCACTGGCTCTTGGCGTGCAGGGTTTTGGGTTTCAGTGCGTGGGTTGCCGCTTCGGTCAGTCGATATTCCGGGAAATCACCAAACGAGTCGGGTTTAAGCGTCGACAGCCACCGTTGCGCGGCTGATTTCGGCGCGCCCCAGAACGGGTAAGCTTCATCCGTCATCAGGCGGTTGATCTTGGCCGCGACGGCAAAGCGGTTATTGGTGTTGTCGGCCTTATCGACAATATTTTGCGCCAGAAACTTCCAGATGGCCTGCCAGGGCGTGCCCTCCAGTTTCAGGCGCTCAGACGTGCCGCGCGGCAGGCCCAGACCAAAATCAACCCCTAAGAAAATACGGTCGCCGCGCTTATGCAGGTCGACCAGAATAGTTTTGAGCAGTTCAATGGCAGCCTGACGCGTGGCTGGATTGTGGGCCTCATAGGACAGACGAAAGCGCACGTCGCGTTTCATGACGCCGATCCATACCGAGGATTCGCCGGTCTTTTTACCTTCGGCTGCGCTCCAGCTCAAAATCACATAGGCGCCAAACAGTCGGGACACGCGTTTACTCCTGCGGAAGTCTTGGGAATGGCGCATTTGATCTGCGCCTTGAATTCAAGGCGACGCTTGTAGCCTGATGAAGGAGGGGGAAAAAGCCCATAATTGTGAATTTGTGCCGCCCTCACGCAAAATGTGTTTCCAATCCGTGGATGAACCTGTGTAAAAAACCGAACGGTTAAGGCCTGCGAGGTAATTTATGTCCAGAATTTTAAAGGCCGGTGTGGCCGGTGCCGGTGTTTTCGGCGGTTATCACAGCGGTAAGTATAAGCAAGCTGGCCATATTGAATTTGTGGGCATATATGACCTCGATAAGTCGCGCGCGCAGGCTTTGGCGGAGGTGCAGGGATGTGAGGCTTTTGGCGGTGATGAACTGGACGCGTTTCTGGCGCAGCTTGATGTGATCACCATTGCCACGCCCGCCTTTGCCCATGCGCAGGTGGCGCTTAAGGCGCTTGAGGCCGGGGTGCATGTCTATGTCGAAAAGCCACTGGCTATCAATGTTGATGATGGTGAAGCGATGGTGTCGCTGGCCGCCTCCAAAAACCTTGTGCTGGCCTGCGGCCATCAGGAACGGGCGGTATTTGAGGCTATGGGCCTTTATGATGTGCCCGAAGCCCCGTTAAGCCTTGAGGCGGTTCGCAATGGCACGGTCAGCACCCGTAATCTGGATGTGTCGGTGGTGCTGGATCTGATGATCCACGACCTAGATCTGGGTTTGAGTTTAGCGCACGGGGAGGCCGGTGGTGTTGAAGCCGCCGCCCGCTATCGTAAGGCGGAAGGTTATAAAGCGACCGGTGCTGATGAGATGACGGCTGAGGTTAAATTTGACGATGGGTTTGTGGCGATATTCAAAGCTTCGCGCATGGCCGAGGCCCGCGAACGTACCATGCGGCTGGTCTACCCCAGCGGGGAGGTCAATATTGATTTTCTGACCCGTAAGTTCGAGAACACTACGCCATTTGCCCTGAATGCTGATTTTGCCGAAGCTGAAATTGCCAAAGATCCGCTCGGCACCAGCGTGTTCCGGTTTCTGGATACGGTGCGCGGGGAGCGGGCCAAACCTCTGGCGACTGGCGAAGAAGCCCTTAAGGCGCTGCAGGTGGCGTTGGCGATCGATGAGGCGGTTGAGCCTTAACCCAATCCTCACTCGCCTTTGAATACAAACCCCAGAAACAGCACGGCCCAGCCACCGCTCATTAGCCAGTATTTATGCTCACTTAAAAAGGGCAGGGGGCGGGCGTAGCCGAACAGGCTGCCGATCACCAGCGCCGCCGATAGCAGGCATAGCAGTAGCGTGGTCGCCGTCAGTTTCATTGCAAACTCTACCCCCAAAGCGGCAAGGGCCTGAACCTTGCCTTTTGCTGTCGCTATCTATTCAAATTTCCGTGATAATATCAATGGTAATTTGAAGGTGAGCTTAAAAACCTTAACCCTGAATTTTTACCGGAATATCTCAGAAATCACCAATACGGGCCTGATGATGAAAAGATTTTGGATATTATCCATAGTGGCGGCCTTTTTGGCGGGCGTTGCAGACGCAGGTCCGGTTCGGGAACGTCTCAAGGCGCGACTGGAAGCCAAGAAGGCTGCGGAAAGCCAGGTGATTGATGTCGGGGCTATTTCACCGGGGGCGCGCAAGCTGACCAAGTCGTATGGCGACCACCCTCAGCAGGCTATGGATGTCTATATTCCGGCGAAGGTGACATCGGCACCTGTGATCGTCATGGTGCATGGCGGGGCCTGGAAAATCGGGGATAAAGCCAATACCGGTTTGATCGAAAACAAACTAAAATACTGGCTGGGTAAGGGCTATATTTTCATAAGCGTTAATTATCGCTTGCTACCGGATGCCATGGCCTATGAGCAGGCGCAGGATGTCGCCGCCGCTATGCGTTATGTCCAATCAAACGCTCCGTCATTTGGCGGCAATCCGGATCAGGTCATATTGATGGGACATTCCGCAGGGGCACACATAGTCGCTTTGCTATCGTCCAATCCCGCTATGGTGGGCACGAACTGGCGCGGGACGGTGGTGCTGGATTCCGCAGTCATGAGCGTGCCTGCGATCATGGGCCGCCGCCATCTGGGGTTCTATGACGAAGCCTTCGGCGCGGATAAGGCGTACTGGGTTAAGGCGTCGCCCATGGATCAGTGGACGCCGCAGGCCGTACCGATGATGGTGGTCTGTTCCTCTCAGCGTAAGGATAAACCGTGCGGCGAGGCCGATGCGTTTAAAGCCAAGGTGACTAAGGGCGGAGGTGACATGATCGTCCTGCCGCAGAACCTTACTCACGAAGAGATCAATAGGACTTTGGGGATGCCGGGGGCCTATACGTCCGCAGTTGACGCCTTTATCACTTCGCGATTGAAGCCCGCGCCTTAAATCGCTAAATACCGGCTATGATCCGACTATTTATTCAGGAACAGCACGGGGCCTATAGCGCCGGGCTTGTCATTCCGCTCAATATTGACCAAAGCCGTTATCTGGGCGCGGTTATGCGTCTCAGCGTCGGGGATGAGGTCGCTATTTTCAACGGTATCGACGGCGAATGGCGGACGCGCATTCACACCCTGACGAAGAAGGCCTGTCATCTGGAACTAGTTGAGCAGATCAGGCCCCAGCCCGATGCGTCTGGCCCGGTGCTGCTGATCGCGCTGGTCAAGCGGGCGCGGCTGGAAACCATTATCGAAAAAGCGACCGAACTCGGTGTGGCGCAAATTCAACTATTGATTACACGCCGAACTAACGCTGATCACACCAATGTCAACCGCTTGCAAGTGATTGCGCAGGAAGCGGCCGAACAGACTGAACGCCTTGATGTGCCGCAGGTTCTAGCGCCGGTCAAACTTGAAAAATGGCTTATGGATGAGGCTGATATCCCGCTGGTTTATGGCGATGAAGACTCCACCCATGCCGGCAATTCGGTCCCACCCATGCTTACCGCCTTGAAAGACATAACTGGCCCTGCCGCCATACTCATCGGGCCGGAGGGCGGATTTGATGAGGTTGAACGCGACACGTTAAAAGCCTTGCCCCGCGCCGTCGCGGTCAATCTGGGGCCACGGATATTGCGGGCGGATACGGCCGCCATCAGCGCGCTTACCCTTTATCAGGCCATATGCGGGGACTGGCGGTAAGGGGCACTTTAGATTTTTTCGCTTTATTGATCCTTGCCCGCAGTTCATGCACGTAACCTCAAAAGAATATGCGCGTGCGCGCTTGTATTCATCCAAAGACCCGCACATATAGAGCCGGAACCTTTCCGGTTACAGTTTCAAAGACTTACAGAGATACAGGTGTTTCATGGCCTTAAAGGAATTTTCAAAGCCTATAGAGCGCCATGAGGAACTGATCGCCTATTTTGAAAGCGGCTGTAAACCGCGCGAGGCGTGGCGCATTGGCGCTGAGCATGAAAAGTTCGTCTTTGATCTTAAAACGCTGCGTCGTCCCACCTATGAGGGGCCAAACGGCATCAAGGCCATGCTGGAGGGCCTGCAACGGTTTGGCTGGACACCGGTATTTGAAGACGGCCATGTCATTGCCCTGCTGCGGGACGGCGCTTCGGTATCTCTTGAACCTGGCGGACAGTTTGAACTGTCAGGGGCGCCGCTTGAGACCGTTCACGATATTTGTAGTGAAACGGGCCAGCACCTTGAAGAGGTTAAGGCCGTGGCCTCCGAAATCGGGCTTGGGTTTCTAGGCGTAGGCTTTTCGCCCCTGTGGACGCGGGCAGAAACCCCGGTCATGCCCAAGGGGCGCTATAATATCATGCGCAGCTATATGCCCAAGGTGGGCGACTTAGGCCTTGATATGATGCTGCGCACCTCGACCATCCAGGCCAATCTTGATTATTCGTCCGAAGCGGACATGATTTTAAAGTTCCGTGTGTCGCTGGCCTTGCAACCTATTGCGACGGCCCTGTTTGCCTGCTCGCCGTTCACCGAGGGCAAGCCCAACGGCTTCCTGTCGGCTCGCGCCAATGTCTGGACCGACACCGATGCCGATCGCACGGGCATGTTAGGGTTTGTGTTTGAGGATGGCTTCGGGTTTGAGAGGTATGCGCAATATGCCCTTGATGTGCCTATGTATTTCGTCAAACGCTATGGTGCGCCCAATGGCGGCTACATCGATGCATCGGGCCAGAGTTTCCGATCATTCTTAAAGGGTGAATTGCCAGCCTTGCCGGGTGAATTGCCAAATATCGACGACTGGGCGGATCATTTGACGACGCTGTTCCCGGAAGTGCGCCTTAAAAAATACCTTGAGATGCGCGGGGCTGACGGTGGGCCGTGGAGCCGGATTTGCGCACTCCCTGCGCTTTGGGCCGGACTGTTGTACGATCAGACTTCCCTCGAAGCCGCGTGGGATATGGTCAAGGGTTGGAGCCTCGAAGACCACGACACCCTGCGCGGCATGGCGGCCAAAACCGGCCTGAAAGGCACGATCGCAGGGCGTCCGGTTCAGGAAATCGCGCTGGAGACCCTGAACATCGCCCGCGAGGGCCTAAAACGCCGGAATCGCCTATCGGGCGGCATGGTCGATGAAACGGGATATCTTGGCGAACTGTTCGAGATCGCCGAAAGCGGAATCACACCGGCTGAGCGTCTTCTGGAAGCGTACCACGGTCGCTGGGGCGGGGATGTAAGCCGCCTCTACGGGGAATATGCTTATTAAATTCCTCGGATTGTCCCGTTTGAAACAATCTGACTTGCCAAAATTTTATTTTGCTGTTCTTTTCGTGACGTATATACGACATGTATCGTATACCGTATAAATTGTTGCGTCAGCCTCACAAAGAGACCTAAGCAGAATGATAAATATCGTTATCGCCGCCGGCATTATTGTCACGATCCTGACGGCGATTCCCGTCGTCATGCAGATGCGCAACCACCCGAAGGGATTGTTTGTGCTGTTCTTTGCCGAAATGTGGGAGCGTTTTTCCTACTACGGTATGCGAGCGCTTTTGATCTTTTACCTGACCAAGCATTTCCTGTTCAGCGACGAAAAGGCCAGCCAGCAATACGCGTCCTATACGACACTGGTATATCTCCTGCCGCTGATTGGTGGGTTGATGGCCGATAAATACCTGGGAACCCGTAAGGCGATTGTGTTCGGGGCTATTCTCCTGGTGCTTGGGCATGGCGGCATGGCGCTGGAAGGTTCGCCGAACGTGCAGACACTGACCCATCAGGGGGCGACCTATGAGTTCGTGCGCGAGGGCAATCATTTGTCCAACCCGCTGCTTAAGGTTGGTGATGAGGCCTATGCGGTGGCGCCGACCAAATCGGGCGGGCTCGAGATTGTGGGTCTGCCCGCCGGATCGGCCTTGCCTCCGGTACTTGAGTCAGGATCGTTTGAGACCGGCGTCAAGAAAATCACGCCGTGGGCGGAACATGCGTTCTTCCTGTCGATTTCGCTGATCATCATGGGGGTGGGCTACCTTAAACCCAATATATCCTCGATCGTCGGCCAACTTTATCCCGACCGGGACCCCCGCCGCGATTCGGGCTTTACGCTCTATTATTACGGCATCAACCTGGGCGGGTTCTGGGCGGCCATTCTGTGTGGCCTGCTGGGCGAAACCTATGGCTGGGGCTATGGCTTCGGTTTGGCCGGCCTTGGGATGCTGGCCGGTCTGGTTGTGTTCGTGCTCGGCAAACCGTGGCTGCAGGGCAATGGCGAACCGCCGGCACCGCAGCAGCTTAAAAAGCCGGTGGCGGGCCCTATCAGTCAGGAATGGTTGATTTATGGCGCGTCCATTCTGGCCTTGCCGGTTATCTATTTCATGGTTCAGCGCAATGATATTGTGGGCTGGTTCCTGTTGGCATCATCGCTTGGCATCATCGGCTATGTCGTTCTGACTATGGTCACCAAATTTTCCAGAGAAGAGAATTACCGGTTAGGTCTGGCGTTTGTGCTGATCTTTGCGTCGGTGATTTTCTTTACGCTGTTTGAGCAGGCGGGGTCTTCGCTCAACCTGTTTGCGGCCCGTAACACGAACCTGAACCTCATTGATGCGCCGGTCATCTTTAACCTTCTGGGCCAAAGTTTCGTTCTGGCCACGCCTGCGCAACTGGCCGCCCTTACCGTACCCGCAGGTTACGTCTTTGTTGATATGACCCTGACCGCCTCACAGGTGCAGTCGTTCAACTCCGGCTTTATCCTGATTTTTGCGCCGGTCTTTGCGGCGATTTTCACCTTCCTCGGCCGCCGCGGCGCTGACCCCGATCCCGTCAAGAAGTTCTCATTCGGTCTGGTCAATGTGGGCTTGGGCTTCATGTTGCTGGTGTGGGGGGCGAATTTCGCCGACGGTGCGTTCCGGGTGCCGCTGATCTTCCTGTCCATGACCTATTTGCTGCATACCTGGGGTGAACTGGCCCTGTCGCCGGTCGGCTTGTCGCAGATCACCAAGCTCTCGCCGCCGGTGATTGTGTCGACCATGATGGCCATTTGGTTCCTGGCCTCATCCGCCGCCCAGTATCTGGCGGGTATTATCGCCGGCCATACCTCAACCGCAACCGTGGGCGGGCAGGTGCTGGATCAGGCCGCATCGCTGAAATCATCGCTGGATGTGTTCTGGAGCATCGGCCTGTGGGGCGTTGGTTTGGGCGTGGGCCTGTTTGTGCTGTCCTTCTTCATCAAGCACTGGTCTTACGGCGCCAACGACACAACTAAGGACGTCGTTCACTAATAGCGATCAGGGTCTGGTGACGATCACAGGATATCAGGTGATCATTGACTAGACCCACCGCCTGCATGAAGGCATAGACGATGGTCGGGCCGCAAAACTTATAGCCCTTGGATTTCAAGAGCTTTGATAAGGCAATTGAGGCTTCGGTTTGCGCTGGTATCTGAGTGTTTTCGGCATAGTGGTTGACCTGTGGTTTGTAATCCTGGGCTCCCCAGATCAGGTCGGATAGCTCAATGCCCTGATCGCGCAGTTTCAGGGTGACACGCGCATTATGGATGGCGGAATTGATCTTGGTACGTGACCGAATGATGCGGGCGTCATTCATCAACCGCTCAACATCGGCCTCATCAAAGCGGGCCACAATCTCCGGATCAAAACCCTGAAACGCCTCACGCAGGGCGTCTCGTTTGCGAAGGACTGTAATCCACGACAGTCCCGCTTGAAAACCATCCAGCACTAGCTTTTCATAGAGTGCGCGCGAATCATAAACGGGCGTGCCCCACTCAAAGTCATGATAGGGGCCATATTCGGGATGGGCTTCGGCCCAGGGGCATCTCATTAGGTTTATCCGGCGGGGTTGGCGACCGCGATATGGGGCTGCAACCAGTCGGGGATGTCAAGCGTGGCGGCCTGTCCGCTGACGGTCAGAGCGCCGGAGGTGCGATCAAGCCGCATCAGGCCCAAAGCACGGGGCGGCTGTGAGGTCAAAATCTCACCGGCGCGGCGTTCACCGTTCAGCACCTCGGTTTCAAACGGCGCATCTATGGTGACCTTAAGCGGCAGGATACGGTTCTTGATATGGCCGCGCCGTTTCATGCGTGAGGTCGTTTCCTGACCGACAAAGCAGCCTTTTTTGAAATCAATGGCTTCGAGCAGATCGAGATTGGCATCAATGGGGTACAGATACTCGCGCGGATAATCGAACACCGGATCACTCAGGCCATGGGTCAGGCGATAGTCTATCCACGCGCTGAGTTCAGCCGTGGCGATCTGCGGGGCGTAGCTGAGGCCCAATTGGCCGTCCTGACCGATAATAGCGGCGCGCGGGTCTTCACTGAAACCGGCAAGCAGGGGCCCGCCAAAGGCTGCAAACACAGGGTTATCCAGCTTGGATAAGGTGATTTTGGCTCGCAGCTTGTAGAGGTTTAGCCGCGTAAACATTTCATCGCGCAGGTCACGCGGAATATCGAGCCAAGCTTCTTCGGCGGACACAGTATAGATGAAAGCATCGGTGATCATCTTACCCTGCGGCGTCAAAAAGGCCGCATAATAGAGCTTATTCAACCGCCCCGCTTCGACATCAGCCATGATCTTATCAAGGTTGATGGTCGATTGCCCTTGAAGGAATTTGGCCCAGTCCGGGCCGGTAAAGCCGATCAAGGCGCGGTGGGGCAGGGCGGCAATTTGGGTCATGGCGGGTTCCTGAAAATCTCAGTCTTATTTGGGCGCGTTAAGGTGTCGCTGCAAGGTAAACCTCTGCGCAAACACGTTAAAATGTCTGGCCTGCCCGCCCTGAAAAGGTGTAAGACGCGGCCATAAATCCAAACCGAACGGAGCCGGTCATGCCCACATACGATATGATTATCAAAAATGCCGATATCATCAATCATGCGGGACGCGGTATGGGCGATATCGCCATTAAGGACGGTAAGTTTGCAGGCTTTGGGCACTTTGACGCCACTGAGGCCGGTGAGGTGTTTGATGCCTCTGGCCTTCTGGCTATGCCGGGCGTGATCGACACCCAAGTGCATTTTCGTGAGCCGGGCCTTGAGTGGAAAGAAGACCTTGAAACCGGCTCTCAGGCCGCCGTCATGGGCGGGGTTGTGGCGGTGTTTGAAATGCCCAACACCAACCCCAATACCATTGATGTCGCGACCTTTGAAGATAAGCTGAAACGCGCCCACCACCGTATGCACTGCGACCATGCCTTCTATGTCGGCGGCACGCACGAGAATATCAACCATCTGGCTGAATTGGAGCGCCTGAAGGGCTGCTGTGGAGTTAAGGTATTCATGGGCGCCTCGACCGGCTCATTGCTGATCGCCGATGATGCCGGTGTGGCGGCGGTGCTTAAGGCGGTTAATCGCCGCGCCACCTTCCATTCGGAGGATGAATACCGTTTGGCTGAGCGTCGTCCGTTGGCGCGCGAAGGCGACTGGACCAGCCATGATTATGTCCGCGATGCCGAATCGGCCATTCAATCGACCCACCGTCTGGTGCGACTGGCCCGTGAAGCCGGAAAACGCATCCACGTCCTGCATGTGACGACTGCCGAAGAGATCGACTTCCTGTCGAAGAATAAGGATATCGCCACCGTCGAGATCACGCCGCAGCACCTGACCCTGGTCGCTCCCGAAGCCTATGAGCGCTTAAAGGGGCTGGCCCAGATGAACCCGCCGGTCCGCAACCAATACCATGTCGATGGCCTGTGGCGCGGGATATTGCAAGGTGTGGCTGATGTGCTGGGGTCCGACCACGCGCCCCATACGCTGGAGGAAAAATCAAAGCCCTATCCGGCATCACCATCGGGTATGCCGGGGGTGCAAACCCTGCTGCCAGTCATGCTAACCCACGTCAATAACGGTAAGCTGTCGCTGGAGCGGTTGGTGGACCTGACCTCAGCCGGGGCTCAGCGCGTGTTTGGTGTGGCAGGTAAGGGCCGCATGGCGGAAGGCTATGACGCCGATATTACGCTGGTCGATATGAACCATAAGCGTGTGTTGAAGCACGAAAACATGCGCTCACGCTGCGGCTGGACACCGTTTGATGGCTTTGAGGCGCACGGCTGGCCCAAGGCGACCATTATCCGCGGTAAGGTCGTCATGCGCGATGATGAGATCGTTCTGCCGTCGAAGGGGGAATCCTGCCGGTTCATGGAAACATTATAAATCGTGGTCTTTGGGTGATTAGTGCGTCGCTGTCGCTAGGAGGTATCTAATATACCTCCGTCGCTTAGCTCCTGCTACTCACCTCAAATCTCACGATTTATGGACGGTTGGCTATAAATAAAAACCCCGCAGGTTAGTGCCTGCGGGGTTTTTATTTTGGTTCAGAGGTTCAGAGGTTCAGAGGTTCAGCTTAAGGCTTCACATCCGAAACATAGGTGCCGTTACCTGGGATTTTGCAGGTTTCATAACCGGCACGATTCTTGGCGATATTACAGGCGATGATATCCTCAAAGGTCTTGCGTGACTTGGCAAGGGCGGCGATGTAGCCGCGCTTGTTGGAGCACGCCAGTTCGACTAGAACGCCATCAGTGTCAGTTAGGCCGGCATAGCGGGCTTCCTGCACGTCACAATCCTTCTTATCGGCCTTAGCGAGGGCATCAAGGTTGGCCAGCAGAACCGTAGCCGGGGTCAGGGTGCACTCACGCTTGCGGGCAATGCCGGTATAGCAATCGAACACATCAGCTTTTGCGGTTGAGCCTTCGTTAGGCAAGAAACCCATTACGCCAAACGCTTGCTCAGGGCATTTGAACTCGACGAAATCGCGGTTAGTCTGGGTTTGGGTGCCGACAACATTATAGGCTTCGACCGTGCAATTGATCCCGACTTGTTTCAGGGTCGCGGTGTAGGCGGCATTCTGACCGGCAACCAAAGACGCTGAGTCTGTGTATTGGCAGGGGCCCAGAGTTCCGGCATTGGCGCAGCTTATCTTGGCCAGATAGTCGCCATTGGTTTTGGCGCGGACGAGGAAACCGGCCTCATTGGCGCAGCCGAACTCGTAATAGTCTTCGTTGTCGGCGGTGACGCGACCGATCAGGCGGGAGTTATTGACCTGACACGAAGCCGACGCCTTTTGCGCCAGAGGCTTAATTGCGGCAATCGCCTGCTCGCGGGTCGTGAACTGGCAGGTGACCTTTTTCAGATCCATGACCAGACAGTTATCAAAGGTGCTGGGGTTTGCAGACCCCGCGCGCGCCAGATCCAGAACGCCGCCCGCACCGGCCGAACAGCCCACTTCGTAGCGGTCAATCTTGGCTTCATCGCTGCTGCCCAACCAGCGGGCATTGTTGACGGTACAGGCCGTGCTCAGCTTTTGAACCGGTTCCTGAAGCCAGGCATAGTGGTTCACATTGGCAGGCAACAAACACTTGGTCGCTTTGGGGTCGATTGCGTTTTGAGACCAGGCTTGCGTGCAGTTGAAGGTTGTGGCGATGGTGCCGTCGGCATTTTTGGCCAGAATATAGCCAGGCCCCGCCTGACAGGCGACTTCATACACGACGATCTTGGATTTTTTACCATCCGTTGCCGTGGCTGTGCTTTCGCCGATAAAGTGGGCGTCGCTAAGCTGGCATGGAACGCCGGAGGTGGCCAGCAACGCCGGCGCATCGGCCATGCCCTTGGCGCGGGTTTTGTCCGTCACCTTCACGTCAGCGGCCAGAGCCTGACCCGCGCCCATGACGAGCGCTGCTGCCGCAACGATTGCCGGAAGTTTGCGGGCTATTGAGAAAATGTTCATCGTAGTTTCCCGAGAGAGTGTTTTGGAATACCTCAGCGCAACGGCCTTGACCCGGCTTATAAGGGGTGGTGTTGTCAGTTTTATACGCAGATTGCCTACAGGATATGGCCTAAGCATGGCAAGTCCTTAAAGGCGCTGCGTAATGTTTAAAGACCGCTGAAAATAAAAATTCTATATCGGCATATGCCGCACGCTTGAGGAAACGTCATGAGTGAGTGGGTTCTGAGTGAATATACGGATGGCATCGTCCATGTGCGCCTCAATCGCGCCTCCAAAAAGAATGCCCTGACGTCGGATATGTACCGGGCTTTGAGTGAGCATATCGAGGCTGCAGCGGCGGATATTGAGGTGAAGGCTGTGGTTCTGAGCGCCGAGGGGAGCGATTTTTGCGCGGGCAATGATATACTTGATTTTATGCAGTCGGGGTTCCTGAATGGCGGCGTTGAGGACTTGCCGGTTTTTCAATTCCTTAAGTCTATCAACTATTTCCCCAAACCTCTTTTGGCAGCGGTTCAGGGGCAGGCCGTAGGCGTCGGCACCACCATGCTGCTGCATTGCGATCTGGTCTATCTATCAGCAGATGCGAGATTGTCCCTGCCGTTTGTGCAGCTTGGTTTGGTACCGGAAGCCGGTTCCAGCCGTCTATTGCCGAAACTCGTCGGTCATCCACGGGCCTTTGCCTGGATGACTTTGGGCGAGGCGGTTACGGCATCCGAAGCGCTGCGGCTTAATCTGGCGACGGCGGTTGTTGACGATGATGTTTTAGGCGCGGCCATGACCGCCGCGCGAAAACTGACCAAATTGTCGCCGTCGGCGCTTCGTCACACGAAATCCCTGATGCGCGCCCCTGACGATTTGTGGGCGGTTATTGTGGAGGAAGGGCGCATTTTCCAGGAGCAACTGGCATCTCCCGAAGCGGCGCAAGCCTTTGCCGCCTTTATGAAAAAATCCGCCTGATCCCGATAGCCAACCATAGAGTTGTCACAGTTTGACGGTCTAATTGATTTGACGCGGATACCCCCGCGTTATAAAGCGCGCGCTCCCGGTGGCTTTAGTTCTTTTGGCCGGATCAGGTTGAGGTTACGGATTTGCCCTTGGACGCATATCTTTACAGCGACACGACGAACGCACTGGTGGTAGCACCGGAGGCGGTGCATCAGGATTCAGCTATAACTAACCTTATTTATAAGGTTTTTGGCCCTGGCCGCTATGTCAAGACGGCTGAGCGTTTGCGTGAGGGTAATCGCCCGTACCCCGATCTTAGTCTGGTCGCCATGAAGGGCGACACCCTTATGGGTTCCGTCAGATTATGGCCGGTCGTCGTAAAATCTGATGATGGTGACACGAGTACCGAAGTGGCCTTTCTGGGGCCGATTACGGTCGATCCGGTCGTACAGGGTGGCGGTATTGGCTCGCAACTGGTTGAAACAGCGCTTAATAAGGCGTTTGCGAAAGGTCTGAGCGCGGTGGTTCTGGTCGGGGATTTTGACTACTTCAAGCGGTTCGGGTTTGAGCGGGCGCAGCTTTCCCTACCGGGGCCAGCCGATCCCAAGCGTATCCTGATCGCCTATGCCGAGGGGGCGACGCCGCTTACGGGTAAGGTCAGTGTCCGGCGCTGATCTGGAAAACAGGTTCACTCCGGTTGAGGGCTATCCGGTAGAGCTCTGGAACCCAAAGCTGTGCGGCGAGATAGACATTGTCATTCGCGCAGACGGTTCATGGTGGCATGAAGGCGCGCGCATTGAGCGTCAATCGTTGATATTCTTATTTGCCAAGCTGTTGCGTTATGATGACGATGGCTATTACCTGATCACGCCGGTTGAAAAACTGAAGATCACCGTCGAGGATCTACCGTTTTTGGCGGTTGATTTTGATCGTGAGGGGGAAACGCTGGTTTTCAGCACAGACCAGAGTGAGCGCGTGACGTTAGGGGCTGAGCATCCGCTGGCTTTTGATGGCGATGATTTGTGGCCCCGGATCAGAGTGCGCCATAATTTGTGGGCGCGCGTGACGCGGGCGGCCTGGTACAGACTGATTGACATCGCGGATGTGCAGAGGGATCGGATCATATTCGGATCGCAGTCATTTGATCTTAAACCCAGCGTGATTTAGACTCATCCGAATATGTGCCGGAAGCAATATTGATGAATCTTGATCTGCCCGTCTCCATGCGTACCGGAGCGACCCTTGATGTCTTTACCGCGCTGGAGGCCAAGGGCGGGGCGGGGTGTGTGCGCTTTGTCGGCGGATCGGTGCGCAATCTGATCATGGGTTTGCCGGTCAGCGATTTTGACCTGTCGACGCAACTGACGCCCGATGATATCGAAGCCGCCCTTGATGTCGCCGGTATTCACCATATCCCGACTGGCAAGGTGTTTGGCACTATCACGGCGGTGGTGGGCGGTGAGACCTATGAGATTACCTCTCTGCGGCGCGATGTGGAAACCGATGGACGGCGGGCGGTGGTCAGTTTCACGACAGACTGGACCGAAGACGCTCAAAGACGTGATTTTTACCTCAATGCGCTTTATGCCGATATTCGCGGGCAGGTTTACGATCCGACCGGAAAAGGCCTTGAGGATGCCAATGCGCGGGTGGTGCGGTTCATCGGTGAGGCCGAACAACGTATCCGTGAGGATTATCTGCGAATTTTGAGATTTTTCAGATTTTCAGCGGCTTATGCGCAATCTCTTGATGCGGAGTCTCTGGAGGCGTGCATTCGCCTGAGATACGGCATCGATGGCCTGTCGGGTGAGCGCCTGCTTCAGGAACTGACCAAGATGCTGGTCTATGACGGTGCACCGGTCGTTTATAACCGAATGTGGGAAACGGGCATAATGTCGCGTATCCTGCCGGGCCTTGAGTATGATCCGGTGCAATCTGCGGTGCTTACACGCATGGTTCAGGCGACCACCGATATTGAGCGGCGGTTTATGGCGCTTTTGGCCCAAAGCGATGAAGGGCGACTGTACTTCGACGGACATGTTTCCGCCGTGACCGATGTACTTTCGAGGTTAAGAGTGTCAAATCGCGCCCGGCAAAGACTTGAGGCTGTGGTTAAGGTGCGGCAGGCGCTGGACGGAGGCTATCCGTTGCGGCGCGCGCTCTATGAGTATGGGCGTGAGGCTGTCACGGATGAAGTCTATCTAACCCACGCGCAGACCGGGGCCGATCTTGCCGGGTCGATAGCTGAGCTTGAACATATGACCATACCGGAGTTTCCGCTGACGGCGCGGCATCTCATGGCCGCAGGAATTGAGGCAGGCCCTTACCTTGGCCAGACCCTGAAACGGATCGAGGCGGACTGGTGCACACATGATTTTTCGCAAAGCGTGATAGATCGCGCCCTTGACGAACTTCACAAACAGCCAAAAATAAGCGGCGAGTAAGATTTTCGCCCCTGACTTACCATACTGAGTTGCTGTGCCATGAGTTATGTCGCCATTTTAGAAACCGGTATTCCGCCCGCAGGTCTTGATGTGACCTACGGTACCTATGCCGATATGTTTGCCAAAAAGCTGCATGAGCCGGAGCGCGCTTTTCGGGTATTTAAGACGCTGGACGGGGAACTGCCGGATATTAATGAAGACTTTCGCGGCGTGGTCATTACCGGCTCGCCAGCCGGGGTTTATGAGAGTGATCCGTGGATTGCGGCCCTGATTGACTGGCTGAAAGCGCTGCGGGCTGATGTGCCGGTGGTCGGTATCTGTTTCGGCCATCAGGTCATGGCGCAGGCCTGGGGCGGCCATGTCGAAAAATCTCACAAAGGCTGGGGCGTAGGGCTTCATGAATATACTATCCATGACGGCGATATCTGGAGTACCTTAACCGACGATGCGCATCGAGCCATCAAGGTCGCGGTGACCCATCAGGATCAGGTGGTCAAAAAACCCGACAATGCCATTGTGCTGGCGGGTTCTGAGTTCACGCCGTATGGGGCGCTGTACTACTCTGACCGTAAGGCGATCTCGTTTCAGTGCCACCCTGAGTTTTGCGCTGATTTTGCCGGTGATCTGCTGAAGTCCCGCCGGGGCGTGCGCATAGATGAGGAACTGGTCGATACCGCCCTGATTAGCCTTCAGGAACAGGGCCATAGTCAGGATATCTTAAAGCTGATCTCCAGATTCTTGGCCGCTTAAGAGGTTAAGGCCACTTTACCAAGGGCGGCATGGAGGACAGGATAGACTCGACATTGCCGCCGGTTTTCAGCCCAAACAGCGTCCCGCGATCATAGAGCAGGTTGAACTCGACATAGCGCCCGCGCTGAATCAGCTGTTCCTCGCGCTCGGCCTCGCTCCACGGTTCATTAAAGCGGTCACGCACTATGACGGGATAAACATCGAGGAACGTATCACCGACCGAACGTGTGAAAGCGAAATCGGCGTCATGATCGCCGCTGTTGAAGTGGTCATAGAATATGCCGCCGATGCCGCGCGACTCATTGCGGTGAGGCAGGAAAAAATACTCGTCGCACCATTTTTTGAAGCGCTCATAATAGTCTGCGCCATACTGATCGCAGGTGTCTTTGAACGCCTGATGGAATTTGGCTGCATCCGGCGCTGCCTGAGACCGATCCACCGCCAGCAGCGGTGTCAGGTCGGCACCGCCACCAAACCAGCCCTTGGTCGTGCAGATATAGCGGGTGTTCATATGCACCGCTGGCACGCGCGGATTGGTCATGTGCGAAATCAGGCTGATGCCGGTGGCAAAAAAGCGCGGGTCTTCGTCGGCGCCGGGAATGGTTTTGGCAAATTCCGGGCTAAACGTGCCATGCACAGTAGAGATATGAACGCCGACCTTTTCAAACAGGCGGCCGGTCATCATCGACATCTCACCGCCGCCGCCCTCAGCCCGCTGCCAGGGACTGCGCACAAACCGGCCCGCTTCGCCTTTGTAAAGTGACGGCGACGCTTCATCCTCCAGCGCCTCAAATGCAGCGCAAATCCGGTCGCGCAAAGACCGAAACCAGGCGGACGCCGCCTTCTGGCGATCGGCCAGTACATCTGGGGTGGTGACAATGGCGGTGTTCAGCATAAGGGGCTCACGGACAAGTGGCGGGAGGTTTCAGGGGCTTATAGGCTGATCAGGGCCTGACAGGAAAGGTGCTTGTTTGGCGCAGGGCTTCCCCCAGCGCCATGGAGGCTGAATTTATGACATTGATTGAGCGGGCCTGAGCGCTGATCGGGATGAACAGGCGCGCATCGGCATAGGCATGAACCTCATCGGGTGCGCCCGCACTTTCGCGACCAAACAGCAGTATGTCGTTTGCCTGAAACCCATAGTCACAATAGGGGGCCGCAGACTTGGTTGTAAACAGGATCACTCTGGATGCCGGGGTTGAACTGGCGCGCCAGTTTTTGAACCGGTCCCACGAATCATGCCGCGACACATCAGCGCACCCCCCGTAATCCATAGCTGCCCGTTTGATGGCTTTGTCATTAAGGGGAAAGCCGCAAGGCTCGATAATATCAAGGCTTACCTCAAGGCAGGCCGCCAGACGTATGGCGCTGCCGAGGTTTTGAGGGATGTCGGGCTGGTACAATACAAAACGCATGATTTTATAGGTTTTCCGGACTACGGGTTTGAATCCATCCTGCAATTGTGGTTATAGACGGATACAAGAACCGATAAATGCTGATTTGAGTTAAATTTTTAACGGAATCGGTGGATGGAAGGTTTGTAATTATGGGCGCTTCGGCTATGAACGAAGCGGGCCGCGGCACTTTAACGCATAGCGCTAAGGGGACGTGGCAGAGGAAAACTATGAGGTGGCAAGGTGAGCGAACCTGACAATACGGCCGCTGCGGTGAATGACGATACGTCCCGCCGCGACTTTATCTACATTGCTGCGGGGGCGACCGCCGTGGGTGCCGTGGGGGCTATTGCCGTACCGCTGGTGGCGCAAATGAATCCGGCAGCCGATACTCTGGCCATGGCGTCGACGGAGTTCGACCTGACCAAGGTTCAGGAAGGTCAGCAGATCGTGATTAAATGGCGCGGTAAGCCGGTCTTTATTCGCAGCCGTACAGGTTCGGAGATCAAGGCGGCTCAGGATACACCGCTGGCTGATCTGAAAGATCCGCAAACCGATGCCGACCGTGTTAAGGCGGGCAAAGAACAATGGCTGATTCTTGTTGGTTCCTGCACCCATCTGGGGTGCGTGCCGACCTTTGGGGCCGGTGACTATGGTGGCTGGTTCTGTCCGTGCCATGGCTCTCACTACGATACGTCGGGCCGCATCCGCAAAGGCCCGGCCCCGCTCAATCTGGTCGTTCCGGAATATGATTTCCTGACCGATACTCGCGTCAAAATCGGTTAAGGGGAGCGCAGGGCACCATGAGCGATCATCCGTCTACCTATGTACCTAAAACCGGCTTTGAAAAGTGGCTCGATTCGCGTTTGCCGATCGTGCGACTGGCCTATGACAGTTTTGTCGACTATCCGACTCCTAAGAACCTGAACTACTGGTGGACTTTCGGCGGGATTTTGTCAGTCTGTTTGGCGATTCAGATCATCACCGGCATTATTTTGGCCATGCACTATACGCCGCATGTTGATTACGCGTTTAACAGTGTCGAACGCATCATGCGCGATGTGAACTATGGCTGGCTGATCCGTTATGTCCACGCCAATGGCGCGTCGATGTTCTTTTTTGCCGTCTATATCCACATGCTGCGCGGCCTATACTACGGCTCCTATAAGGCCCCGCGCGAAGTTCTGTGGATTTTGGGCTGTATCATCTTCTTCCTGATGATCGCTACGGCGTTCATGGGCTATGTCTTGCCCTGGGGGCAGATGTCGTTCCATGGCGCGGTCGTGATCACCAATCTGATCGGCTCGATTCCGCTGATCGGCGGGCCGATCCTGACCTGGCTGCAAGGTGGCTTCGCGGTCGATCAGGCGACGCTTAACCGCTTCTTTTCACTGCATTATCTGCTGCCGTTCGTGATTGCCGGTGTGGTCATCCTGCACATCTGGGCACTGCACGTCGCCGGTCAGAATAATCCGGCGGGTGTTGAGATCAAGTCCAAGGAAGACACCGTTGCGTTCACACCCTATGCGACGGTTAAGGACGGCGTGGCGATTATCGTCTTCCTGTTCCTGTTCTCGGTGTTTGTGTTCTTTATGCCGAATGCTCTGGGCCATGCCGATAACTATATTCCGGCTAACCCACTGGTCACGCCAGCCCATATTGTGCCTGAATGGTATCTCTTGCCCTTCTATGCCATCCTGCGCGCTATCCCGGATAAATTCGGTGGTGTGATTGCGATGTTCGGTTCGATCGCGGTGATCTTTGCCCTGCCATGGCTGGATACCTCAAAGGTCAAGTCTATGCGTTACCGTCCGGTGATGCGCTGGTTCTTCGTGATCTTCGTTATCGTCTGTCTGGGCCTTGGCTGGTGCGGCGCTCAGTTGCCGGATGCTCAGGTCATTCCGGGCCTGCCGAGTTTCACCCTGTTTGACGGTCAGTTGAACTCCTATCTGTGGCTGACCCGTCTGTTCACAATCTATTATTTCGTTTTCTTCCTGCTCATCATGCCATGGATTGGTCTGAAGGAAGAGCCGTTGCCGGTGCCTGCGTCGATCTCCGAGGCGGTTTTGGCCGAACACAACAAGAAAAAGGGCTAACTCAGATGAAGTCCCTACAAACTCTCGGCAGGAAAGCGTGGATTAAGGCGGCGGCGACCGTGATGACGGCTTCGCTTACCCTTGGGGCAGGTTCGGCTCTGGCGGCAGGCGGTGCTTTGCATGCCCATGAACCCAAAGAAGGCTTTAGCTCTAGCGGCGTTCTGGGCACCTATGATCAGGCGCAGCTTCAACGGGGCTATAAGGTCTACCGCGAAGTGTGCGCGGCCTGCCATTCTATGAAGCTGATTTCGTTTCGTAATCTGGGTGAAAAGGACGGTCCGTTCTATGATCCGAAGTACAAGAACCCGAACGAAAACCCGGTCGTAAAGCAGATTGCCTCCGAATTTGAGGTGCCTACTATTGACTCTGAGACGGGCGATGTGATCACCCGCAAAGCCACTACTTCAGATGCTTTCCCGTCACCGTTTGCCAATCCGGAAGCTGCGGCGGCATCGAACGGCGGGGCGGTTCCGCCGGATCTGTCGGTCATTACCAAGGCCCGTCACGGTGGTGCGTCCTATGTCTATTCATTGCTGACTGGCTATAAAGCACCGCCTGCGGGTCTTAAGATTGCCGAAGGTCAGCATTACAACCCTTACTTCCCCGGCGATCTGTCGTCGGCATGGTCGGGCGATCACAAGCATGTGCCTGCCGGTGGGGTTCTGGCTATGGCACCGCCGTTGTCCGCCGGTCAGGTTACCTTTGATGATGGCCGTGAATCGACCCTCAGCAACCAGGCGGCTGATGTTGCGGCCTTCCTTGAGTGGGCCGGTGAACCCAAGGCTGTTCTTCGCAAGAAGACCGGTGTTGCGGTTCTGGCCTATCTGCTGCTGTTCTTCGGTTTGACCTATGCGTCTTATAGGTTTGTCTGGCGCGGTAAGCACTAAGACTTCATGAGGGGAGCAGGCTCCCCTCATGGGCACCCCTTCCAGCATTGAGAAAATTTTCTCGGATATGATCCTGTGAAAATTTTCACATATTAGCTTAGTAAAAACCCGTCGATAATTCGGCGGGTTTTTTTGTTGTAAAAGCGCCGAAAAACAGGCGTATAAGCACGGCTCTAAGCTTTGAGATAATATATATGAAACTGGCCTCGACCATCCGCACTATCCCTGATTTCCCCAAGCCCGGCATCATGTTCCGGGACATCACCACGCTTTTAGGGGATGCTCAGGCGTTTACCCTGGCCGTGGATGAATTGGTCGGTGCCTTTGCCGGGACGGATATTGATAAGGTCGCCTGTATCGAAGCGCGCGGGTTTATACTGGGCGGGGCGGTGGCGCATATTCTGGGAGCGGGCGTGGTGCCTTTGCGTAAAAAGGGCAAACTGCCGCACGACCGGATTTCCAGCGCCTATCAGTTAGAATACGGCATGGACATCATAGAAATGCACTCTGACGCGATTGAATCGGGGGAACGGGTTCTGTTGATTGACGATTTGATTGCCACCGGGGGGACGGCTATGGCGGGAATCGATTTGCTTAAGCGGGGTGGGGCGGAAATTGTGGGCGCGGCTTTTGTGATCGATCTGCCCGACCTTGGCGGTGCGCGCAGGCTGGAGGCCGCAGGCATTAAGGTCGTAAGTCTGGTGGGCTTTGACGGGCATTGAGTCTCAAGAGCTGCTGCGCCAGCGAACAAATTTCGTCCGAAAAGTGTGTAGCGGACTTATCAGTTGTGGCTTATAGACCCTTAAGCGCTGAACCGTGTATACGATTCTGTGCAGGGTAATAGCGTAACCAAAACGAAGAGACCTGAGTCGATGTCATTCGTACAACTTAGTGAAGGGTTCGCGCCCTATGAAGAATTGGCGCAGGATCTTTTGCCGCATGTCGTGGTCAGTAACGACGGCGCCCATGATGTTGCCCATCTGGTTCGGGTCTATAAGGTCGCCCGCACGCTTCAGGCGCTTGAGGGCGGGTGCTTGCGCATTCTGACGGCGGCAGTGTTGCTGCATGATTGTGTCGCCGTCGAAAAGAATTCTCCGGAGCGGTCGCGCGCCTCGCGCATGGCGGCGGATAAGGCGCGCGAAATCCTGAGCCAACTGGGCTGGGAAGAGGCCGATCTTGATGCCGTCGATCACGCCATTCATGCCCATAGCTACAGCGCCAATATCCCGCCCCAGACCCTTGAGGCGCGCATACTTCAGGACGCGGATCGTCTGGATGCCATTGGTTTCGTGGGTATTGCCCGGTGCTTTTATACGGCAGGACGTATGGGATCATCGCTGTACGATGCGACTGACCCGCAAGCCCAAGGCCGCGACCTGGATGACGCCTCTTTTGCGCTGGATCACTTTACGACTAAGCTGTTTAAGCTATCAGACGGTTTTCAGACTCGGGCCGGTAAAGATATGGCCGAACTCCGTCAGGCCCGGATGAGGGCCTTTGTCGAATACTTTCACGAAGAGATATGAAAATCGCGGTCTTTGGTCGATTAGTGCGTCGCCGTCACTAGGAGGTATTTAATATACCTCCGTCGCTAGGCTCCTGCTACTCGACTCAAATCTCACGATTTTCGGGTTATTTACTGATCACCTGAAAGTACACTGAGCGCAGCGAAGGACTTTCGGGAGAGGGGGTTACACGTTGAACCGGAAGTTCAGGATATCGCCGTCCTTGACAAGGTATTCCTTGCCTTCCTGGCGAAACTTGCCGTTTTCCTTGCAGCCGGCTTCGCCGTTAAACTTGACATAGTCGTCAAAGGCCATGGTTTCAGCGCGGATGAAGCCCTTCTCGAAGTCGGTGTGGATGACACCGGCGGCTTGCGGGGCAGTATCCCCAACATGGATGGTCCAGGCGCGGGCTTCCTTGGGGCCGACCGTGAAATAGGATTGCAGCCCAAGAAGGGTATAGGCTTCACGAATCAGGCGGTTCAGGCCCGGTTCTTCGAGGCCCAGGGTTTCAAGAAACTCAGCGCGTTCTTCGGCATCGAGCAGGGCGATTTCCGACTCGATCTGGGCTGAAATCACGACTGATTTGGCATGGTCGGCCTTGGCGCGGGTGGCTACTTGCTCGGACAGGTCGTTGCCCTTATCGGCGGAGCCTTCATCGACATTACAGACATAAAGCGCAGGCTTTGAGGTCAGCAGTTGCAGCATGTCCCAAGCTTTTTGGTCGTCCTTGGAAACCTTGCCTTTTTCGTAGGCGATGCGGGCAGGACGGCCATCACGCAGTTCAGCCAGCGCGGCATTAATCAGGCCCACCGTGATGGCCGCGTCCTTATCACCGCCGGTTTTGGCGCGTTTCTCAAGGTTCGGCAGGCGCTTTTCCAGGCTTTCCAGATCAGCCAGCATCAGTTCGGTTTCGATAATTTCCAGATCGCTGATCGGATCAATGCGGCCTTCGACATGGGTGATGTCGGTATCAACAAAGCAGCGCGCCACGAAGGCAATCGCGTCACAGTCGCGGATATTGGCCAGGAACTGGTTGCCGAGGCCTTCGCCTTTTGAGGCACCGCGCACGAGGCCAGCGATATCGACAAAATTGATGCGCGCCGGAATGATTTCCTTGGAGCCCATGATCTTGGCCAGCACCTCAAGACGCGGTTCAGGCACGGCGACATCGCCGGTATTGGGCTCAATGGTGCAGAACGGATAGTTGGCGGCCTGCGCCGAGGCGGTCTGGGTCAGGGCGTTGAACAGGGTGGATTTGCCGACATTGGGCAAACCGACGATAGCGACTTTGAGGGCCATGGGAATCCGTGACTATGGGAAACTGTAAATTGGCCGTTCCGCTATCATGGAACCACGGCTAAGGCCAGATTTAAAGTGCCCGCATCTTATGGGGCGCGAAGTTGCAAAATCCATGTGACGCCGCAAAAAGGGTGTGGTAGCCAGTGGTAAAGGATCGAAAATGATCGGCAGGGGGAATTATGATCACGAAACGTCAGTTTATGGCGGGCGCCACGGCGACTGCGGGTGTGGGTGTTGCGGGCGGTGTCCATGCCGCAGACGGGCAGGTAGTTCGGGTACCCATTACCCTATCCAAAGGCGGGCTGCCTTTGGTGCAACTCAAGATCAATAGTCAGGGGCCCTTTACGTTCATGCTCGATACGGGGGCATCGGTCAGCATGATCCGTGAGGATCTGGCGCGGCAGTTGGGCCTGCGTGTGGATGGCAAGGCGGCAACGGGCAGCATCAAGGGAACGGATATCCACAAGGCCTATGCGGCGGGGGAAATTGTCCTTGGGGGGACGTTGCGTGTGGAAAACTGGCGGTTTGCCGGATCGGATGCCTTCACAGAGCGCGAATATGACGGCCTGCTGTCGGCCAATATACTGACCCAGTTACCTTGCCAGCTTGACTATGAAGCCAGAGAAATTCGCTACTATGTCGGCGCGCCTATGGACCTGACGGGGTTCGGAAAACTGAACGGCATCTACAGGTCCGAATATCAGGGGGGCGTAGAAAAGGTCTATGTGCAGATCAAACTGCCGGACGCGGCGCTGAATCTTGCGCTGGATACGGGGGCGACGGGCCCTATAATGGTGTTTGGCGATGTCGTCAGGCGGCATAAGCTGTGGGATAAGTATCCGGTTTATCGTGAGGCTGAGATGACCGGCGCCAATGGCCGCAAACTCAAGGGGCGGCTGGTCAGTATCAAGGATGTGCAGATTGGTGGGATCTGGGTGCCGGACGTGGCCGCCGCCTTGGTCGATCCCGCTGAAAAGGACACTATTCAATCCAAAGACCACTTTCACGGCCTTGTGGGTGCGCCATTCCTTAGAGCCTTCACGGTGGCGTTCACGCCGCAGAAGGCGGTTTATATCAAGCGTAATCAGAATCTGATGGCTATGGCGCCGCCGACGCGTTTGGCCGGGGCTTCTGAGGTTCGGCCTGAATCATCAGCAGATAAACCCGTGCTGGGTTTTGACTACACCAGCAGCCGCCAGATATTGTTTCGGCTGACGGGTAAGGGCGGGCTGCCGGCAATCGCCAGACTGGATACTGGTGCTGAGAGTTCAATCGGTGAGGCATTGGCGGCGCGGCTTGGTCTGTCGGCGACGGGTGGCTATTATCAGGGGGCTCCGCTTTCCATTCACGGCATGTCACTGGAGGCGCTGCGCTTTAAGGTGGCCCATAACCCCAAGAATGGAGCTGTGCTGGGGCTGGATTTTCTGAGGCTTTACCCGTCCTTGCTGGATTTCGCCACTAACAGTCTGGTCTTCTTTAAGAGCGGTGATGTCGATACGGGCGGTTTTGAGCGTCTGGCCGTGACAAAGGCGTCTGACGGGCGGTTGATTGTGGCGGCAAAGCTGATGGGCAAGGATACACAATGCCTGATGCAGACCGGCACGGCCTATGGCCTATGGTTGCCGTCGCAAACGGTACGGGCGCGTAATCTTTGGGATGCCTTTCCCAAGGCCGAGGATCGTCTGGCCTATAGCGACCCGCAGCATTTTGTGAAGACCCGCTTTACAGGCGTAAGTGGTTTTGATCTGGGATCATACCGGATTGATCCCTGTCCGGTGACCTTTTCGGACCCGTCACTTAGCGATGACCTGGATATGGCAGGGGCCGATGCGGTCATGGGCATGGGGCTGCTGCGGCGGTTCAACAGCCTTTATGATCGTGACGGAAATGTCTGGTTTAAAGCGAACAAGTATTTCAATGGGTAGGCGTTAGGATGAGGGCGGCTGCCGTGGCAGCACCATCGTGGCGGGATAAGGATAGCCTTACTTCCTGGGCATGGATGGTGATGTCGGGGTCATCCAGTACGGGCGTGAGGGCTGTGAGAGCCTTATGCATCGTCCACTGATCGTAATCGAGGTGTTTGCCTGCGCCCAGACGCGTGACGCGGCGGGCATTGTCGAACTGATCGGCAAACACGGGCACCACCAGTTGCGCCCGGCCAGAACGCAGGGCCTGAGCGGTGGAGCCTATGCCACCGTGGTGGATAATGGCGCGGCAGCGCGGGAACAGCAGGGAGTGCGGTGCGTAAGATATGGCCAGTATGTCCGGGCCGTGATCTTCGGCAAGGAGCGGGCTGTCCGCACCGACCAGCAGCACGGCGCGGGCATTAAGGTGGCGCGTGACCTCTATGGCGGTTCGGTAAAACGCTCCGCCGCCCGTGACGACCGCGCTGCCCAAGCCAAAGACGAGCGGGGCAGGGCCGCTGCTTAAAAAACGTGTTAATTCAGGCGACAATTGCGGCTCATGGCCATCTTCGCTGTCGTAAAATGGAAACCCGCAGATTTGGGTATTGGGCGGAAAATCAGGCTCGATCTGTCCAAACAGAGGATCATAAAGCGCCAGAGTCTGGTGATCCGATAATATGCCGCCCAGACTTATGTGGGGTTCCAGACCGAATTTTTTATAGATGCGCTGGATGCTGGATTGCGTGGAGGCCATAAAGGCTTCGCCCGCACGAATGATCAGGCGGTTGTAATGGCGTTGCCAGGCTTGGGTGGGATTGAAGATGAACGGAGCTTTTTTGACCTTAGGCGGGTCATAAACTGACATCATAACCGTAGGCTGCAAGGCGATGACCGTAAACGGTTTGCGCGCCAGTTGCGCCGGTATATGTGCGCCATAAGCAAAGGAGGAACCAACCACCGCATCGGCGTCGGCCACGAGCGGTTTTAGGGCGTCCACTGACGCTTCAAGGTAGGGCGCAATCAGGCGTTTGATCATAAAGCCGTGGTCGCGGGTCAGGCGGTGGATGATGGCTTCGGGGGCCATGCGCAGGTCGCGGGTATAGGTTTCGCGACTGGCACCATAATCGAAAAAGGTAAGGCCTGCCGCTTCGACTTTTTGCTGGTAGTCGGGATGTGAGGCCAGCACGACCTCCGCGCCCTGCGCTTTCAGCGCCAGCCCAAGCGCCATAAACGGGTGAAGATCGCCCAAGCTTCCGTGAGTGGCCAGGACAATCTTCATGGGCGTTTATTCCACCCCGGCCGCGCCGACCTGACGCGGGCTGAACTTAGGCGCAGGCGCCAGTCGCATGACTTCATTCTGGTAGCGGTCATTATCGGGCTTGCCGTGGGCGTCGCCAAGTAATAGCGGCAGGGACTTGACGCAGGCGCGGTTGAGATCATCAACCCACGCCATATCCGATTTGCCGAAATCGGACAGCACCCAGTTATGAACCATAGACTTGTCGCCGGGATGGCCGATACCCATGCGGGCGCGCACAAAATTGGGTCCCAGATGTCCCATGATCGAGCGCAGGCCATTGTGACCGGCATGGCCGCCGCCCAGTTTCATGCGGAACCGTCCGGGTGCCAGATCCAATTCATCGTGAAACACGATAATATGCTCAGGCTTGATCTTATAAAACGAGGCGGCTTCCAGCACGGCATTGCCGGACAGGTTCATATAGGTCTGCGGCTTAAGGCACAGGACTTTTTTGAGACCGGCTGCGGTCTCAACCTGCCCTTCGCTGGACAGCGATTGAAAGCGCTTTTTCGCAAGGCCAAACCCGCCGTTATCGACCAAGGCGTCGATAAACATGAAGCCGATATTATGGCGGTTTTTTTCGTATTTATCGCCCGGATTGCCGAGGCCGACCAGCAGGAACACGTACATCTCCCAAAGAATAAGGCCTTGTTCTTAAGCTAGAACAAGGCCTCAATCAATTTCAATGCTAAAGTCGGAAAACTTTAAGCTTCGGTGGTCGCTTCGTCTGCACCCATGCCGCCAGTTGCAGCAACCGTCGCGATCACGAAATCGCGGTCAACGGTCGGGGAAACACCTTCGGGCAGCTTCACAGCCGAAACGCGGACAGTGTCGCCGATTTCAAGGCCGGTCAGGTCGAAAACCAGATCTTCTGGGATGTGGTCAGCCGGGGCCCACAGTTCAACTTCGTGACGCACGACGTTGAGCGTACCGCCCTTTTTCAGGCCGGGCGACAGTTCGTGGTTGATAAAGTGAGCCACGACGTTGATCTTGATCTTTTGGTGCTCATCGACGCGGTAAAGGTCGAAGTGTACCGGAACGTCGGTGACCGGATGGAAGTCGATCGCCTTGGCGATAACTTTTTGGGTCTCAGTGCCATGCTTAAGCGTGACAAGGTGACCCGCCAGCTTGCCGGTATAAAGCGCCTTACGGAACTCATTCAGGCTGACGGCGATCGGCACAGGGGCCTTGTCACCACCATAAAGAACGCCAGGCAGCTTACCGGCATTGCGGGCAGCACGGGCGCCACCGGTGCCGGTGCGCTCACGAACTTCAACGTCTAAAACGATCTCGGCCATAAGCCACTTCCTCAAACAAAATGCGCCGTACACAGCGTAAGCCTGCGGCGTGGGTGAATACCCGAAATTCCAAAGAGGCCGGTTGATACACGCATTGTCCTGAATACGCAACCGTCAAGCCGGGCAAAAAATGCAATTTTCGGCGTCATATGACGGCTTTTTAAGGCACGTATATAGCAAAAGGGCCTGAAAAACATCAAATGCACTTCAGGCCCGAATTGAATTCGACGGATAAGAATCGATCAGGACGTCTTCTTTTTCGTGGCTGTCTTTTTAGCCGGAGCCTTCTTGGCCGGAGCCGGCTTTATATAGGGCTTGGCGTTGACGTATTTCAGCTTTTCAGTGCCATCAGCATTGAACTCAACAGTGCGCTTTGGCGCCAGATCAAGCGCATTGGACGACACCTGACCGATGCATTGGCCGGTATCCATAAGGATGTGCTGACCAATGCAGAAGACATCTTCAAAGTGTGGCTTGGCAACGGCGAGGCACTGATAAAGGTTGAGCTTGGCCATGTTCAGGCAGGTCGGGCCATCACGTTCATCGAGCAGCATGGAGATATTGGCCTCATTGGCACCGGCGCCTTCGCCCAGAATAGCCAGAGCGGCGATTGCCAGTCCGCGGTTGACGGTGGCCGTATAGGGGGCGTCAAACATGTTCGCGGGCAGGGTGACGCCCGGTTGAAGATCGGATGTCGTCAGTTTTTGCGCGACGATCGGGTCTTGCTGTCCCGTTGAGGTCGCGGCAATAGTAGCGGCCTGATCGGTGGAATAGGCCGCCGACGTGGCTTGGGTTACCATGCCTTGACCGGTCAGTGCCGCGACCAGAAGTTGGTTCGATTGATCGGCAGCGACCGGATGGGCGGTTGTGGAATTGATCTTGGCTTGTGACAGGCGCACGTCACGGGTCTTGATGAACTCGCGCGACCATTGCTGTTTCTGGATGTCATAGGCCGCCTGCTTGACGCGCGCACCGGCCTTATAGACGCTTTCGCCGTGGCTGGACAGAGCCAGGATCACCCGGCGGGCCGCGATATTGGCGCCCGGAATATTGGCCGCTGCCGCCGGGTTTGACATTATATTGTTTATCAGTTGCGCGCGGCTTTCAGGATTGGCGGCATAGGCGCGCAGCTCCGAGCGGAAACTGGGTTCCTGCATGGCCACGATGGCGGCATAGGCAACCGCCCCGCGAGCCAATTGCTTGGGCTCATAGGCGGCACCTTGCTGAAGCTTGGTCTGAATAACGTCGGCAGTGGCGAAATCAGGGGTCATTTCGCGCGCGGTTTTCACATATTCTAAATAGACGGAGGCGGCGTCCGACACGACCGGAGACAAAGCAACCGGCGGACCGGCCGGAGCTGGCGGCGGGGGCGGAGGTGGTGGCGGGGCTTCCGTGGCGCAACTGGCCAGAGCCAGAGCGAACATCGATACCAATACGCCTTTATAAACAACCGTCTTCATAACAACTCCCCTTAAATACTCTCAGGCGCGGTGGGTATGCGCACATGCCGCTATGACTGCAGGTCGCCTGTCTGGGCGTTCACTGTGCGCAATTTTCCGCGACTGTATAGCCTATTTCCTTGCCGATTTATTACATCAGGCAAAAAAAGCGCCGAAATTATGGCCCATTGCAAGGCGGGGGAGAATTGTGATTTCGGAACTATCCGAACCGTTGAAAATCAGTCGAACAGTTTCGAGACAGATTCTTCGTTGGCTATGCGGCGGATGGCTTCGCCGATCAGCGGGGCCACGCCGACGATGCGGATTTTCGGGTGATTGCGGATAACTTCGGGGACTTCGATAGAGTCGGTTATCACCAGTTCTTTGAGGACCGATTTATCGACGCGGTTGAGCGCTTCGCCCGATAGGACACCGTGGCTGATATAGGCTGACACCGATTTGGCGCCTTGTTCGACCAGAGCTTTGGCGGCGTTTACCAGCGTGCCGCCGGAGTCAACGATATCGTCGAACAGGATACAGTCGCGGCCTTCGACTTCACCGATGATGTTCATGACTTCGGATTCACCGGCGCGCGGACGGCGCTTATCAACGATGGCCAGATCACCGCCCAGACGGTCAGCCAGAGCGCGGGCGCGCACCACGCCGCCAACGTCAGGCGAGACAATCATAATGTCAGCCGCGTTGCTGTATTGATCCTTGATGTCGCGGGCCATGAACGGGATGGCCACAAGGTTATCGGTCGGGATGTCGAAAAAGCCCTGAATCTGACCGGCGTGTAGGTCCATTGTCAAAACCCGGTGGGCTCCGGCGCGGGTGATCAGGTTTGCGACCAACTTGGCTGAAATCGGGGTGCGGCCGCCGACTTTGCGATCCTGACGGGCGTAACCAAAGTAAGGAATGACCGCCGTGATCCGCTTGGCCGAGGCGCGGGTAAGCGCATCGATGCAGATCAGAAGCTCCATCAGGTTGTCATTGGCCGGAAAGCTGGTCGACTGAATGACAAAGACGTCTTCGCCGCGCACGTTTTCGTCGATGGTGACGAAGATTTCGTTGTCCGCAAACCGTTGGACCCGCGCCTTGGTCAGCGGCATGTCGAGATAGGTGCCGATATTCTGGGCAAGGCTGCGGTTGGAATTGGCGGAGAGGAGTTTCATGTCTTTAGGCCTGGGTTGGAGCAAACCGAAGGATGTGCGCTTAAGGCACAGGAATTTATGCGGCTTTTAGCAGGAGAAACCACAGGGACAAGGAGATTCGTCGTAAATATGTAAATTTATGAACGGCGTGGCAGGGTTGCGCCGTTTCAGACTATTCCGGCCTTAGCATAATGGCTGAAATCAACCGCCCATAGTCGCTTTTTCCAGTTTTAAAGGCGCGACGGTTGGAAAAGAACAATTCCCCTTGCGCGCAGGTATCATGGCCGGTTGAGGCCGTCATGGTGACGCCAGCACTCTTAAGCCGCATCAGGCAGTAACCGGGCAAATCGAAAAAGCGTTTATCAGGGCTGTGACCCGGAATGAAAAAGGCCGGACTGTCGGGATCGGTTTGAGCAAAGGTGGCTTCATAATCGGCGCTGACTTCATAGGAGGCCTGCTGAATACATGGGCCGACCACGCAGCGGATGTGACGCAGATCAGCGCCTTCTGCCAGCATAGCGGTGAGCGTGGCCTCGATAATGCCGCCGAGCGCGCCTTTCCAGCCGGCATGGGCCGAAGCGACCACCCGGTTGATCGGGTCGGCAAATAATAGCGGCGCGCAATCCGCCGACAACGCTCCCAATACCAGTCCGGCCTTACCGGTGACTAGTCCGTCCGCTTCGGGGCGGGCATCAAGAGCAAGCGGCATGTTTACCGTCAAAGCGATAGCCGAGTGCACCTGATAGCAGGTCAGGAGGTGGCTGTCGTCGCGGTCGAAACTGGCGGCGACACGACGGCGGTTTTCACTCACGTCATCCTGATCATCTTTTGAGCCCAGCCCTATGTTGAGGCTGTCATACGGTGCTTTTGACACCCCGCCCAGACGGGTGAAAAAGCCATGCTGGATATTAGGCAAATCCAATAACGGATGCAGGATGCGGGGCGGAAGCGTGGAGATCATGGGATCAGTCTAGGCTTTCAGTAAGGGCGTTTCAAGCGCGGGCAGGTTAAGGTCTTTGGAAAAGCTTAAACCCAGCACCTTGAACAGTTCGCCCATATGCTCCGGCGCGATCAGGCGTTCAACCTGACGCGACAGCACATCCGCGCGGTCGGGGTTTTTAGCGCTTAAGGCCTCAAGGCGTGCACCTATGCCCAGTCTTTGCAGGAAAACCGATTGTGTCGTGATTTCGCTAACGGTGACACCCGCTGCGCGCGCGGTGGCAGCGACGGACGGAAAATCGGCCCACACGGTTAGGTCATGCGCGCCAGGTGCCTCCAGCGGACTGAATTTCTGATGGCGATATAGGGCTTGTAAGGTATCGCCTGAGCCCGGCATATCGCGGCCATAGTCGATCAGCAGAGCGGCGCCGGTCGCTGTTTTTAGTTTATCCGACAGGATTTGCGCCATCAGCCTCTGGGTGGGGGAGATTTCATAAATCTGCCCCTCTTCGTCATTCGGCGGCGGCCTAAAATCAGCAGGCGCGTCGCTGAGGCCAAAGATCAGTTCACCGTTGTCGTCAAGCCCCACGCGCCGTTCATGCCATTTGCCATCACGCCGGATAAACTGACGGGCAGGCAGGCAATCCAGAACCTCATTGGCAATGATAATGAGGGGCGCGTCGTCGGGCATGTCGGCGATATCATTCAGGTATGCGGCGTTCGGCACCTTGGCCGACTGCAAATCGCGCAGAGGTGCGGACGGTTCAACCAGCACCACCTTAGCTGCCGTCAGAAACGCTGGAACCACGCGTCCGGCGCGCAGAATATCGCTGATCAATGTGCCATTGCCGGGGCCAATTTCGACCAGATTAAACCGCGCGGGCGATCCCAAATCCTGCCAAACCTGAACGCACCAAAGGCCGATCAGTTCGCCGAATACCTGCGATATCATGGGCGCGGTGATGAAGTCGCCGTCTGCACCCAGTGCCGGTCGGGTCGAATAATAACCGTCCTTTGGATCAAGCAGGCAGCGCCACATATAATCAGCGACGGTCATCGGCCCGTCCTGAGCGATGTCGCGTTTCAGCCGGTCTTTCAGAGACATCAGGTCGTTTCGTCCTCAGTCTTAGTTTGGGTTTTACCCGATAGCGCGCGCCAGATCAGCCAGCCCCCAATAATCACCATGATCAGCGACAGGCTCTGGCCCATGGTGATGACGTTCTTGAAAAACGGCAGCATCTGCTCATCCGGCTCACGAAACATCTCAACTATGGTGCGGAAAATGCCGTAGCCCGCCACAAATACCCCCATGATCAGTCCGGGGCGTTTCAGTTGCTTATAGATATAGGCCAGAACAAAGGCGACGGCGAACAGTACCAGCCCTTCCAGCACCGCCTCATAAAGCTGCGACGGATGGCGTGGCAATGGGCCGGCGGGACAATATCCATAGGCTTCAAGCACATGCTTATTACAAAACACCATGCCCCAGGGCGCATCGGTCGCGCGGCCCCACAGTTCGGCATTGATGAAATTGGCCACCCGGCCCAGAAACAGACCAATCGGCGCCGCACAAGCCAGTAAATCACCGACGCTGTAGGCATTGAGCTTATATTTACGGGCAAACAATATGCCTGCCACGGCTACACCCGTGATGCCGCCGTGGAAGGACATGCCGCCTTCCCAGACCTTGAGCGCCTGAATGGGGTTAGCCAGCACCGGCCCCAGATCATAGAATAGTATATAGCCGATCCGGCCGCCTAGAATAATCCCGACAAACAGCCACAGGATCAGATCTTCGAGTTGTTCGCGCGTAATCGGGGCGCGGTCATGGGGCCACAAGACCTCTTTTTTCAGCAGTCTGGCGGCATACATCCAGCCAAACAGCACCCCGCCTACATAGGCCAGCGCATACCATCTGATGGCAACGGGGCCGATCTGCAAAAGTACGGGATCGAAATCGGGTAAAACTAAAGGCACAGGGCTCATGACAGGGCGCGCTTTCGTGACATATCCAAAAGTCCGTTTAGCAAGATCGCATCGAATCGTCGCGCTTAAATGAAGAATCATGAAAAATGTTTGTGAAAGTGTACTATATGGCGTCTGACCCTGTTGTACCCCCCCTTGAGGAGACGGCTATGCAAACCAAAAATCCCTTCATGGACGAATTTGCCAAAATGACCACCAATGCCATGTCCTTGGCGCAGGCGGCAGGCGAAGAGGCCAAGTCCGCGTTCCGGGCTCAGGCTGACAAATGGGTGGCCGACATGGATCTGGTGCGTCGCGATGAATACGAAGCGCTGGCGGCGCAGGTCGCAGAACTACGTGCCGAACTGGCAACGCTCAAAGCTGCCAAAAAACCAGCCGCTAAAAAAGACGAAAGCGGCCCGGCCGCGTAATTGCCAAGCCTTTTTTGACCCATTTGGGTAAGACTTGCGCATAGTGACGGCAATATAGAGATAAAAGACGATATCATGGATCAGCCTCTGGCTTTTGACAGCGATTTCAGCCTCGACCCGCTGGAGATGGTGGAAACCATCCTCACCGATGAGGGGCTGAATTTTGAACGCACCAAAGACGGTGAACTGACCTTTATGTTGTCGGGTGACTGGAAAAGCTATGACATGTGGTTTGTCTGGCGCCCCGAAGGTGAGTGCCTGCAACTGTGTTGTGGCCTGGATATCGGCTTTAAACCGGAGCATGTGACTGGGCTTTATGAGTTGTTATCGCTGGTCAATCAGCGGGTCTGGTTCGGGCATTTTGAAATTTACCGCGAGCCGGGCATGGATGACGGCGAACCGGTCAATGATATTGTGTTTCGCCATACTTTGGCGTTCACCACGCTGGATAAGCCCTCGGCCGTGCAGACCGCGCATATGATCAATTCAGCGGCGGATGCCGTTGACCGGTTTTTCCCGGCGTTTGATTTTTACCTCAAAGGGGCGCGCTCACCGATGGCGGCTTTAGAGGCCTGCCTGTTTGAGACTGTCGGCGAAGCGTAAGAAGAGATTAGCATATGTCTTTCACCCCCATTCTTCTGGTTGGCGCAGGCGCGCTGGGGTCATCCATTCTCAAAGGGTTTCGTCGTCAGGGCCATGTGTCGCCGTCTGACGTGATGATTCTGGATCTCAAGCCGCAGGACGAAGCGCAGGCCTACGCCGCTGATGGGGCGAAGCTCAATCCGCCACCCGAAGTCTGGGCGCAGGCCAAAACAATTATCGTCGCCGTCAAGCCGCAGAGCTGGCGCGAGATGGCCAAGATTTTCGAGGGCAACCTGAACCCTGACGCGGTGCTGATTTCGGTTATGGCCGGGGTGAAAACGGCGGACCTGTCAGAAGTCTTTGCCCCGATTAAGGTGGCGCGTGTCATGCCCACAACCGGCGTGGCAACAGGTAAGGGCGTGGCCAGCATATATGCCGCCGATGCGTCAGCACTTGAGGCGGCCCGGTTTGTATTTGAACCCATCGCGGCGACGGCGATATTAAGCGACGAAGGTCTGATTGACTCGGCCACGGCCGTGTCGGGTTCAGGGCCCGCCTATGTTTATGCCTTTGCGCGAGCGCTTGAGAAGGCCGCATTAAGTGTGAACCTGATGCCTGCTGATGCCCGGACCCTGGCGCGGGCCACCCTGATCAGCGCGGCGCGCCTGCTGGATGAAACGGGTGAAGAGCCCGACGATCTGATCCGCAAGGTGGCGTCTCCCGGCGGGACGACCGAGGCGGGTTTGAAGGTATTGTGTGCAGACGGCGGGCTTGATGACCTGATCAAGGCGACGGTTGAGGCGGCTTTCAAGCGCTCGCGCGAACTGGGCTAAACCGCTGACAGGCCAAATAGAAATTCGTGGAAGGCCAGCATCACGAAATAGATGGATGCCGCAAACAGGAATTTGACCAAGCCTATCTCTTCCGGAATGAACGGCGTACGCCCGGTCATCATGGCGGCGAACGGTATGATCGAGGTGCGCTTTTTGATCATCCGGTACGTATCGCCCATCAGCGCCAGACGTTTATTGTCGATGCTGTTGGCCCCCAGCACGCACAGGGCCAGCAGCGATCCGAAAAATATCCATGCCGCCAGATTACCATTGCAGGCCATGTGGGTCAGCGCCCATAAGCCAATACCTGACAAAATCGGATGACGGGATACGCGAATGATGCCGTAGACCGGTTTGTCGCTGAGGTGTTTCAGGGCGGCCATGCCCGTAGGGCTTTTACTCATGAAGCCGATGATGATCAGTTGAAAAGCGACGAAATTGGTCACGAGCGCCAAGGCTTTCAGCAGCACCGGTGCCTGCCAGATGCGCAGGTTCAACGGATCAGCCATCGCCATGGCATAGGCGTGCATCATCCACGCCAGACCGGCCAGAGAAAACAACGAAAACAGGATGTAATAGGCCGTCGGGCCGATGGCGCTGATGATTTGCAGCTTAAGCACCGTTCCGGAGATCATCAGGTGGATACACAGAAAAAAAGCGCAGGCCAGCGCGAGGGTCCACATACCGGTCTCCATCAACAGTCACTGTGATGACTATCACGACTGTTTGCCATCAAACAAGGGTTGCTGACGGCATTGATAACCGCAGGCTGCCGGGTGCGTTGTTTAAGAGACGCCCGAACTCAAAGCCACTTATGGCCGCATATCGACATAAGGGATGATGGGGGCATTGAGCAAGTCAATATCATCCTTTTTGGGCGTGGCTTTTGGTGGTTCAGGCTTTGACGGCTCGCCCGGTGCCGGAAAGGGCTTATGCGCCTCTGGCGGTGGTGCGGGCGGTGTCGGTGAGGGGGCCTGTGGCGGTTCTGTAGCTGCGGCCTTTACCTCAAGCTCATCCTTGGGGCGGCGGATAATCGCCTCGACATGATAAAACCAGCGGCGAGCCGTTTCCATCGCGCCCCGCGGGCCTTCGGCGCGGGCGGTCAGATTATCGTTGGGGTCCCACAGCACCAGTTCAAAGTCCGGACGGGCCGGATCATCAAAAATCAGGCGCATGGTCACGCGGGTCACCTGCGGCGCGATATCATCCAGCATCTTGTGCGGGCCGGAGCGCAGGACACGCGCCACGACCTTGGAATCGACAAATATCTCAATCCCCATCAGTTCGCGTATCGGATAGATGCGGGTGGGCACCTTACCAAATTCGCGCACAATGATAACGCGGTTGAGATTATAGGCGATGGCGCAGGCCGCACGCCTGACCGGTTCCAACGCCTGAACATCGGCGCGGGTGCCTTCCAAAGCTTCGTTAAGTTCGTCTTCGAGTTTTTTAGGCTGCTCGACGCGCGAATTCCAAACACGGTAAAGGATCAGCAGAATCGCGATGCCTGCTGCCGATAAAATTATCAATGTCGGAAGAAACCGTTCCAACCCGTCCACCCCAAAGAATTGCCGCGCATATTAACCATGAATTATATCAGCCGGTAAGGGGGCAGTGAAAGACTTTGTTGAATCCGCGTCATATTTAATCGTCTGCCGTGTCGTCTGCGTCATGATCTTCGCCTGCGGGGCGAGCGCGCACCGTCGCGGGCCGTTTGATGACGGCATCGACATGCGACAACCACTTACGTCCCAGACGCACCGCATCGGCTGCCGTCTTGGGGTGGACTGGATTTGGGGACATCTGCCCAAACAATTCGACTTCAAATTCCGGCGTCTCAATGTCGTCAAACATCAGCCGCAAGATAACCCGACTGGCATTGGGGTAGGTTTCATCCATCACCCGGCGGGTTTCGCCTTTTTGCGTGCGGGCAACGATTTTTTCATCGACGATCAATTCAGCGCCGTCAATTTCATCAAAGGTGAACACCAGACCTTGTTTGCCACTGTCCCACAGTACCGCCATGTCGCCAGCGCTGAAATCAAGGCCGGCGGCTTTTTGTCCGCCCAGATCATAGACAATAGCATCGGCAGGTTTGCCCAAGGCCCTTAACAGGCCACGGGTTAACCTGCGGCTGGATTCAAACCACCATAAAACCACGGATGACACGATAAGCAAGCCAATCCCGGCCAGCAAAAACCATAACAGTACCCGCAGAGTTTCATCCATATCAGGAATCAGCCTTTCAGCCTGAGTTTAAGCTCAATCAGAGGTTAAACTCAACGCTGACCGGCACATGGTCGGAGGCTTTGGCGTTTTCGGTCGCAAATCCGCGCGTGGCTTTGTGGATGGTGAACGCCGATAGCTTATCCGCAGCCTGCGGTGACATAAGGTGATGGTCGATGCGGATGCCTTCGTTCTTTTGCCAGGCACCGGCCTGATAATCCCAGAAGGTGTAACGATTGTCGGCGGGGGGCATAAGGTCGAACGCATCGCTGTACCCTAGGTTTTTAAAGCGCCGGAACGCGGCTCTGACCTCAGTCTGAAACAGGGCGTCATCCATCCAAACGGCCGGATTATAGCAATCAACAGGTTCCGGTATGATGTTGTAATCGCCGGATAAAATCGTGCGTTCTTCAAGTGCCAGCAATTGCGTGGCGCGGGCCATAAGCCGCTCGATCCAGCGCAGTTTATAGCTGTACTTCTCCGTGCCAATCGGATTGCCGTTGGGCAGGTAGATGGAGGTGACGCGAAACGGGTGAGGGGCGTCAACGACGGCCTCCAGATACCGGGCCTGCTCGTCTTCATCTTCGCCTTTGAGGCCCTTGGTGATGTCGGACAGCGGATATTTCGACAGGATAGCCACACCGTTATAGGTCTTTTGGCCATGAACGGCGATGTTGTAACCCAGAGCTTCAAAGGCCTCATAGGGGAACTTTTCGTCGATGCACTTCAGTTCCTGAAGCGAACAGACATCGGGACGTTCCTCTCGGAACCAGTTGAGAATGACCTCTAACCGGGCATTGACAGAGTTGACGTTCCAGGTCGAAATTTTCATGAAATGATCTGTTTTATATCGAAAAGGACACGCCGCACCCGCAGGATGACTTGGCATTGGGGTTGAGGATTTTGAACTGGGAACCGACCAGTTCCTCAACATAGTCAATGATTGACCCGCTTAATAAGGGGGCAGAGACATCATCAACCAGTGCGCGGGCCCCGTTATAGCCGATGACGCTGTCGCCATCTTCGGCCGCGTCAACCAGATCCAGTTGGTACTGAAACCCAGAGCAGCCACCGCCTTCGACGGCGACCCTCAGCAGGATTTCGTGACCGGCCTGCGCAGATAAAGCGTTGATATGGCGCGCGGCGGCGGCGGACAAAGATATGGAATTAGACGTGCTCATAGCCCCTATATAGTCGGATTTGGCGTAAAGTTCAGCCGTCGATTAAATTTTTTAGGTAAAGTTTTTCGGAAATTAGCCATTCGTTTGAGGTTTAGGCTAATATAGGCGATGAACCTGTTTGAAATATATGGATAAAGCCCGACGTGCCCCCATACACACCTCTGTCGCCCTACGCTGAAAATTCCGCCAAAAGCCTTGGCCGTCTTTATACCGAGGACGAAAGCTCCACCCGCACGCCCTTTGCGCGCGACCGGGACCGCATCATTCACTGCACGGCCTTTCGCCGTCTGAAGGGCAAGACGCAGGTTTTTGTGGCGAATGAGGGCGATTACTTCCGCACGCGTCTGACCCATTCGCTGGAGGTGGCGCAGATTGCCCGCTCACTGGCCTTGTCGCTGAATGTCGAGCAGGATCTGGCGGAAACCGTGGCTCTGGCCCATGATCTGGGTCATCCGCCGTTTGGCCATGCCGGTGAGGATGAACTGCATAAGTGTATGGAGCCGTGGGGCGGTTTTGATCACAATGTGCAGACCTTCCGTGTGGTTACAAAGCTGGAGCATCGCTATCCGGCGTTTGAGGGCCTGAACCTGACCTGGGAAACCCTGGAGGGGATCATAAAGCATAACGGCCCGTCGGTGCATCTGCTGTCGCGCCCAAGCTGGAAGGCCGTCAAGGATTTCAATGATATCTATGACTTACGCATGGATACTTATGCGTCGATTGAAGCCCAAATCGCCGCTATTGCCGATGATATCGCCTACAATAATCACGATGTTGATGATGGCCTTAAGGCCGGGTTGTTCACTATTGATGACCTGCGCGATATTCCTCTGATCGGCCCGGCCCTGGCATCGACTGAAAAAGACTGGCCGGATATCGACGACCGGATGCTGCGTCTGGAAGGGGTTAGGCGCATGATCGGGGCCATGATCCGCGACGTTACCGAAGAAACACAGCGCCGGTTAGAGGCTGACGGTATCGAAACGGCAGAAGATGTGCGCAAGGCCACGCGTCAGATGGTGGCGTTTTCCGGGACCATCATGGAAGGCTTGGCGCGGCTTAGGGCGTTTTTGTATGCGCGTATGTATAAGCACCATCACCTTAACCGCACGCGCTCACACGCCAAGCGCATCCTCAATCAGATGTTCTACCTCTATATGGAGGAGCAGGATGTGTTGCCGGATGAGTGGTATCAGTTGGTGTGCTCAAAGGATACCGAGGCGGGGCGGGCACGGGTCATTTGCGACTATATTGCGGGCATGACGGATTCGTTTGCCATCGAAGAGCATCGCAAGCTGTTCTCGTTTACATGAGGCTCGCATGAATAGCATAGGGTTGTTTTAGGCCACAGGGCGGAACAAAACATGCCCGTGCGGCGAATCAGCACTGGATTTTCGCCATAGAGATGCCAAAATGAGGTCTCAGTTTAGGATGATTCCCGCGCTGGCGGGAAAGGCCGGAACTATGCCAGGTCATAGCCGAATCATTGCATGGCGCTGATCGGCTTGATATGGCCCCAAATATCGCTCCCCTGGGATGCACCACAGGATCTGACGTTTATGGTTGATAAGGATCGCGGCACTTACACGCCGCCCACAGAAGACAATTTGAGCTATGAAGCGCGTCAGGGCGGGAGCGGCGGACGTCCGCAGACTCCGATCACCCTGATCGCCAGCGGTATTGTGCTGGTGGTGCTGCTGCTGGCGGTGGTCATGTTCTATAATTCCGGCCTCAATAGCCGCAAAGACATGGCTGAGATTGGCGAGTCCCTTTCGAATTACAAAGATAACCGCATCGAAGATGCCCGTCCGCTGACGGATGAGGATCTGCTTGATCCGGTAGCCCCCGATGCTGAGCCAAAGTTTGCGCCGGGCACCGAAGAGCCGATGGCGCGCGCCGAGGCGTCGGCAACTGTATCTGAGGCACCACCGCCGGCGCAAATCCGCACCGGGCCCATCCCCAGCAATACGATGGATACGCCAGCGGCACCTGCCGCTACGCCGGCTGTCCCGGCTGAAGTCGTGGCACCCGTCGCCCGGATTGAGACACCGAAACCCGTGGTGGCTGGTGCCGGGGCCGCGGTTCAGATTGGCGCCTTCACCTCACGCGATATCGCCGATAAGCAATATGCGGCGCTGGCTTCCAGCTACGGCATGTTTGTGTCGGGTACCTCGAAAGCCGTTGAAAAGGTCGAGCGTGACGGCGCTACGCTGTATCGGACGTCGTTCACGGGCTTTCCGACCAAAGACAAGGCTAAGGCATTTTGCGACGCGCTGAAATCGGCAGGTAAGTCCTGCTTCGTAAAGTAAGGCTGTACTGTGGTCAAAGCTTGCATACTGGGTTGTTCCGGCCTTGAACTGACGCATCGGGAAGCTGAGTTTTTCCGGCGGGAGCGTCCGCTGGGCTTTATCCTGTTCGGCCGCAATATTGACAATCCGCAACAGGTCAAACGACTGATCGCTGACCTTAAATCCAGCGCAGGGCATGCTGATGTGCTGATGCTGATCGATCAGGAAGGCGGGCGGGTTCAGCGGCTGAAACCGCCGCATTGGCCGCTCTATCCGGCCGTGGGCACATTCGCCCGCGTCAGCAACGATATTTATGAACAGCGTGAGTTGGTCCGTCTGAGCGCAAGGCTTATGGCAGCTGATCTTTATGAACTTGGTATCAATGTTGATTGTGCGCCGGTGCTGGATGTACCTTTACCGGGCGGGCATGATATAGTGGGCGATCGGGCCTATGGATTTGACGCCGAGACGGTCGCCGTTATGGGCCGTGCGTCCTGCGAAGGGTTGCTGGCGGGCGGGGTCTTGCCAGTGATCAAGCACATGCCCGGACATGGCCGTGCCGTGGCCGACAGTCATCATGCTCTGCCGGTAGTGACGGCGACGCGACCGGAATTGGAAGCCATAGATTTCCTGCCTTTTGAGGTGAACGCCGATATGCCGCTGGGGATGACGGCGCATATTGTCTATGATGCCTATGAACGCAAACATCCGGCGACGACATCACGCAAAATGGTTCGTCTGATCCGCCAAAAAATCGGTTTTGATGGCCTGCTTCTGACCGATGACCTGTCGATGAATGCGCTGAGCGGGTCAATGGCGGATCGCGTCAAGGCTGCCCGCGCCGCTGGCTGTGATGTCATGCTGCATTGTAATGGCAAGATGGAGGAGATGGAGGCCGTGGTCGCCCATAGCCCCCGGTTACGCGGGACGGCGCAAAAGCGGTTTGAGGCCGCGTGGGCGCGTCTGAATAAACGGATTGAGCCTGTCAATATTGATGAAGCGCGTCTGCGTCTTCAACAAGCTTTGTCGCGTATCGATAAGTCGTCCCCACGGCGTACCGATCCGACCGAAGCCTTCGCGGACACGTCGCTTGCGGCCATGCGCGAACTGGGCGGCGTGTAGGCAAAGGTGGCCCCCAAACTTTCAAAAGACGATATACTGGCTCAGACTCTGGAAAATGAGGTTTTTCAGCATCGTCTGGATTTCGACAATGGTCGGGCTGACAATGCGCCAGATATCGAAGCCGATGACGCACTGGTGCTCGATCTTGAGGGTTACGAAGGCCCGCTGCATGTCCTGCTGGAACTGGCGCGCCAACAAAAGGTCGATCTGCTTAAAATCTCGATCACAACGCTTGCTGAGCAATATCTGAAATTTATTCAGGAGGCGCGGCGTCTTCGGTTTTCGCTGGCGGCGGATTATCTGGTGATGGCGTCCTGGCTGGCCTACCTCAAATCGCGGTTGCTGCTGCCCAAGACTGAGCGCAAAGCCACCGATGAGCCGCCGCCCGAAGAACTGGCGGCCGCGCTGGCGTTTCGCCTGCAAAAACTGAATGCCATCAGAAAGGCCGTTGAGGCCATTCAGGGACGCCCTCAGTTGAAGCGTGATGTCTTTGCCCGCGGTGATCCGCAGGCGCTGGTGATTGTGCCGTCGTCACGTATCGAGGCGTCGATCTTTGATCTGATGACGGCCTATGTGACGCAACGCCGCAAGGAAATCGATCGGCATTACGATCCGACCCGACGCACCGAAGCCTACCAACTGGAGGAAGCGCGGGATCATCTGCGTGATATTTTGCCGGAACTGACCCAGTGGACAACGCTGGATAGCGTAGCCCCTGTGCCGGTCGGAGAACACGGACCGAAACGGCCTTCCTATCTGGCCTCAACGCTTGCGGCCTCGCTCGAACTGACCAAGGAGGGGGCCTTGTCACTGCAACAGCTTGGTGTTTTTGAGCCGCTTTATCTGCGTGTACGACAAGCTTCGGAGGAGGTCGCCCATGATACATGAGGAAACAGAGCGCGCCGTCGAAGCGCTGTTGTTTGCGGCGGCGGGGCCATTATCCGCTGCCGATCTGGCGCGTCGTTTGCCCGAAGGGGCGGAGGTGGGTAAGGCTCTGGCCGCCCTCAAAGCGCACTATGCCGGGCGCGGGGTCGTGCTCGATATCGTCGCGGATAAGTGGCAGTTCCGCACGGCGATCGACCTGTCCTACCTGATGATTGAGGAGCGCGAGGAGCCGCGCAAACTATCAAAAGCGGCGCTGGAAACGCTGGCCATTATCGCCTACCATCAGCCGGTGACGCGGGCGGAGATTGAGACTGTGCGCGGCGTTGGCCTGTCGCGCGGGACGCTGGATGTGCTGCATGAGCTTAATCTTATCAAGCTTCGTGGGCGCAGACGTTCACCCGGACGGCCGGTGACCTATGGCACAACCGAGGCGTTCCTTGAACAGTTTTCGCTACCGAGCCTGGCCGATCTGCCCGGAGCGTCGGAAATGCGGGCGGCGGGTCTGCTGGATCTTAATGTGCCCTCAGACTTTTTCGTGCCCGATCCGTCTGGCACAAAAGCGGTCGAAGATCCTCTGACGATCGAGGAACTGGAGCAACCGGAGTTCCATCAGGACTTTTTTGAGTTTGAAGAGGATAAACCCTGACAGTGGGGAAATGGCCAATCTATTGAAAAGGGATGATGGCCCAATTTCCGCTTTGATGTTAGGATAAAGACTGACTATATGGGGTAAAGTCTGATCCGAAAATTTTCCGGATCGTGTGAAGGAGATGTAACATGGGATCGTTCAGCATCTGGCACATTGCCATTGTTGCGGTTGTGGCGCTGATCCTGTTCGGCGGCAAGGGTAAGCTGTCGGGCATCATGGGTGACGCTGCCAAGGGCATCAAGGCGTTCAAGGACGGCCTGAAAGATGAGCCGGACTCAAAGGACACCACGGTCGCCGCGTCCGAAAAGAAAGACGAAAACAAGGCTGCCTAAGCCTTGGTTTATGTATTGCCGTCAGGCCCCCGCTCAAGGTGCGGGCGGCCTGATTGTGTGTTTTTATGCCTGTATGATGAGGGCCTGAATTAATGTTGCCCGGTATTGGGGCTTCCGAGCTCATAGTCATTGCCGTCGTGGCCCTGATCGTTGTCGGGCCGAAAGACCTCCCCAAAATGTTGCGTCAGCTTGGCCGGTTTGTGGGCAAGATGCGCGCTATGGCGGATGAATTTCGCACCAGTTTTGAGGACATGGCGCGTCAATCAGAGTTAGATGACCTGCGCAAAGAGGTCGAAGCCCTGCGGTCGGGAAAATCCCTGTCGCCGATTATCGATGACATCGATTCTGAGATGAAGTCGGTGCAGGCGGATATCGACAACACCATCCATAGCCCGTCGCGCGCCCTTAGCAGCGAAGCCTATGGCGCGGATGTCCCGTCGCCCGATGCGGCTGATGCTGACCATCTTGAAACCCTGACCACGGCGAACGTACGTGAAAACCCGGCGCCTAAGCCGCGCCGTGCCAAAAAGGCGGTTGAACCTGTGGCCGCCGATGCCGCGCCTAAACCCAGAAAGCCCCGCGCCAAAAAGGTGACCCAAAAGGTGACGAGTGAGTAATTCCGATAGCCAATTGGTCGTTCAGGACACTGACCCGGATGAGGTCGAAATGGAGGCGTCGCGCGCGCCGCTGATGGAGCATCTGGTCGAATTGCGCACCCGTCTGATCTGGATGGTGGTGGCGTTTGCGGCGGCGTTCATCGTCTGTTTTGCGCTGGCGACCCCGATCTATATGTTCCTGCTGCATCCGTTTGAAATGGCGGGGCGACTACTGGCGGCGGAAAAGGAATCCGGCGGCCATCCGGCGGGGATGTTCGATCTGGTGGGCGTGCTGCTGGGCCTCAAAGACATGCCACTCGGCGCCAGCAAGTTGGGGCTGATCTTCACCGCCCCGCTGGAGTTTTTCTTCACCAAGATGAAGATGGCCGGATTTGGCGCGATTATCCTCAGTTTCCCGATTCTGGCCTATCAGGTTTACCGCTTTGTGGCGCCTGGGCTTTATAAGCGTGAGCGGGCGGCGTTTTTGCCGTTCCTGATTGCGGCACCGGCTCTGTTCATTCTGGGTATGGCGCTGGTATATTACATCATCCTGCCGATGGTGTTGTGGTTCTCTTTAAGTCAGCAAATCATTGGCGACGGCGGGGTTTCAGTGCAACTTGTCCCCAAGGTGTCGGACTATCTGTCGCTGGTGACCACCCTGATGCTGGCGTTTGGGCTGTGTTTCCAGTTGCCGGTGGTGCTGACGCTGTTGGGCCTGTCGGGGATGGTTACGGCGGAAATGCTGCGGGCCGGCAGGCGTTATGCGATCATGGGCATTGTGGTGGTGGCCGCGGTCGTGACCCCGCCCGATCCGATTTCGCAGCTTATGCTGGCCGTGCCGATTGTGCTGCTTTACGAAATCTCGATCTGGTGCGTGCGGGCGATTGAGTTGCGCCGCAAGGACGAGGGATAAGGTAACCCACTCTGAATTTTTGCAAAATTCAGCTCCCCCTGCCTCAGGGGGAGTTCTCTTTGCGTGCGACTTACTTTAAAGGAAGCGCTTTCCTTATCCTCCCTTGCGTAGCGGGGGAGGTGGCTGCGGCGATTTGAGCCGCAGACGGAGGGGCATTTTACACGGCTGAGGACAGACCATGCACGATATCAAGGCTTTGCGCGAAACACCTGAGATTTATGTCAAGGGCTGGTCATCCCGCGGGCGTGAAACCGCGCAGTCCGATGTCGATCAGGCGCTGACGCTAGACAAAGACCTGCGCGCCGCTAAGACGGCGTTTGAGACCAATCAGGCCCAGTTGAAAAAGCTGTCGGGTGAGATCGGTAAGGCTAAGGCTCAGAAGGATGAAGCCAGAGCGGCTGAATTGATGGTCGAAGTCGAGGGCTTAAAAGGCGCGATTGCTGAGGCACAAGAGCAGGAACGCGCCAAGGGCGAGGCGCTGAAAGACCTGATGGCATCGCTGCCGAACCTGCCGTTTGAGGACGTGCCGCAAGGTGAAGACGAAGCGGGCAATATAGAGCTCCGCAAACACGGTGCGCCGAATATACTGCCGTTCGCGGCTAAGGATCATGCCGATCTGGGCGAAGCGCTCAAAGGCCCTGCCGGGGCGATGATGGACTTTGAAGCCGCCGCCAAGATCAGCGGATCGCGCTTTGTAGTGCTGAAAGGTCAACTGGCGCGACTGGAACGCGCAATCGGCCAATGGATGCTGGACGTTCAGACCGCTGAGCACGGTTATCTGGAGGTCAATCCACCGGTGCTGGTCAAGGATCATGCGCTGTTTGGCACAGGGCAATTGCCGAAGTTTGAAGAGGATTTGTTCAAAGCAACCAGCACTGATTTTGATGCTATTTCCTTCGATGCGAAACGTACTGCCAATATGACTGCGCCAGCACGTCAGGCGGAATTGGATAGAATCGCGGATGACTTAATTCAGCAGCAAGTTGGTGAGCAGGCTTATTATGAGGCTATGAGAGCTGCTATCGAAGAATTTGCCAACCAAACGGTTGAGGCGGAGCGTGATGGTTTCATCGAACGGCTGAAATCAGGTCAGTTTGCTGATACTCGCTACCTGATCCCCACCGCCGAGGTGTCGCTGACCAACCTTGTCCGTGAGGCCATCACGTCCGAGGAAGAACTACCCTTGCGGCTGACGGCGTTGACCAACTGTTTCCGCGCTGAGGCCGGATCGGCGGGGCGTGATACCAAGGGCATGATCCGTCAGCATCAGTTCCAGAAGGTTGAACTGGTCTCGATCACCACGCCGGAACAGTCTGCCGCCGAGCATGACCGCATGACCGACTGTGCCGAAACCATCCTGAAAAAGCTGGGTTTAAGCTTCCGCACCATGTTGCTGTGTACCGGCGATATGGGCTTTGGGGCGCGCAAGACCTATGACCTTGAGGTATGGCTGCCGTCGCAAAATACCTATCGTGAAATCTCAAGCTGCTCGAACTGCGGGGATTTTCAGGCGCGGCGCATGGATGCCCGTATCCGTAAGGCCGGCGAAAAAGGCACGCGCTTTGCCCATACGCTCAACGGGTCGGGGTTGGCGGTCGGGCGCACTCTGGTGGCCATTATGGAAAACTATCAGGACGAGGGCGGCCGGATTGCCATTCCGGATGTGCTGCAGCCCTATATGGGTGGTTTGACGCATATAGGGTAAAAGATACCCCTCCGTCTGGCCTTCGGCCATCCACCTCCCCACGCAGCGTAGGGAGGAGAGAAGCAGACGGACCGCCCGCGCCAGGTTTCGGGTGCAGGGACCGCGTCCCTGCCTTGCACACTTGAGGCAAATCGCCGTAGAAGGTTTTTATGCGTATTTTGTTAACCAATGACGATGGCATCGAGGCTTATGGCCTTAAGGTCCTGCGTGATATCGCCCATGCCCTGTCCGACGATGTGTGGATTTGCGCGCCGCTGACCGAGCAGTCGGGTAAGGGGCGAGGGATCACCCTGCATGAACCGCTGCGGGCCAAGCGGATCGACCATCAGGTCTATGCGGTGAGCGGCACGCCGACCGACTGCGTGCAGATTGCGATCAATGATTTACTGCCGGAACCGCCTGATCTGGTGCTGTCGGGTGTCAATCGTGGCTTCAACCTGGCGCAGGATGTGACGTTATCGGGCACGGTCGCGGGTGCGTTACAGGGCATGTCGCTGGGGGTGCCGTCGATTGCCCTGTCGCAGTGCCTTGATTTCGATATTGATGTGGAGGCGCAGTGGTCATCCGCCGTGGCCTATGGTGCGCCGGTGATATCGAACCTGCTGGAACACGGTTGGCCCAAAGATATCGTCATCAATATCAATTTCCCGGATTGCGATGCTGAGGCGGTGACCGGCGTTGAAGTGACCAAGCAAGGCTTTCGTGACCTGCACGAAATGCACGCCGTTAAGCGCGTCGATCCGCGCGGGCGGGACTATTACTGGATGAATTTCCATAATCTGGAACATACGCTGGTTGACGGCACGGACCTTAAGGCCGTGGCCGATAACCGGATTTCGGTCACGCCGCTGCATCTTGATCTGACGCACTATGAGACCTTTCATCATTTGCGAAAAACGCTGGGTGGCGCGGCTCCAAAGAAAATCGAGGTGGCGTCATGAGCGAAGAGGATGACGTTCCCGAAACCCGCTTGCATCGGTTGTTAAACAGCCTGAAAGCCCAGGGGATTTCTGAGCCGCGTCTGCTGCACGCGATGGAATATACGCCGCGTGACCTGTTTGTGCCGGAACTGTTCCTCGACCGTTCCTGGGAAGATTCGGCCATTCCGATCGCGGCGGGGCAGACGATCTCTCAGCCCTATATTGTCGCGTTAATGACGCAATCGTTGAAGTTGGAGGCGCGTCATCGGGTGCTGGAAATCGGCACGGGGTCTGGCTATCAGACGGCGATCCTGTCGCGCCTTTGCCGTTATGTCTATACCATAGAGCGCTATCGTTCGCTGATGCTGGAGGCGGAAATCCGCCATAAACGGCTGATGCTGGAAAACATCATTTACCGCTTTGGTGATGGCTGGGATGGCTGGCCGGAACAGGCGTCGTTCGACCGGATTCTGGTGACCGCCGCACTTCCCGATGAGCCGCATCCGTTGTTGTCGCAACTGAAGATCAATGGCGTGATGGTGGCCCCGCAAGGGCGCGGATCGGTACAGCAACTGCTGCGCTATACCCGCACCAAAGATGACCACTATGAGGTTGAGGATCTGGGCGAGGTGCGGTTTGTGCCGTTGCTCGAAGGGGTCGCGAAGGACACTTAAAAGAGATCCCCCTGCCGGATGACAGGGGGATAAGTTAATCCGGAGACCAGAGTGAGTGATCTCCATGCTTTGAAGTGGTACGCCCCCATAAGAAGCCCCCTCTTCAAACTCGAAAATGTAACCCTAGGTTACATTCAATAACGGCGTTATATATTTACTAGCATCATTCGTGCCAGCAGGCCAGTTAAGTAAGTTTAATGTAGGGCGCGGCGGTAGTTATTGACGGTTTATTACCGGGAATGGCGCAAAGGTAACGATTCGTTAGCCATGATTGATAACTATGTCGCGACTTACGTGTCTTTCAGGATCGGAGAGGGCAAGATCATGCACCGTTTCAAAGCTGTCTCTAGGATTGTGATGTTGACTTCGGTCGCGGCATTGGGTTTGTCGGCCTGTGCGTCGATGCAAAATGCTGAGCCGAAATATCCGATCTATATGCAGGATCGTCCGCCCGCGATGGCGCCCCATCCAATGGGCAGTGCGCCCGTGCCTTCGCCACAAGCTGCCGCCCCAGTAGAGGCTGCCCCTGTGGCAGCCCCCAGTGGTCAGATAACGTCGGCCCCACTGGCCGCTTTGCCCACGCCCGCACCGGCCACTGCGGCGGCCCCAAAGCCTGCAACGCCTCAAACCGTGACGGCGGTAAAGCCCGTAGCGACCACGAAAACAACCTATGTCTATACTGTTCAGGCCAAGGACACGCTTTATGGTATTTCGCGCCGTTTCGGTGTGCCGTTGAAAAACCTGATGGGACACAATGGTCTGGCCGAAGGGGCGGGCCTGTCGATCGGTCAAAAGCTTAAATTACCGGATGCCGCCAAGGACGCAGGGGCTGTGGCCCATGCCACCGGCCCGGCTCCGGCCAAGGTGGTGACAACGGTTGCAGTCGCCCAACCTAAGCCCGCGACTCCGGAGACCCCAAAGCCGGAGGTTAAGGTCACAACGACCGTGGCTGTGACGGAGCCCGCCAAGCCGACGACGACGACGACCGTAACCACTCCCACGGCCCCTGTGGCTAAACCGGTGGAAAAGCCTGTGGATACGACTGTGAATAAGCCTGTGGTCGCTAAGGCCGGAACCTTCCCAACCTCATCGACCCTGGCGCAGATGGGCAAAGGGCGCTTCCTCTGGCCCGTTAAGGGACCGCTGCTGGTGCCTTATGGTCAACTTGGGCCTAATGTCCGCAATGACGGCATCAATATTGGGGCCTCCGAAGGGGCTGAGGTGCGGGCGGCGGCTGACGGTGAGGTGGTCTATGTCGGCGGCCACGTTAAGGAGCTGGGCAACACTATCTATGTCCAGCATGGCAATGGCTGGTATACCGGCTATTCTCATCTCGATAAGATGGACGTGAAAACCAATCAAAAGATCCAGAAGGGCGAGGTCATCGGCCGGGTCGGTAAGACCGGAGCCGTGGAAAAGCCGCAACTGCATTTTGAGATTCGCTATACGCCGTCGACCGAAATCGCAAAGCCGATCGATCCCAATCTGGTTCTGCCATAAGCTATCCCCCATTGACCTTTTGAAACTTGGCCTTATGTAGTCTTGAACGCTGAAATCCGCGCGGTGAGGCCGTGGCGGATTTGGCACCTTATTTTTCAGGAGACACTTGTGTTCGCCACACCTGCCTTTGCCCAAGCCGCCACCGATACTGCCGCCGCCTCTGGTGGTCTGGCCGGTGCTTTCACCAGCTTCCTGCCGCTGATCGGTATTTTTGCCCTGATGTATTTCCTCGTCCTGCGCCCGCAGCAAAAGCGCGCCAAGGAGCATCAGGCTCAGATCGCGGCCATTAAGCGCAACGACACGGTGGTCCTGTCCAACGGTATGATCGGCAAGGTGACCCGCGTCGAAGATGCTGAGGTCATGGTCGAAATCGCCACCGGCGTGAACGTGCGCGTGGTCAAGGGCTTCATCACTGAGATCCGTACCAAGGGCGAGCCGGCTCCGGCCAACGACTCCAAGGCCGCCTAATCGCCTTAATATCAAAGCCCCTGCGTATTCCGCGGGGGCTTGTTTTTTGCCTTATTAAGGGCGGGTGAACCGCCTTGAGAGCCTCCAAAAGGGCGCAAACGCTATGATGGAATTTTCCCGCTGGAAGATATGGATGGTGATTATCGCCACGGTCTTTGGCGTACTGTATTCGCTGCCGAATTTCCTGCCGCAAGACATGCGCACCACTATGGCGCGCTACTACCTGCCGTCCCAAGTGCTCAATCTGGGGCTTGACCTTCAGGGCGGGTCTTACCTGCTGCTGGAGGTTGATACTGATGCCCTGGCTCAGGAGCGGACGAATAATCTGACAGAAGATGTACGCTCGGCTTTGCGTCAAAAATCAATCAATTTCAGCGGTCTGGCGGCAACACCGCAAGGTATTTACGTCCGGATCACCGATGCCGCGCAGGTAGATGCCGCGGTGACCGAGTTGCAGCGTCTGTCGACGCCCTTGCCGCGCAATCCGTCTGTGCGCGATATCAATATCGCTAAAGGCGACAACCAGACGATCACGCTTCGTTTTACCGAAGACGGTCGTAAGGCCGAAGCCGCCTCAGCGGTTGACACGTCAATTGAAATCGTCCGGCGCCGGGTTGACAGTCTCGGTACTAAGGAGCCGACAATCCTGCGTCAGGGCGCTAACCGCATCGTGGTGCAGGCACCGGGCGAGTCCGATCCGGAGCAGCTTAAGCGCGTGATCGGTCAAACAGCCAAACTGACCTTTCAGATGGTCGATGAAACCATATCGCCTGCCGAAGTTCAGGCCGGACGGGTGCCGCCGGGCTCAGAATTATTGGTGTCTGAAAACCCGGGCGAGCCTTATCTGGTCGTCAAAAAGCGTGTGCTGGTGTCCGGTGATAACCTGACCAGTGCGTCGGTGGGCACGGATCAGTACAACCGTCCCGCCATTGACTTCCGCTTTGACGGGCAGGGCGCACGTAAGTTTGGTGATGCCACAGCTCAAAACATTGGTAAGCGTTTTGCCATCATTCTGGACGGCAAGATTGTATCCGCTCCGACCATTCAGTCCGCCATCACCGGCGGTTCGGGGCAGATTACCGGCACTTTCTCCACTCAGGAGGCTTCCGAACTGGTCAACGTCCTGAAAGGCGGGGCTCTGCCCGCACCGCTTAAGGTCGAAGAACAAAAGACCGTCGGCGCTGAACTGGGGGCCGATTCGGTCGCCAAGGGTCAGTTCTCAACCCTGATCGCGTTCATCTCGGTCGTTATCTTCATGATCCTGGCTTACGGCTTCCTGTTTGGCGGAATTTCGGTGGCGGCCCTTTTGGTCAACCTGACCCTGCTGGTTGCGGGCATGTCGGTCACTCAGGCGACTTTGACCCTGCCGGGGATCGCGGGGTTAATCCTGACCTTGGCCATGGCGGTGGACGCCAACGTGCTGATCTATGAGCGGATGCGTGATGAAGCGGCCGCCGGTCGCAGCGTCATTGGTGCGCTCGATGCCGGGTTCTCGCGCGCGATTGAAACCATTCTGGATGCGAACATTACCACCCTTGGGTCGGCATTGATCATGTTTGCGTTCGGGGCCGGGCCGGTACGCGGCTTTGCCTGGACCCTGTCGCTGGGGGTCATCACCTCGGTGTTCTCGGCGGTGTTCGTGACGCAGATCCTGCTGGTGTGGTGGTATCGATCCGCCCGCCCCAAAAAACTTCCGATTTAAGCGCCAAGGAGTACATACATGGCTTGGCCACTTATTAAACTTTTGCCCGCAAAAACGAACTTCAGGTTCGTTGCCTTCTCGAAAATCGCGGCAGTCATTTCAATCGTTGCGGTCATCGGATCTATGGCCCTGACCCTGATCCCGTTTGAAGGCCCCTGCGGCGGCCTTAATTGCGGCGTCGATTTTAAGGGCGGGACTGTCCTTGAAATGAATCTGGGTGGTAAGTCTGTCGATCTGGGCAAACTACGCGGTGCCCTGACCGGTGATGAGGGCTTGCATGACGTGCAGGTCCAAGGGGTCGGTGAAAACAACACCGCCGCCATGATAAGGTTTGAAACCCCCGAAGGTGGCAACCCTGCCCAGAAGGTTGAAGAAATCAAAACTCACCTGTCGGGTCAGTTTGAAGGGGCTCAATATACCCGTACCGAAGTGGTAGGCCCCAAAGTTTCCGGTGAATTGCTGACCGGCGGCATTGTCGCCCTGTTTATGGCGATCGGCCTGATGATGGTCTACATATGGTTCCGGTTTGAATGGCAGTTCGGTCTTGGGGCGGTGATTGGGCTGCTGCACGACGTTATTCTGACGTTCGGTCTGTTTGCCTTGTTCGATCTCGAATTTACCCTGACGGCGGTGGCGGCCATCCTCACGATCATTGGCTATTCGATGAACGATACCGTGGTTGTGTTTGACCGTTTCCGAGAAAACCTGCGGAAATATAAGAAACTGCCTCTGGGGGACGTTATCGATCTGTCGATCAATGAAACCTTGTCGCGGACGATCATCACCGGTGTGACGGCCATCATGGCCTTGCTGGGTCTGGCTATTCTGGGCGGTGAGGCTTTGTTTAGCTTCTCGGTCGCGTTGATGTTCGGGATCATTATCGGCACCTATTCGTCGATTTATGTGGCCGCACCCGTTATCCTGCTGTGGGGTGTCAATCGCAACGAAGCCGATGCTGAAATCGTCGATATGGGCGGTTTCAAAGGTAAACGCTAATCCTTTTTAGAAACCTGTGGTCAGTTGGGGGCGAATTACCCTATGCTGACCACAGGTTTCTTATTTTAACGCGCATCATGGCCGAAAACCGCTTTACACTCTTCGGGATGCGCTTAGAGGGGCAGGGCCATGCTGAAAATTCTCAATAATCTGACGGCAACCCTGATCTTCAGCTTGTTGCTGGCGATCATCATGATCGTGGGCCTTGGCATGCATAGCGCGGGCGGGTTTGACCTGATCTTCCTTATCGGGGTTTTACGCTGGCTGCATGTAATTTTCGGCATCATGTGGGTGGGGTTGCTCTACTATTTCAACTTCGTGCAGATGCGGGCCATGCCTGAAATTCCGGCTGAGATGAAACCGGCTGTGACAAAGTATATCGCCCCCGAAGCCCTGTTCTGGTTCCGCTATTCGGCTCTGTTTACCGTGATTGCCGGTTTGGGACTGGCCTGGGCACGGGGCTATATTGCTGAGGCTTTGAGCTTTGGGTTTGCGGGCGGGTTTTATCCGGCCGACCTGCCGCTGGCCTTTATCGGTATCGGCATGTGGCTGGCCCTGATCATGTTCTTTAATGTCTGGCATGTGATCTGGCCAGCGCAACGCATCGCGCTCGGCATCCGTGAGGCGACGCCGGAAGCCAAGACCGCAGCGGCCTTAAAGGCCATGCGCTTCTCCCGGATAAATGTGCTGCTGTCGCTGCCGATGTTGGCGGTCATGGCCATGTACCAGACCCTGTTTGGATAGCCTGCATACCTATGCCTGATGACGACCTGAGCGTGAAAAACGAAGACCTGCTGCTGTCTTCGGCCTTTATCGATGATGCGGTTAAGCGCGCCGATATCCGTACACTCTATGCATTTTTTGACGTTTTGCGTGAGGTGCCTGAGCGCGTCACGCAACCGCTCATGGGCGAAATTCGTCTGCGCTGGTGGTACGAGGCTGTTGAAGAAATCATGGCAGGCGCGCCCGTGCGCTATCACCCTTTGAGTGCCGCGCTGGAGGGTATGTTCGGGCGCTACACCCTCGACGGACAAATCCTGTTGGATTTAATCGAGGGGCAGATGGTTCTGCTGGATAAACAGCCCCTAAGCCACAAAGACGCTCTGACGCTTGCGGATCGCAGCGAAGTTCTGCTGGCACGGATTGCCGCACAGGTGCTTGCCCCCGATACTGATGCGACAACCCTTGCTGAACCTGCCCGCTATTATGCGTTGGCAAGGCTACATGCCGGACAGATGATCGCACCGCCAGCCCCGCAGTTTACGAGCTTGCGAGAAGAGGCTAAGGCCGCGTTCAGACGCATCCCGACATCATTGACGCCGCTCGCAGCCCATGCGGCTTTGGCGTCAGACTACGCCAAACAGACCCACACCGGTCCGCTGATGCGCCGGTTTAAGGTTTTTTGGGCGTTCCTGACGGCGCGGCTATAGGCATTTGCGGCACAGCGTATGAGGCCCGCGCGACCGGATAGGCTTTCCAACCCCCGGCAATCAGGGTCTCAAAACCAATGCATTTAGGCATGATCTTGGTCGCACCGGTACGCGGCTTGCCAAAGGGCGCCGGTTGCTTGGCCAGTGGGCGGGTTGGGTCGATAAACATCCAGTCGTCGGCCAGCCCATAACCGCGTTCACCACCGGCGCGCACGGCATTATAGGCAATACCGGCTTCGAAATCTGAAACGCCGAATTTTTTCATGGCGCGGTAGAAAATATCGTCCGCTTCCTGACGCTTACCTTTTTCACCCACCGTATAGAGCCAGTCGTGGATGATGGCGGCGCGGGCCGTCGGGCCTTGCGGATTGACCACGCCCTGACCGTACCAAGGGACTGACGCGAAGTCGGTGACATACCACTTGGGCACGACCACGACCTTACCGGTCACGACATCGCAATAGGGGAACTCATCATTGAGTACGAACAGTTTGCGCCCCTGCTTGGTCATGTTGAACAGCATGATCGGCTGAGGTGTCAGGGAACTGGGCGGCGGGGGCGGGGCCACGACCACGGGCACATATACCGTCGTGGTAATAGGCTCAGGCGTGGTTTTACACCCTGCCAGCCACAAAGCCGCTAAACCTGCCACCCCAAGACAGATACGTGAAACCTTCATCCCCAATAACCCGCCCAATCACTCGACTGAAACACAAACACTATCGCGAAGCCTTTAGCCCGCAACCTTTTTAAACGATTTATCTAACCACGAATTAAGGTCATTTAATGCCTTTAAGCTCATCAGGCGTTTTTTCGCCCGCCCACGCTCTTTCAACGGGATTTTCTGGCCATTTTCATCAACCTTTGGTGCTTCAAGTGGCGGCAGTAAGCCGTAGTTAATGTTCATGGGTTGGAATGATCCGCCCTCCAGGTGTCCACCTGTGATATGATTGATCAAGGCGCCCATGGCTGTGGTCTCTGGTGGAGTCACCATGTCTCGGCCCAAACGATCGGCGGCGGCAAACCGTCCCGCGAGTAGACCAATGGCTGAGGATTCGACATAGCCTTCGACGCCGGTGATCTGCCCGGCAAAACGCAGAGAAACACCCTCGTTATTCAAGGCCTTAAGCCGGAGTTTTCGATCCAGAATCTTAGGTGACTGTATGAAGGTGTTGCGATGTAAGCCCCCAAGGCGTGCAAACTGGGCATTCTGCAAACCGGGGATCAATCTAAACACATCGGCCTGAGCGCCATGCTTAAGTTTGGTCTGAAACCCGACCATATTATATAATGTTCCCAGAGCGTTATCCTGACGCAACTGAACAATCGCATAAGCTTTGACCAGCGGATCACGCGGGTTGGTCAGGCCGACCGGTTTCAGCGGGCCATGACGCAGGGTTTCGCGGCCACGCTCAGCCATGACTTCGATCGGCAGGCAGCCGTCAAAATAGGGGACGTGTTCCCAATCCTTGAAATCGGCCTTAGGACCGTCGAGCAGGGCATCGATAAAGGTCTCATACTCAGTCTTGGTCATCGGGCAGTTGATATAGGCCGCCGCATCGCCGCCGGGGCCTTCTTTGTCGTAGCGTGACTGGCGCCATGCTATGTCCATATCAATGCTTTCGGTGTGGACGATCGGGGCGATGGCGTCGAAAAAGCTTAGGTGGCCTTCGCCGCTTAACTCCAGAATCACGTCCGACAAGGATTGCGAAGTGAGCGGGCCGGTGGCGCAGATGATATTGTCCCACCCGGTGTTTTTCAGGCTTGTAACCTCTTCGCGCACGACCGTGATGAGCGGGTGCGTGTGGATGGCTTGTGTCACGGCTTGGGCAAAGCCTTCGCGGTCGACGGCCAAGGCTCCGCCAGCAGGCACCTGATGTTTATCGGCGCAGGCCATGATCAGGCTGTCCATCCGCCGCATTTCTTCGTGCAGCAGGCCTACGGCATTGAATTGCCAGTCATCTGAGCGGAAAGAGTTGGAACAGACTAGCTCAGCCAGATCATCGGTCTGGTGCGCGTCGGTCGTTATGGCGCGCCCGTCATTTGAAGGGGCCCCACGCATCTCATGCAGAATGACCGGCACACTTGAGTTTGCCAGTTGCCACGAAGCTTCCGAACCGGCGAGGCCGCCGCCGATAACATGTACGGGTTTGATGTCGGTCATAATATATGCACTGAATGAATGTTGATCCGCCCCTTGGTGTGGCTCTATAGCCCGTGTTTTCAGCAAATGCGACCGGCTTTGATAAATATGCTTTTCAAGCGAATATGTTTGTCACAAAAAGCCGCTTGGTTTGTAGATGCGTGCCGACACTTGCCAGACGCAGACGGTCAGGTATGAGTGGTGGCAAGGTTGTGATTGGGGCGGGCAGTAATCCATGACAGTGAAACCGGCTTTTTCGGTTATAGCGGCTTTGAAGGCGGCGTTCGGTTTTGTACCGACAGGCATAGCCAGAGCGTGGTTGTCGCTCGGCTTGTTGCTTATTGTGTTTGGCCTTTATCAGTCCGGAGCCGTGCCACAGGCGGCGCATCCGGTGTTGCTACTAGCCTCGGTCGGGTTGCAGTTTGCCGCGATCGGCGCGCTTTACCGCGTGGCCATTTTTGGAGCCTATGCGCGCGCCGAAGGTCTGGGGTTTGGTGGATTGCAGTTTGCAAAGACTGAGTGGGCGTCTGATCGGGGCGACGCTTTTGGTCGGTTTGTTCTGGCTGATGGTCTTTATTACCTTAAGCCTTGTGCTGGCTGTGATTATGAGTGCGTCGGGTCTGGGGACCGAGACCTATAACAGTCCGGCAGGGTTGTTTCAGGAGTTGAAAGGCGGGCAGGCGGCCGGGTTGGTGATCATGGCCCTGATCGTATTAATTCTGTGCGTGCTTGGGGGATTGTGCCTCAAACTCAGCCTGTACCAGCCCGCAACGGTGGCAGGGCGGCAGATGATATCGCTCAATGCTCTGAACTTATCATCGGGACAGGTGTTCAAGCTGTTACTCGGCTATGGGGTAATCTGCCTTCCTCTCGCGGTTCTGTCCTATGGTCTTCAAGGGTTTGGCGGCCACTGGTCGGCGCGATTGATTGATGCGGTCGTCGGGGTGTTGTTTGTCCTGCCGGTCACAGTCGGATTTTTATCGTCAGCCTATAAACAGATTATGGATTTGCGGGCTTCGCATTAAGGTGCGACCCGGTGTATAGAGTGCGCGTGCCCCATGTCGGGGCAGATTTAGGTGGACTGAAGTGGCGCTAACGCTTGATTTTGCATTCGAAGGCTTTCGTATTATCCGTGAGCGGCCCAAGCTGATCCTTTTCTGGGCGCCGGTCCTGTTATTATCTCAGGTGATTTCGGCGGGCATATTGATCCTGATGGCCGGGCCTGAGTTCATGGCCATTATGGACATGTATAACAAATTTGGCTTTGGAGTGGTCACAGACCATGCCGCCGAATATGCCAATCTGGCGCAAAAGGTGACGCCAGCGTTTGGCGCGGGTTTTCTGGTTTCAATGTTTTTTTCCGCCATCGTCCTGTGCGCGGTTTATCGTGCGGTTCTGGGCGTAGGCGATGACCGCTACGGCTATCTGAAATTCGGTAAGGATGAACTGCGTCAGATCGCGATTTCGTTTCTGTTGCTGGTGTTTGCCTTTGTAGTGTCGATTGTCTTTACCATTGGACTGATCATTATTGGCGGCATATTGGTGGCCCTGACTCAGGCGACCATGGGGGCGCCCGCAATCACCTTTGGTTTTGTCAGCGCGCTGGTGTCCGTCGCATTTTATTTGTGGTTGGTCATTCGTTTGTCGCTCGTGCCGGTGCAAAGCTTCGATGAGCAGCGGTTGAATTTCATCGGCAGTTTCAAACTGACCAAGGGGCATTTCTGGCAGCTTTTGGTGGGTTATGTCGTCACCATCATCATGATCATGCTGGTGCAGATTTTGTGTGAAATCATCTTTGTAGCTCTGGCTGTGCCGTTTCTGGGGCTCGATATGGGCGGCGCGGATATGCGTCAAACCTTTGATCTGTCGCGCCTTGAAAGCTTGGCTAATCCGGTTGTCGCTGGCTACATGATCATGAGTGCTTTGAGGGCTCCGTTATTGTCGGCCTTGTTGATTGGGGCGCAGGCCGCAGCCTACAAATCACTTAAACCAGCGCGAACAACCACCTGACAACATTCTAAAAAAAATGACACGGAATTGGGGTATAGACGCGACAGACTGACCCCGCCTGAGCAACATGCGTGCAGGGTGGCGTAAGGTTCACCAGCGTGTGTAACAGGGGGGCGTGTGCGTACGGAATTATCCGAAGAGATCGCGTTTGATGGCCTTAGACTGTTACGCGACCGCCCTCTGACCGCGATAAAATGGCTTCTGGTGATGTTTGTTGGCTATGGCGTGGCTTATGGCTTTACAGTGTTCGCGTTTGCGGAACATTGGCTGGCCTTCTGGCAGGCTTTGCGCAGCCAGCCCCAACTTTTGTCAGGTCTGATATACACCACATTGATGGCCGTGAGTGTGTGCGGCATCTTGATCGGCCTGACCCACCTGATCGTGAAGTGTGCCATTTATCGGGCGCAGATAGCTCTTGGGAACCCTCGTGCCGCCACCTTGACCTTCGGGCCGGATGAGGTTCGACTGATGGCGTTTTACGTCCTCAAATTTTTGCTGATCATGGTTCTATCCGTGTCGCTGTTTCTGGTGGTGGCGGGTGTGGCCTGGGTTGCCAACACCGTGCTTGAGTTGCACATCGGGCGCAATTTTGCGACCTTCGGGATCATATTGCTGACAGCCGTGCTGCAGGCCCTGGGCGTGATCTGGCTTAAGTTGCGCTTATCTTTGGCGTCCATGGATACCTTCTACCAGCGGCGCATTAATTTTATTGGGTCGTTTCTGCTGACGCGTCGGTATCTCTGGTCGATACTGGTGGTCTATATCTTCACCTACGTGCTGGTGCTGATCTGCGTAACGGCAGCTCACGCGATATCCGCCATTGGCTTGAATATGTCGCTGATTGAACAGTTTAAGCTGTTTAAGCAAGGCCTTGAAGTTAAAACCTTAACTGACCTGTTACCCTTCATGCCATTTTTTACGGTCGTAGTGACCGTGACAGCGATTTCGGCCTTTTTGCGTGAACTTATGATCGCGGCGGCCCAAAGCCGTCTGTTTCTAACCCTGCGCGATCAGGCCCGTACAACGCGGCAAGTATCGGGTGTCAGCCCGCGCTGATTACGCTTAAAAGGTCACGGTCTTTACGAGCCTGAATGGGGCGGGCCGTTGATCCCAGCAGAGTCTCATAAGCGCTGACCTGTTCGGGAGATACGCTTAAAGGCGCAGAGAACACCATCCAAGTTACGCCCTCTGAGCAAGGCGGTACGGTAAGCGAGCCGGAATAGACAAAAAACTCCTCAGCCGCGGGCATGAGGTCGCGCGCATTGATCAGCAGATCCGGAATGGCGGCCGGTGCCGTCTGATCGCTAGGCAGGTAAGTCCAGATGGGGGCCAACATGGGATCGGCGACCCCGACATTGGACAGGACCCCGACCACCAGATATTCGCCTTTGGCATTTTGGTGAACAAAATGGCTTTCCAGTGCGGCGCGACGGCCATTGATAGTGTGCTCGCTGGGGCTGTGAAAATGTATTTGCTTCAGGTTATAAGGCGTACCATGGGCGATCAGTCCGCCCCCCTTGGACGGCACCACCTTGATGCTGTGGCCATCGTTTTGGATGGTCGCCGCTGAGGACAGGTAATCCAGCGTGATTTTTGACATTTGGGGGCGGCCATTTCCGGTCAGGTCGATCGGAGATTGGCGTGCGCCACTGGCACAGGTCGCCGCGTCCCCGCCCAGTTGGCCCCAGTGCGACGGGCCTTCATCGCCGCTATAGGCCCAATGCGTAAGTTTCGCGCCACCAGCGCCGCCATGAGCATCAGCCTGACCATGGGCGTCACCGTGACTATCGCCATGCGCGTCGTCCGACTTTACGGATTTTTCGCCGCCGCTACATCCCGATAGGGCGAGCAGCATAAGTCCAGCTAAGGTCAGCGAACGAAGTTGGGCGCAGCGCATGGGAGAATCCTTAATCTCAATCAGGTTCACCATGCGCCGATAATGGTTAATTTAGATTAAGCCCGTCTGCGTTCCTTATGTCGCGCCAAAAGATCCTTAAGGTAGCGTCCGGTCCACGATTTCGGATTTTCCGCCACGGCTTCGGGGGAGCCAAAGGCAACGATCTCACCGCCGCCGTCACCGCCTTCGGGGCCGAAGTCCAAAATCCAGTCTGCCGTTTTGATGACATCAAGATTGTGTTCGATGACGATAGTGGTATTGCCGCTGTCGGTCAGTTCATGCAGCACTTCAAGCAGTTTACGGGTATCCTCGAAATGCAGGCCCGTGGTCGGCTCATCAAGGATGTAAAGCGTCTTACCCGTGGCGCGTTTGGACAGTTCCTTGGACAACTTGACACGCTGAGCCTCCCCACCGGACAGGGTCGTCGCTTGCTGGCCGATCTTGATGTAGCCGAGACCGACGCGTTTCAGGGTTTCCAGCTTGTCGCGGATGGTCGGTACGGCCTTGAAGGCTCCGGCGCCTTCTTCAACTGTCATATCAAGAACATCGGCTATTGAACTGTCTTTGAACGATATTTCTAGTGTTTCACGGTTATAACGCTTGCCCTTGCAAACATCGCAGGTGACATAGACATCGGGCAGGAAGTGCATCTCGATCTTGATCAAACCGTCGCCCGAACAGGCTTCGCAGCGCCCGCCCTTGACGTTGAACGAGAAGCGGCCGGGGCCATAGCCGCGAGCCTTGCTTTCGGGCAGGCCTGCATACCAATCGCGGATCGGGCCAAACGCGCCGGTATAGGTCGCCGGGTTGGAGCGTGGGGTGCGACCGATGGGGGACTGATCGATTTCCACAACCTTATCGAAAAATTCCAAACCTTCGATCTTATCGTGGATGGCCGGGTTGGCGGAGGCGTTGTTGAGGCGTCGCGCGGCGGCCTTGTGCAGGGTTTCCAGCGTAAAGGTCGATTTGCCGCCACCCGACACACCGGTGATGCAGGTCATGACGCCCACCGGAATTTCACCCGTGACGTTTTTCAGGTTGTTGCCGCGCGCGCCGATGACTTTGAGCATCTTCTTTTTGTTGATCGGACGCCGATCCAGCGGCACCGGAATCTCGCGTTTACCCGTCAGGTACTGCCCGGTTAGAGAGTTCGGATTAGCCTTAATGTCGTTGGGCGTGCCTTGCGCCACGATTTCACCGCCGTGAACGCCAGCCGCAGGACCCATGTCGATCACATAATCTGCGGTCAGAATGGCGTCTTCGTCGTGCTCGACCACCAGCACGGAATTGCCAAGATCACGCAACCCCTGAAGGCTTTCGAGCAGACGGTCGTTATCGCGCTGATGCAGGCCGATCGACGGTTCATCCAGCACATAAAGTACGCCGGTCAGCCCAGATCCGATCTGCGACGCCAGCCGGATACGTTGACTTTCGCCACCTGACAATGTGCCGGAATTGCGTGACAAGTTGAGGTAATCAAGCCCCACGTCATTGAGGAATTTCAGGCGATCCAGAATTTCCTTTAAGATGCGGCGGGCGATATCCATCTGTTTTTCGCTCAGATGGTTTTCAAGATCGGCGAACCATTCATGAGCCTTTTTAATAGACAGGCCCGATACCTGAGCGATATCAAACGCCTTGATCTTAACCGCCAGAGCTTCGGGCTTAAGGCGCTTACCACCACAGGCTTCACACGGCGTTTCGGACTGATAGCGCGCCAGATCTTCACGCGCCCAGGCGGATTCGGTTTCACGCCAGCGCCGCTCCATATTGGGAATGACGCCCTCAAACGGCTTGGTCACATCATAACGGCGCGATCCGTCAGCATAGGTAAACTTGATCTTTTCCGAACCAGAACCATGCAGCACCACAGCTTGCGCTTCAGGTGTCAGGGCGCGCCATTTGGTGTCCATGGCAAAACCGTAATGGAGCGCCAGAGCTTGCAGCGTCTGCGTGTAAAGCGGTGAGGTGCCTTTTGACCACGGTGCAATCGCACCGCTCGCCAAAGTGGCCGTCTCATCCGGTACGATCAGTTGCTGATCGAAAGTAAGTTTAACGCCCAGGCCATCACAGGTCGGACAGGCGCCAAACGGGTTGTTGAAGGAGAACAGCCGCGGCTCGATTTCAGCAATCGTAAACCCCGACACCGGGCAGGCAAACTTTTCCGAAAAAATGATGCGCTTGGGCTCAGTTTCACCGTCAGCTATATCCGCATATTCGGCGATGGCCAGTCCGTCAGCCAGTCGCAGGGCAGTCTCAAGGCTATCCGCCAGCCGCGCCATCAACCCGTCCTTGATGACCACGCGGTCGATGACAACGTCAATATCGTGCTTATACTTCTTATCGAGTTTCGGGGCGTCTTCGATCGGATAATAGGTGCCGTCGACCTTGAGACGCTGAAAACCCTGACGCTGAAGATCGGCGATTTCCTTTTTGTATTCGCCTTTCCGGCCACGCACAAACGGCGCCAGCAAAAGGATGCGCGTCCCTTCAGGCAAGCTGACAAGCTTATCGACCATCTGGGATATGGTTTGGGATTCGATAGGCAGTCCTGTGGCCGGTGAGTAGGGCACACCGACCCGCGCCCACATCAGGCGCATATAGTCATGGATTTCCGTGACCGTGCCGACGGTCGAGCGCGGGTTTTTAGAGGTCGTTTTTTGCTCAATCGAAATGGCGGGCGACAGCCCTTCAATCAGATCGACATCGGGCTTTGACATCAGTTCAAGGAACTGCCGCGCATAGGCTGACAGTGACTCGACGTAGCGCCGCTGCCCCTCGGCATAGATGGTGTCGAACGCCAGAGACGATTTGCCCGAACCTGACAGGCCGGTAAGGACGACCAGCTTGCCACGCGGGATATCGACATCCACCCCTTTGAGGTTGTGCTCGCGCGCACCACGTATCTTGATAAAGTCAGGATCGGCCATGAGGTCCTATAGTCCGGTTTCTGGATAAGATGTCTATATAGGATGACTTGGCACTGACCAAAAGTGTCAGTATGCCGCTCATCCTTACTTTATCTTATATAGCTGCGGACTTTTAAGCCTGATTTGGCAATATGGCGCAAGAACAATTTGGCAACATGACCCCGGGTGTTCAGGCTTTATGGGACAGGTTAAGCGAGGTAGGCTCACGGTAAATTTGCCGGGCGCCGGGGCCGTAGCTGGCACCCTGAGCTTTGCGTTCCGACACATCGGTAGCGATGGCTTGCAAAATGCCTTCGGTTACAGCGCGGGCGGCTTCGACAGCAACCGCGTGGCGTTTGGCGATCTCCATGAAAGACTCGGTTGCGGTTCGCAATTGAGATTTCGTGGTATCGCTCAGGCCCGACAACAGAGTGGGATCCGCCTTAAGGCGCGCGGTTTCCATCCGGTACAGATTCGATAACTGGCGCGTTTCTTCTATGCCCGCGTGGATATCCTGCGGGCGATGAGCCTCCAGCGCTTTGGTTTCAAAGGCCAATCGCTCACCCAAACGCTCGGTCAGGCTAAGAATCTGGCGGGCACGATCTGAGGGATTGTTAGCGGAAAGGGTCATGACGCGGCCTTGGCTTCTTGGAGTTGCAGCAGTTGTTTTTGAATGGCGTCGGAAATGCCTATGCCGCCATGAAGCGCTGTCTGTTTAGCGATGGCTTCGGTATAGAAAGATTTAAAGGCTTCTTCGCCTTCGCCGCCCCCAAACATCCCATCCGTATCACCGACGCCCTGAAACATCGATTGCAGCATGGCCGACAGAACCATGGTTTCAAATTCCTGGCCGGTCTTTAGGGCGCGCGCCTGATTGGCCGATTTTGCTTGATCGCTGACGGCCGCAATCTTTGCGTCTGTATTCTGGCCTTGCAGGCTCAGGAGGGCGTTGCTTGTCAGGTTCATCACATCACCTCGATATCGGCTTGCAGGGCACCAGAGGTTTTGATGGCTTGCAGGATCGAGATCATGTCGCGCGGTGATACCCCCAGCGCATTCAACCCCTCAATCAAATCACTAAGGGAGGTCGTGGCCTTTAGGTCATAAAGCTTCTTGCCCTTTTCCTCATCGATGGAGACTTGGCTATCTGGCACGAGCGCTGTCTGGCCTTGGCTAAAGGGTGCTGGTTGGCTGGCGAAGGGTTGTTCCTGCACCGAGATGGTCAGATTGCCCTGGGCAATGGCAACGCGGGAGACGCGGACGTTTTCGCCCATAACTATGACGCCGTTCACTTCATCGATCACGACCTTGGCAGGTGTATCGACATTGACATTCATCTGTTCAATATCGGTGACGAAGTTCATCATATTGGTGCCCTGCGGCGCTTTCAGCGACACTATGGTGGGATTTTCCGCAAAAGCAGTCCCTGGATAACTGGCATTGATGGCCAAAGCGATCCGTTTTGAGGTTGTGAAATCTGGATTCTTAAGCGTCAGTCTCACAACCGGCATGGCGTTGAGGTCAAAGGCAATTTCGCGCTCAACAATACCGCCTGAAGCGATGCGGCCAGAAGTCGGCACGCCCTTGGTTATGGAGGAGCCTGACGCGCCGCCCGCAGAGATTGAACCGGTCTGGACGGTGCCTTGAGCGACCGCATAGGCTTCGCCGTCAGCGCCGAGAAGCGGGGTTACCAATAATGTGCCGCCCAAAAGGCTTTTGGCGTCACCCATAGCCGATACCGACACGTCCATGCGTGAGCCAGATGCCGAAAAGGCGGGCAATTCGGCGGTTACCATAACTGCGGCGACGTTTTTGGTGTTGAGGTTGGCGTCGCGGACGTTGACCCCCAGTCGCTCCAGCATGGCCTCAAGGCTTTGCTTGGTGAAGGGCGCGTTTCGCACGCTGTCGCCGGTGCCGTTCAGACCGACCACGATGCCGTAACCGATAAGCTGATTTTTACGCACACCTTCGACATCGACAATGTCCTTAATGCGGGACGCCGCAAAACCCGGTGCGGCGAACGTCAAAAGCGCCGTGGATAAAAGCAGCAATCGGGGCAGGAGGGACGTGAAAAAGCGCATGATCACCTAAACCTTACATTAGTCGGGAGGTGCTATGCGAAGTTTGTGCCAACTTGGGCTGTGAATTTTTCCAATAAAATCAGTGATAAAATTGGTTAATTGGCGTGCTGCGGCCGTGTGGGGAAAAAATTGCCCGGATATTAACGCCAAAGTTACCATCAGGGGGAAATATTGACCCATGGTGCAGGGGTATGATCCCGCGCCTCGAAAGCGGACGCTTTTTGAAAGCAGGCATAAGGCCTGAGCATATTTCATCCATAGTACAGGTGTTTTTGGCGATGACGCTCAGGATCAATCCTTCTCAAGGTTTAGGCGCTTCGGCGACTACAGGCGGCGTCAAGCGTACCGGTGGTGATGGATTTTCCCTATCGAAAGGAAGTTCAGCGCAAAGTGCGGGATCGGCTGCCGGAGCGGCACCTGCTGCCGGGGCCTTTGGTGTGGGCGGCATTGATGCGCTTTTGGCATTGCAGGCCGAAGAAGACGTACTGACGGGCCGTCGTCGTCGTCAGATCCGCCGGGCCAATGACATTCTGGATGTGCTGGAGGACGTTAAGGTCTCGCTTCTGGACGGCACTCTGGCGGATTCCACGCTGCTTAATCTCAAAACCATGATCGCGGATCGGCGCGAAGCGGTCGAGGATGAAAAGCTTCAGGCGGTTCTGGATCATATTGAAACGCGGGCGCTGGTTGAACTGGCTAAGCGCGGCCTGAGTTAAATCTGCATTGCAATGAAGGGTTTAGTTGCATAAGGCGTCTCACTGAGGCGACCTATTGTCTCCCTTGTGAAAAAATCCTGCGTAAAGTCATTGAATCGTCTTATTCCGGTGTCTATAAGCCGCCTAAAAAAGGGCTGTCCGGTTTGTGGCGCGATGTTTGCAGCCGGAGCTAAATGGTTTGGGGTCTGTTAGGACCTTTGGGGACTTAACAGTTAGATTCGGAGTGCAGGTCTTATGAGTACACTCGATATTCAGGTTAAGGGTGAGGGTTACAAACCGTCTGACGGCGAAGAGTATATGAACGATCGTCAGTTAGCCTATTTCCGTAAAAAGCTGGTGGAATGGAAAGAAGATATCCTGCGCGGCTCGAAAGAGACCGTCAACACCATGCAAAAAGAAACCGAAAATCATCCCGACCTGGTAGACCGCGCGTCATCGGAATCGGATCGTGCGCTGGAACTGCGTACCCGTGACCGTCAACGCAAGCTGATCTCCAAGATCGAAGAAGCCATCAGTCGCGTTGATGATCAATCTTACGGCTTTTGCGAAGAAACCGGTGAGCCTATCGGTCTGGCCCGACTTGAAGCCCGCCCGACCGCGACCTTAAGCATCGAGGCTCAGGAGCGTCATGAGCGTCGTGAGCGCGTCCACCGCGACGACTAAGCTTGCCGGAAGGCGCAAGCTCTGGTTTACTTATAGAAAAGTAGAACTGGAGGCCGGATGTTCAGGAAAATTTTGATCTTGGCGGCAATGGCTATGGTTGGCGGAGCCTCGCCTTTGTGGGCCGCGTCGCCAACCGTCGATCCTGTACCGTCCGCTCGTCAGGCTTTGCCAGAATTGCCGGTGACGTGGGATCATGTGCCGTATGAGCGCATGAAGCGGAATTATCCAACCGTGGCCAAGCAACGCAATCAGCCCGGCTCAGTTTTGGTTTCATGTGATTGGGATGACCATGGCCGCGTTACGGAATGCGAAATGATTCGCGAAACGCCCGAAGGCTTAGGGTTTGGAACCGCTACGCTTGAACTCATGAAAACCGCGACGGTCAAATCCAAGGTCGCGGGGGAACCTCTTGTCGCGGGTAAAGGGCTAAAGCTGTTTGTTAAATGGGGACAATAAAAACTTTTGGCCCTTTAAACTCAATGTGTGACAGCGTATGGGAATGTCTCAATTTCGACAGTAACCCAGAGACATTACGCCCATGACCGTTAAGGTTCGTTTCGCTCCGTCACCGACTGGCCGCATCCATGCGGGCAATGTTCGCGCCGCCCTGATCAACTGGCTGTTCGCAAAGAAGCATCAGGGATTATTCGTCCTGCGGATTGATGATACTGACCTTGAGCGCTCCACCAAGGAAAATGAAGACCTGATCGAGACCGACCTTAAGTGGCTGGGGCTCAACTGGGATGAGCGCTATAATCAGTCCAAGCGCTTTGATATTTATCAAAAGGCTGCCGATGCGCTGAAAGCCGATGGCCGCATATATGCCTGCTATGAAACTGCCGATGAACTGGATCGCCGCCGCAAGGTGCAGCTATCGCGCGGCCTGCCGCCCGTCTACGACCGTGCCGCACTAAATCTGACCGAGGCTGAAAAGGCCGCCTTTGAAGCCGAAGGCCGCAAGCCGCACTGGCGCTTTAAGCTGGATGGCAAGCGCGTCGCCTGGGAAGATCTGGTGCGCGGTCATTGCGAAGTCGATACGACCTCCATGTCTGATCCGGTGCTGATCCGCGAAGACGGTGCGTTTCTCTACACCCTGCCGTCGGTGGTCGATGACATTGATATGAAGATCACCCACGTCATCCGCGGAGAAGATCATGTCGCCAATACCGGCACTCAGATCGAGATTTTTGAGGCCTTATCGGCCTTTTTCGGAGGCGCACCTCTGCCCACTTTTGCCCATATGACCTTGCTGGTCGGGGCAGACGGTGAGGGCCTGTCTAAACGTTTGGGGTCCATGTCGATTTCGCAGATGCGTGAGGATGGTTTAGAACCCTTGGCGATTGCATCGCATCTGGCCAAGATTGGCACGTCCGATCCTCTGGAGGTTGCGGCGTCTTTGGAAGTTTTGGCCGAGGCGCAGGATTTCACCAAGATGGGCCGTGCGCCTGCGCGTTATGACTTTGACGATCTGATGCGGCTAAACGCCGGCGTTTTGCAAGTTATGCCTTATGCCGAGGCGAAGCCCCGTCTGGAAGCGCTAAGCGCCGATCTGGGCGAGTTATTCTGGGATACCATAAAGCCGAACCTGCATAAGTTTGCTGAGGTCGTTGAATGGGCTGCGATTGTCCGCGATGATGTGCCTACGGTCATCGAAGACGCGGGCTTTGCCGCCAAGGCGCTGGAGCTGCTGCCTGATCCCTATGGCCGCGATAGCTGGAGCGCGTGGACGGCGACCATTAAGGACGCTACCGGCGCCAAGGGCAAGACCCTGTTTATGCCGTTACGTCTGGCTCTGACCGGCAAACCGCATGGGCCCGACATGGGGGCGTTATCGTTCCTGATTGGCCGTGAAAAGATCGCCAAGCGCTTGGGGGCGGCGGCCTAAGCGCTAAATGCCTTGGCAGATGGGCATCAAGAGCGTTACCCTGACTGAAAACGGAGGGTGCGATGAAGGGCTTGCTGATTGCAATTGGCTTTGCAGCTTTAAGCGGTGTTGCCAATGCCGAAGGTGTTGGGGACTTAAGCTGGCTAACCGGGTGCTGGGTTCAGGCGGACGGTGATCGTGTGGTCGAAGAGTATTGGACCACGGGGTCCGGCGGTGTGCTTATGGGCGCGGGCAAGACGATGCGCGCAGGAAAATTACGCAATTATGAGCATATGCGCATTGAGGCGGTTGCCGGTGTGCTGACCTTCACGGCGATCCCATTAGGGCAGGTGGAGGCCAGCTTTCCGGTGAAATCTCAAGCCGAGGGTGAGGTGGTTTTCGAGAACCTCGCCCATGATTTTCCCCAGCGCGTTATGTATCGAAAGGCTCAGAATGGACTTTTGGCGCGTATTGAGGGCGTTGTAAACGGCCAATCCCGCAGTGTTGATTTCACCTATAAGTCATGCAATGCGAATTAATTGCGTTTCGCAAGTGAATGATTTCACAGAACTTTGCGCGTATCGATATCTTCATCCTGAGTCGACATATAGCTCACCGCTTTGAGAATGTCGGAAACCTTGTCGACGCTCATATAGGTTTTCAGGAAGGCCTCCGGGGTAAAGCCCTCAGCAAGCGTATGGCTGACCATGGCAAAGAACGGGTCCCAATAGCCATTCAGATTAAAGAAAATGATCGGCTTTTTGTGCAGATCCAGCCGCCGCCACGACAAAAGCTCAATAACTTCCTCGAGCGTGCCAACGCCACCCGGAAACACGACGAATGCATCCGAGTCCTCAAACATCAGCATCTTGCGCTCATGCATTGATTCGACAACGACGGTTTCGACTTCGTCAAACAGGCGCTCACGGGTGCGCAGAAAGCGCGGCATAATGCCTTTGACCTGACCACCGGCGTCATAGGCGGCGCGGGCGGCAGCCCCCATCAGGCCAACATCACCACCGCCATATACCAGTTTCAATCCCGTCTGTGCCAGCAGCGTGCCAAATTCCTGAGCGGCCTTAACATAGGCCGGGTCTTTGCCATTTGACGACCCGCAATATAGGCAGATCGTTTTAATATTCTGATGCGTCATGTCATTCCAATCGTTTGGGCTATCTTAAAATGGGCAAGCTTAAAATTAAAAGACTTAAATTGGTTTCGATGCGGTCGGGGGCTATTTTCATGTGGGGATCGTTACTCTATCATTGACACCCATGACCCTGACCGCCCGTCACATTGCTATGAGGTCGCTCACGAAAGGCTTACTTTGCCTTGCCCTGGTGATAGTGGCCGGCTGCCAGAAAGGTAATCCGCAAGATGACGCGGACGGCCCCTTTCTGGCGACGAATATGGGCTACATCCGCGCCCCTGAAATACTTAAGGTTACGATCGGCGGTAATGGTGTTGTCAAAATCAGTGGTGTTGCCCGCCCGGATGGACGGGTACGTCTGACCAGCCGACAAGGGCAGGCTTTCGGGGTAACGGCCAACACGCGCGGCGAGTTTGAGGCTGAGTTGCCCAATGATGTTAATGGTAATCTCTATGATCTGTCGATGGAAGACTCCGGCCGGCTGATGAAAGCAGAGGGACGTCTGTTCGTGCCGACCGGACAGCCAGAGCGGGCTGTCTTCATGCGTTCGGGATCCCCAAGCCTGCCTCTATCGCCCCATGCGCCGCTTTTGGCCGTTGTGGATTATGACGGCCTTGGCGGTGTGGCGGTTGCCGGGCGTACTAAGGCCGGGGCTGTGGTGGCTCTGGGGGTCAACGGTGCAGATGTTGCGCGCGTTAAGGCCGATGAGGCGGGGCTTTACAGCGCTATATTGCCATTACGGCAGAGCCTGGTGGGGCAGGCCGTTATGCTTACGGCGCAATCGGAAGGTGCCGTTGATGCCCGTACGGTCGAGTTGCTGGCGGAGCCTGGGGAAATGGATTCGATACAGCCTACTGAGGCCGCATGGAAGGTTCACTGGCTCTTGCCGGGGGGCGGCTCGCAAACCACCATGGTTTATTAGGGCCTTGAACGTAGAGGCCACAGCGGAAAATTCAAATTCGTGGATAATTTGAAACTTAGGCCTTGCGTCCTGGCCAGACAGCTTGCTATAGGGCGCTCCTTCGCTGCTACAAACATTCCCCGGTAGCTCAGTTGGTAGAGCAGTCGACTGTTAATCGACTTGTCACAGGTTCGAGTCCTGTCCGGGGAGCCAGCGCATTTATCCTGAAAATTGTTAGCGGCTGTCCTGTGAGCAAATCGTGCGCTCGCTTGCCCGTTTTGCTCCGGCTCAATCTCCTTCAACGCATAAAAAAAGCCCGAAGAAAACCTTCGGGCCTTATAAAGTTTGGTGATGGTGGGTGTCTTTAAGAAAGCAAAGACAATACCTGTCTGACTGATTTGAGTTAATGAAACATGAATATCGTATCGGCGTTATAATTTAAATCAATCATTGTCATGGGCGCCGATTATGCCTTGCAAACGCCGGCCATTTGCGTGCTCCAGAGGCTGTAAGCGCTGGGCTGTAAGTGCACACCGTCGCGGGTGGGAACGGGGTGGCCCAGTTCAATAAGCGTTGCGCCGGTCTCAGTGGCCAAAGTGCGAATACCCGCGTTCAGGCGGTCGATATAGGCTTGATCAAAACGATCTGCGGCTGCGGCTCCGATATTAGGTATGGTCGCAATCGCAATGTCATAGCCCTTATAGCGAGTGATGAGCGTGCGATAGGCTGAAAGCGTTTGCTCAACCGGTTGCGCCTTCACCAGGTAGGTCTTGGCATTATTGGTGCCAAGGGCAAAAATCAGGCGCTCTGGTCGGGCGGAAGAGGCTATAACGTCATCGCTCCAGCCTGCGGTGTCCTGAATCGTGGCGCCGCTGACGCCAGCATTAAGCACGGGCTGACCGCACAGGTCGTTAAGTCTGGCAAACTCAGTCAGGCTGTCGCCCAGAACAATGGTCTTGGCTTCCATCTGACCGGCTTGCGATTTTATGGCGTTAAGCCTTTGCGGGAAATGGGCGATGGGCTGGTTTTTCTGAGCCGTTTCCCAGCCATTATCCGTGCCTAACTTCCATCCGACCGCGCCAGCCAGGGCTGTGGCCGAAATAAGGGCAGGAAGAATCAACCACGCCATATGCAGGCGGTGGGGGAGACCCTTGAAGGGAAGTGCGGGTGCGGGCAGTGATGAGGTGGGCATGGTATCTCTATGCGAATATATATTTTGCGACCATTTCAATAAAATTACAACTAAAGATTGTTTTTGTAATGTTATGGTATGGCTGCGTGCTGTTAAGCATCGCAAAGCAAGACTTCGGCCACAGCAAAATGGCTCTCAATGCATAGAGTTTGGTGCTTTTGGTTTAGGGATATTGGAGGCCTGACCCGGAGTCGAACCGGGCTACACGGATTTGCAATCCGCTGCGTAACCGCTCCGCCATCAGGCCTCATAGAGCGTTTAAGGTCAGTGCAGCTATCAGATCATATGCATGGCTGCAATTGATTTTGCGATGCGGCTGTCAGAATTGTTTGGAAAACTCTTCTTTTTATGGCTCATTTTCGTATTTGTAAGAATTGCTGAAACGCATCTGAACGCCTATAAGCGAAGAATCTTCACCAGCATACGTATGGCTTGGTTTTTTAGAGGTCTGAACATGGATTACGTCGCCGCTCGCAATAATATGGTCGAATCTCAGGTGCGTGTGAACGATGTCACCGACATGGCTTTGCAACGGGCTATGCGCCATGTTGAACGTGAGCGTTTGTGTGCGCAATCTCAGGGCTTTGCCGCCTATGGCGAGGTTGAGGCCATGATCGCACCGAACCGTTACCTGATGAAGGCCCGCGATATTTCCAAGCTGATGCACGTTCTGTCGCCCAAGGCCGGTGAAAGCGTTCTGGCGATTGCCGCGCCCTATGCCGGGGCGGTTCTGGCTCATGCGGGCCTAAACGTAATTGTGCAGGAACAAGATGCGCGCACCCTGGCGGTTGTTGAGCCTTATCTGAAAACCCTGGGCGTTAAGACGCAGACTCAAGCCTTTGCAAGCCCTGTGGCGGGTGAGTACGACCTGATCATTATCGAAGGCGCGGTAAGCGAAGTCCCTGACGCCTGGCTTAAGGCGCTTAAGATTGATGGACGTCTCGGCGTGGTGGTGCGCACCTCTGCTGTCGGTAAGGCAACCGTCTTTACGAAGCTTGATTCCGGGGTATCCGCCCGTGAGGTTTTCGATTCGTCGCCATCTACGCTTCCCGGCTTTGAAAAGGCCAAAAGCTTCGTTTTCTGAGCTTGCCTGTGACATTTCCACGCATACGGCAAATGTGAAAAAAGCTTAATTCGCCAAATACCGTAACTTGTGCCAGAGATGACTCTAAGGGTTCTTCGCGCCCAACGGCGCAGGGGCATGACGCGTAAGCGCGTCATTAATCTTTTTAGGGAAGTTATTTATGTCGGGTGCGAAGTCTGTTCGGTTACGTGTCGGTTTAAGCGTTCTGGCGCTATTGGCTGGGGGCAGTTGGGCCGGACTGGCCTCCGCTGAGACGCTGACGGATGTCATAGCCATGGCCTATGCCAGCAACCCGACCATACAAAGACAACGTGCTTTGCAGCGGGCGCAGGACGAAACCTATGTGCAGGCGCGTTCCAGCCTAGGGCCGTCGCTGAATGTCGGGGCGGATGTCGGTTACAATGACCTGCCGGATCTGTCTGGCAACCGTTCAACCACCTCTCTGACCCTGTCCGCCAGCCAACCGATTTTCGCGTCGGGCGCGCTGGTATCGACACTGGATGCCGCCAAGGCTGATGTTCTGGCCGGGCAGGAAGGCCTGCGGTCGGTCGAGCAATCGGTTCTGTTGAACGTGATCTCGGTCTACACCGCCGTGCGCCGCGATCAGGAAGCTTTGCGCATCCGTCAGGAAAATTATGAGGTTTTGAAGCGTCAACTGGATGAGGCCAATGCGCGCTTCTCGGTTGGCGACAACACCCGCACGGATGTGGCGCAATCCGAAGCACGTCTGGCGGCATCCCAAGCATCTCTGGCTCAGGCCAAGGCGCAACTGGACACCAGCCGCGCGTCATATATCGCCATCGTTGGTCAGGCCCCGACCAATCTGGAGCCGGAGACGGCGCTGCCCAATATCCCCACCGATTTTGATTTGGCGCTGAATGCGGCTGAAAAATATAACCCTGATCTGAACTCGGCATTGTTTGCAGAGGCCGCCGCGCGGGCTCGTGTCAAGGCCGCCCGCTCAAATCTGGGGCCAACGGTTGGGCTATCCGCCAGTTACGGCGCGTTTGCGCCGACGAACGATTTCAATAATCTCGATAACCGCGATGCCGCGTCAGCCACTTTGCGGCTCTCTATTCCGCTGTTTTCGGCCGGGTTTAACACCTCACGCATTCGTCAGGCCGCCGAAGGGCACACGGCGCAAAAAATGACGGTCGAAGAAAGCCGCCGCGGCGTCATTCAGGATACCTCATCTTTCTGGGCGCAGATGGTGGCGGCCAAGTCGGCAACGGCAGCCAATCTGGAGCAGGTGCGTGCCACCCGGCTTGCGGCCGAAGGTGTCAAGATGGAGTTTCAGGTGGGGCTTCGCACCAATATCGAAGTGTTGAATGCTGAGCAGGAATATCGGTCTGCCCAGTTGGCGCTGATTAATGCCCAGCGCGACGAATATGTGGCTTCATCTCAGCTTTTGGCGGTTATGGGCAGCCTGAATGCGCGTGAACTGGTGCCCCAGGCTGAGGTTTATGATCCCGCTAAGAACTTTGATCGCGTCAAGAATAAAGGCATGACAATTGAGCCGGTGATTCGCGCAATTGACGGTCTTGGCGCGGGCGTGACCGACGGTATGACTGAAAAGTAGTCATTTTCGCCATTGCAAAACAGGCTGATTTTTCAATGAGTAACAGGAAAATTAGCCCGTTTCGCGAATTAATGGGCGGCTTATAAGCTTAAGAGTTGCCAAAATCCCTTAAGCCGTGTCTTTATAGCACAGTTTTCCGATTCAACGGCGATATTACCATGTCAGACCAATCCGCACACGAGCCGACTATGGAGGAAATCCTTGCCTCCATTCGCCGCATCATCTCCGAAGATGATGCGCCTGAAGAGGCGGCTGAGGCACCGGCCGAAGTGGCGGTTGCCGAACCGGAACCTGCGTCTGAACCGGAGCCGGAACCCATGGCGGCGTTCGAAGAGGACGAGCCGGAGGATGATGTTCTGGAATTGACCGAGCCTTATGTGGCCGCACCGGTCGCGTCGATTGGTGATCTGGATGCCTATGAGCCGGTGGCGGCGGTGGCACCTGCGCCTAAGCCGGAACCCAAGCCCGTTTATTCGGCACCGGAGCCTGATTTTGGCGCGTCGCGTCTGGTTAGCGATCGCACGGAGAGCACGGCGGCAAATGCCTTTGGTGCCTTGACCAATGCCTTGCTGGTGCCCAAAGACGGTCGTACCTTAGAGGACGTGCTCAAAGAACTGATGCGCCCCATGCTTCAGGACTGGCTTGATAAAAATCTGGCATCCATCGTCGAAGAACAAGTCCGCCTCGAGGTCGAGCGTATCGCCCGTCAGGCCCGGCGCTAATAATACAAATTATCAAAGGCGGCTAAAGACTTTCGCTTCGCCGCAAATGGTTATAGAGAGAACGGCGTCCATTGCGGGCGCCGTTTTTGTTTTCCCTTCCTGTTTTTATTGTCAAAGCCTGAGCATGTTAGAAAAGACTTTCGATCCGAAATCCGTTGAACCGCGCCTTTATGAGATCTGGGAAACGTCCGGTGCTTTTAAGCCGACGGACAAGGAGGGGGCTGAGAGCTTTTCGATTGTGATCCCGCCGCCCAATGTGACGGGATCGCTGCACATCGGCCATGCGCTGAATAATACCTTGCAGGACGTGCTGATACGCTTTGAGCGGATGCGCGGTAAGGCGGCTTTGTGGCTGCCGGGGACGGATCACGCCGGTATTGCCACTCAGATGGTGGTTGAGCGTCAACTGGCCGCCGCCGGTCAGCAATCGCGCCGGGATATGGGCCGTGAGGCCTTTGTACAAAAGGTCTGGGATTGGAAAGCCGAATCGGGCGGGACGATTGTCGGTCAGTTGCGCCGTCTGGGGGCATCGTGCGACTGGTCGCGGGAACGCTTTACGCTGGATGAGGGCTTATCGGCCGCGGTGCGCAAGGTCTTTGTGCAGTTGCATAAAGAGGGGTTGATTTACCGCGATAAGCGTTTGGTAAACTGGGACCCGTATTTTCAGACGGCGATTTCCGACCTTGAGGTCGAACAAAAAGAAGTCGACGGGGCCTATTATCACTTCGCCTACCCCTTAGCAGACGGGCTGACCTATCAGCATCCCGTCACGGATGAAGAGGGCAATGAGACCTTTGAGACGCGCGACTATATCGTCGTGGCTACCACACGTCCGGAAACCATGCTGGGCGATACGGCGGTGGCCGTCCATCCGGATGATGAACGCTATAAGGGCTTAGTCGGCAAGGAAGTAGTTCTGCCGATCGTTGGCCGCCGCATTAAAATTGTGCCAGATGACTATGCCGATCCTGCCAAGGGTTCTGGTGCGGTTAAGATCACGCCCGCCCATGATTTTAACGACTTTCAGGTCGGCAAAAGGCATGGTTTGGAGTCGATCAATATTCTGGATGATCAGGCGCGTCTGAATGATTCTGTGCCGGAAGCCTATCGCGGTCAGGATCGTTTTGCCGCGCGCAAAGCTATCATTGCCGAAATGGAAAATCTCGGCCTGCTCAAAGAGATCGAAAAAACGCGCCATATGGTGCCGCATGGCGACCGCTCCGGCGTAGTGATTGAACCTTATCTGACAGATCAGTGGTATGTTAATGCCGGTGAACTGGCCAAGGACGCACTCGCTGCTGTCGAAGATGGCCGCACGGTTTTTGAGCCTAAGAACTGGGAAAAGACCTATTTTGAGTGGCTGCGGAATATCGAGCCGTGGTGTGTGTCGCGCCAGCTTTGGTGGGGCCATCGTATTCCGGCTTGGTTTGGACCGGATGGCAAAATTTTCGTTGAAGAAAATGAAAGTCAGGCTTTTGCTGCCGCTAAGGCCAATTACGGTCACGAAGTTCATCTTCAACAAGACGAAGATGTTCTCGACACTTGGTTCTCGTCGGCACTGTGGCCATTTTCAACGATGGGGTGGCCGGAGCAGAGCAAAGACTTAGAGCGCTTCTACCCGACCCATACCTTGATCACCGGCTTTGATATCATCTTTTTCTGGGTTGCCCGGATGATGATGATGGGCTTGCATTTTACGGGTAAGGCCCCGTTTGAGCGGGTGTTTATCAATGCGCTGGTCCGCGACGACAAGGGCCAGAAAATGTCCAAGTCCAAGGGCAATGTCATGGACCCGCTGGTGCTGATTGATGAATTCGGTGCCGATGCGCTGCGCTTTACCATGACCGCTATGTCAGGGCAGGGCCGCGACATCAAGCTCAGCAAACCCCGCATCGAAGGTTACCGTAACTTTGGTACCAAGCTGTGGAACGCCGCCCGCTTCGCTCAGATGAACGAATGCGCCCATGTCGAAGGCTTTGACCCGGCGACCGCCAAATTGACCCTTAGCCGCTGGATACGCGGTGAGGTTCAAAAGACGGTGCAGGCGGTGACGACCGCGTTGGAAGCCTGTGCGTTCGATGATGCGGCATCAGCGCTCTATAAATTCGTCTGGAACGTGGTCTGCGACTGGTATCTGGAACTCGCAAAGCCGATCCTGAACGGCGATGATGAGGCGGCCAAGGCTGAAATCCGCGCTACAACGGCGTGGGTGCTGGATCAGTGTCTGATCCTGTTGCATCCGGTCATGCCGTTCATCACCGAAGAACTATGGGACAAGACCGCAAACGGTGTGCGTTCGAACCACCTGATCGTTCAGCAGTGGCCGAAGTATGACTCGTCGCAGATTGATGCGTCGGCTGATGACGAAATCAACTGGCTGATCGACCTGATTTCCGAAGTGCGTTCCATACGGTCGGAAATGAATGTGCCCGGATCGGCACGCGCACCGCTTAGCCTGACCGGCGCATCCAACGTAACCAGGGCGCGGCTTGAGACCCACCGTGATCTGATCCTGTTCTTAGGTCGTTTGTCCGATGTTACCGTGGCTGACACCGCTCAGGCAGGGTCTGTGCCGTTCGTCAGCGCCGAGGCGACCGCTCATCTGGCCATTGCCGAGTTTATCGACCTCAAGGCCGAAGAGGCGCGTCTGCTGAAAGACATCGCCGCCTTTGACAAGTCGATCGACGGCACGCGCCGCAAGCTCGATAATCCGGAGTTCGTCAAAAAAGCCCCGGACGAAGTAATCGAGGAAAACCGCGAACGTCTAGCCGAAGCCGAAGGCGGTAAAGCCAAGCTGGCCGCGGCACTGGAGCGTCTGAAAGCGGCGCTGTAGACGCTAAAGATGCTGTGCCGTCAACCTAAAATAGGCAGGACGGCACAGCCGTTTGCATGAAAGATAGCTTTAAAGCCAGATGTCAAAGCATCAACCCTTCATTGCTTAAATGTTTCCCTTCGCCGCATCTGACAAGATTTTTACTGGATTTGAAAGTGCTGCTTTTAATTCTTTGAATCTTGGTTTGACGACAATATAAGTCGCGTATCCGATTATACAGACGAATAGCGGGCTGACCACATCGGCGGGCTTAATGCCTTGGATTGGCGCGTTCGCTAATATGAAGCTGGCACCGCCAATTATTGTAATTATCCAGGACAAGCGCCAGAAACTACGCCCCGGCAAATCCTGAGTGACCATGATTATACCTGTGATAATCGTTGGCAGATAGATCATGTCATATGACATCATGCGGGGATTTAGCAGTTGAGCCATCCCCAATCCGATCAGGACGCGCATTTCAAATGAGAGGTTTTTGATTTCGCAAATCAGCAATCCACATAAGGATAGTATTGCGAAATAAAAAGCGAATGAAATTAACGTCACCGGGCTAGTTGCGGCTAACCCGATCCACCCCGCCCAACTAAAGAAGCTATAACCGGGTTGCTCGATCAGTGTTATGTTGTAGATCGCATTTTGCCACTCAGAATAAAATGGGCCGGCAGTTTTAGTGATCAAAATGTAAGATGCGATACCAATTACAGCACCAGTAAACGCAAAGGCTAACCGCTCGCGTACGGGTTTGTTTTGATAGATAAACAGGATCAAGTAGGTCAAAAATATTGGCTTAATCAGGGTCCCAACCAGAACAACAAGCAAAAATGGCCAGCGTGATTTATGCAAATTCAATGCGGCCCACAATGCGGCGGCATGAAAAATAACGACGATGTTGCCGCAGGTCAGGGCTGAGCCTGAGACTACAGTATAGGCCACCACTCTCAGATGCAGAGGCAGATTAGCAAACGGGCGTTTTAGGGCATACCAGATCATAAGGGCCAGCGCGGGCACTAAAACCGCGATATAAAGCGCTTTGGTGCCGAGCAGCCCAAAGGTCTGTATAATTGGAATTATAGCCTCACCCACTTGCGGGGCATAAACGTAAGGCGGGGCCTTCAAGCCCGGACAGGCCAGACTGGCGGCATAAGGGGAAATCCCTCGCCTGAGATAATCCGCACCACAGATAAGGGCGTCAAAATCATTGAGCCACCATTTTTGTTTGAGAATACGACCGACAATATGACTTATGACCGGAAAGCCGACGATAAAGAAAAACCAAAAACGCGATGATGGTTTTACTGTGTGTGTTTTAAGCCAGGTCAAGGCGTCGGGTAGTTTAGACAGAGACACGCTTTATGCCTTAAGTTGTTTGTGAAAATTTTTTATAAACAGGTTTGAAATCACAGAGCGATGGCAAGTAAAAGCCAGATAGCCGATCAGTAGAACATACATGCACAGTAATAATGTCCCGATTTTAGTTGCATAGTCGCCGAGTTCGACGGCATTGCCGATTAGAATGAACACGCAGATGAATGTTAGCAGCGTTAACCCTCGGTCCTTAATCCAGTCTACTAGCTTATTTACAGTGTTTAGGGATCGGCTATTAACCGCAATTATCACCAGACCTATGCCGATTAAGAATACATCCTGTGACATCAGTCGAGGGATCATTAATGCCCCCAGGCTTAGGCCAAGCCATACGCGCTCAGTGGCGGACAGTTTCAGGCCTTCGGCAATGGCAAGTCCGGCTAAAGTCATAAGGCCTGCGAACATCAGGAAGCCAATACCGGCCAAGGCACCATTCGCTGACAATCCAAACAGGGACAACCAGCCATAGTAACTTTCGCCGGGGGTAAGTTGGTAAACGAAGTAAGACAGCGTATCGCGCCATTGCTGAGATAAGGCCGAACCGTCGAGAGCAAACAAAACGGTCGGCAGTAAACCTAAAACCGTACCGCTGCCGAACAGGATCAGCCGTTTGAGAATAGGGCCCTGCATGAACAGCACCACCGCCAGATAGGTCAGAAAGACAGGCTTTACGCTACCGCAGGCGGCGACAATAGCCACAAATATCCACGGCCCCCACCAAAAACTGCTGGCGACCAGCAAAGCGCTGAAACCGACCGCCGCATGACACAGAACGGCAATATTGCCCCAGACGACCGCACTGCCGGTCAGGAAGGCTGCGAACGGGATTTTCTGGATCAGAATGGCTGGGGTTGCCTTACGCAGATAGATCAGCCATGTCAGCGCTAAGAGGCTGAATATATATATGACCGCATAAATGGTTTGCAGGCCGGTTTGTCCAAAAATACGCGCCAGAAAGGCCGCCGTGTCCGCGATGAACGGCAAATAGACGAAAACCGCCGGACGCATGCCTTCGCAGGCCAACTGAAAATCATAGATGGGTTGTGATTCGATGACCTTTTGACCGGCGCAGGCAATGGCCTGATAGTCACCGAACCAGGCTTTGGATTTCCCTATTTTGCCAATAAGCCCGGAGAGGATAGGCAGGCAAAACAGGAAGATTATCGCGTAGTGTTTCACTTTTAGCGTTAAAAGTGTTTTTCCAGAATCAAAAGACACTCACACACCCTATTGGCTGGACATTATCTTGCAGCTATAGCAGGCCATAGGCATTTTTACGAAGAATTAGCTAAATCAGGAGTTTTTTTTGTCGGACGTTGATACCAAGGCAGGGCCCGGCGCGCCTGATCTCAGCATGATCATCTGTACCCTTAATGAGGGTGCGGCGATCCGTAACGTGGTGACGGAGATTTGTGAGGCTCTGACGGGCATCGATTATGAGATTATCGTGCTTGACGATGACTCTAAGGATCAGACCCAGTCGGAAGTTCTCGATCTGGCCAAGATAAACCCGCGTGTTCACCTGCATGTACGCTACAATGAGCGTGGCCTGTCATCAGCGGCGATCATGGGCTGGGACCATGCCCGCGGGCGCTATCTGGGGGTGATGGACGGTGACGGGCAGCATGACCCGAAGGCCATTCGCGAAATGGCTGACAAAATCATGGCTGAGAAAAAAGACCTGATGTGCGTATCGCGCTATCTGGGCGATGCCGATACCGGGCTAAGCTGGTTCCGTGATCTGGGGTCCAGAGCCGCAACCGCAGTATCCGGTTTGGTGCTTAAGGCACCTTTGACCGATCCGTTAAGCGGGTGCTTCATCATGACGCGTGAGTGGTACCTCAATGCGCGCCCCAAGCTGACGGGAGTCGGATTTAAAATCCTGGTTGATCTGGTGGCATCGGCGTCGATCCGTCCTAAGTTCGGTGAGGTTAAGGCCGCCCTGCGTCAACGGCAGGGCGGCGAATCCAAGCTTGATATACGGGTGGTGCTGGATCTTGCCGCCCTTTTGGTTGAAAAAGCGACCAATGGTTTTCTATCAGCCCGATTTGTTCTGTTCGGCGTGGTCGGTGTTTCGGGCGTATTCGTTTATGCTCTGGTGCTCGCCTTAAGCCATGAAATAACGCGCGTAGACGGCGGAATGTCTCTTTATCGTTATCAGGTCAGGTTCGATGACATTATCAACTATGGTCTGGCGATTTGGCTGTCGATGACCTGGAATTTTTACATCAACAATATCATTACGTTCCGGGATAAGCGGTTAAGTGGATGGCCCATGGTCACCGGCTTAATCGGGTTCTATTTTGCGTGCAGCATCGGAGCTTTGTTAAGCCTAGGCGTCGCTATTCTGCTCAAAGACTATCTGGGGATCCACTGGTTCGCCGCAGGTGTCTCAGCCGCACTTTTGAGTGGCGTATGGAATTATTGGGGGGCCAAAGCCTTCGCGTGGAACCGTAAAAAGGGCGTATAAAAAAACCCTCTGCGCCCCAAAGTGTAAGGGGGGCGCAGAGGGTGTCTTAAGGCCCGGAAACCGGTGGGGGATAAGGGGAGGAGCGGGAAGCCGATCTCTGAGCCTTATCTGTTACCAGCGGTCGCTGCGGCGGTCATAGCGGTCGTCGTGACGATCACGGCGATCATCGTAACGGTCATTACGGTCGTGACCGTAGCTGGTTTGGCGATACTCATAACGCGGGCGACCATAGCCGTTGTTCTGATAACCGCTATTGTAGCGCGGTTCACAGTCGGCGCTGTTCTTACCAACCTGAGACCCTACGGCAGCACCCAGAACGGCGCCCAGAATAGTGCCTTCGGTCTTGGCGTTACGCGCGGATACACCATTGCCCAGAGCGGCCCCGGCGACGGCGCCGATAATGGCGCCATTGGCCTTACCGTTGGAACGGTCCGTCGAGCAGCTATAGTTGTTGTAACGATCGCGGGCCGAGGCGGTCATAGGGGCTGCGATAGTGGTGATCATGGTGGCGGCCGCCAGAGCGGACAGGGTGATCTTACGGGTCTTGGTCATCTTCAACATGGTTTGCTCCTTTAACCTTTTAAAGCCGGTGGTGAAGAACCTTTCATCACCGTTGTTGAGGACCTTTATAAACCTGCCAATATGAACGGGGTTTGAGATTGGCGTTCATCTTCATTCATCGCAAATAGTGCCCTAGAGTTATATGTTTTTAAAAACAGTATGTTATTTTAACTTTTGTTTTCTTGTGCCGTGAGCGCGGCATTTTTTTTCATCAAAGAGCCGTTATATTTAGGCGGAAACGGGCGAAAATTATGCGGGCTTCTCAAAAAGCCTCGAAAGCCCTATGACAAGCCTCCTTCCAGTTTGTTTGAGTTTCAAAAACCTATGGCGCATCAGAGCTTGTCGATAACTTCCCTGGGCTTTCAGGGTGACGGTATCTCCGCCGAGGGCATCTTCGTGCCGCTGACCTTGCCGGGGGAGGTGGTGCAGGCGGATGTGCACAAAGACCGGGCCGATCTTTTAGACATCATAACCGCCAGTCCCGACCGCACCGATCCGGTCTGTCGCCATTTCAGCCGCTGCGGCGGATGTGCGCTCCAGCATTGGGAGATCAACGCCTACAGTGCCTGGAAGCGTGATCTGGTGATATCTCTGCTCAGCAAGGCCGGACTTGAGACCCAGATCGACCCGATATTGACAACGCCTCCGCATTCCCGGCGGCGGGTTGGCCTTCATGCCAAGCGCATCAATGGCCCGAAAGGCGCGTTCCGCGTCGAACTGGGCTTTAAGATGCGTAAATCCTGGGATCAGGTCCGCATCGAAGAATGCCCGGTGGCTGATCCACGCATCGTCGCGGCCTTACCGAGCCTGACCGAACTGGCTAAGGCGCTGTTCGAACATCCCAAGTCAGCACCTATTTTGAATGTAACGGTTTCAGAGACGGGGCTCGATATCGACATTCGCGGCGTAGAGCGTAGTAAAAGCGGGGGCTTAAGTGCGGACGGGCGGATGCAAATCGCTATGACCGCATCGGCGGCTGATTTTGCGCGCGTCACCCTGTCTGATGAAATTCAATATATGGCCAGAGCGCCGCAGGTGCGCTTTGGGCGGGCCATAGTCGATCTGCCGTTTGGTCCATTCCTTCAGGCCAGCCCAAAATCAGAAGCCGACATGGTGCGTCTGGTCACGCAAGCTGTGGCCGGCGCCAAGAAGGTGGCTGATCTGTTTTGTGGATCCGGCACCTTTACGTTTCCGCTGGCAGAGCAGGCGGTGGTCTATGCCGCCGATGGAGCGGCGGGGGCCGTTGGGGCGCTAAAATCAGCTATGGGCCGGGTCTCTGGCCTTAAGACCATTACGGCGGAGGTGCGCGATCTTTACCGGCGTCCTATGCTGGCCGCGGAAATGAATGGTTTTGACGCCATTGTTTTTGATCCGCCGCGCGCCGGGGCTGAGGATCAGGCGCGTGAGATTGCCCTATCAGCGGTCAAGCGTGTTGTGGCCGTCAGTTGTAATCCGCAGACCTTTATCCGCGATGTGCGTATTCTGACGGAAGCGGGTTTTAGCCTTGATAAGGTCACGCCGATAGATCAGTTCTTGTGGTCGGGGCATGTTGAGTTGGTGGGGGTATTGTCACGATGATTTCGGTCGTTATTCCGACCCTTAACGCCGAAGACAGCCTTGTGCGGACCCTAAGCGCCCTGGTGCCGGGGGTGGTGGAAGGGCTGATCAAGGATGTCATCATTGTCGATGGTGGCTCTGCGGATGCGACCCTTGAAATTGCTGAATCGACAGGATGCCGGATATTGCACGCTGATGCCAGCCGGGGCCTTCAACTCTGGCAGGGTTGTCGTGAAGCGCGCGGCGACTGGTTGCTGATCCTGCATGCGGACTCACAATTGGGCGAAGGCTGGATGGATCAGATAAAGCTTCACATGCGCCAGTTCCCCCAGCGCGCCGGTTATTTCCGGCTAACCTTCGATGATCCTTCGTGGTTGGCAGCGTTCTGGGCTGAGGCTTTGGCGTTCCGGGCGCGCTGGTTTGCAGCGCCTTCGGGCGATCACGGGCTTTTCATGTCGCGGGCGCTGTATGACGCGGTGGGAGGGTATAAGGATCAGGCCGCCTATGAGGCATTGAGCATGGATCTGGCGCTCGGGCGAGCGCGCTTGAGGCCGATACCGACACCGCTTATTACCAGTGGCGAGCGCTTTAAGCGCAAGGGCTGGGCCTTTTCCCAGATAGGTAAAGGCTTTAGGTTTATCGCTTATGTTATGGGCTTTCCGCCTAAACCCCCGAAGCGCGCCTAGTTTAAGCTAATCGCACGAACGTCTCGAGCCGCATGTTTCAGGCTATTTGGCGTTTCCCCCATCAGGTGGCTATATATCCAGTACGCCGCCACGACCTCTTCGACATATTGCCGGGTTTGCGCCACTGGGATTGATTCCATGATAAGAAGGGCATCAGCATCAGGCCCCAGAGCATTGACGGCGTCCTGAACCGGTCGGGGGCCCGCATTATAAGCCGCTACGGCGCGCAGGATGTCGCCACCGATGGGTTTGGCTGCCAGGAGACGCTGAATATACTGCTGACCGATGCTGAGGTTGGTTTCCGGATCAAGCAATGCCGATGGCTTGGAGAGCAGTTTTTGATCACCTGTGACGAGTGCGGCTGTAGCAGGCATAAGCTGCATTAAGCCATAAGCACCGGCATAGCTCTGGGCCTTGGGGTTGAACTTGCTTTCCTTACGGGCAATGGCAAAGACCAGCGCCTTATCAATCTCAAAGCCGCCCTTGGGCTCGTAATCCGGCTGCACATAGGATGATGAATCAAACAGGCGATCAGAGCTTTTCAGCTTGGATACTGACAGTTTGTGATAGGTCGCCAGAGCCAGCCAGTGATTACGCGCCGTATCATCGGAAGCCCGCTGCATGGCATCCTGCAACTCTGCGCGCGCATCATTAGTGCGGCCGATCTGCATCAGGGTCGTTACGCGCTTAGCCTGATCGTTGGTTTTGGTCCACTCGAAGTCATCGGATAAGGTGCGCGCCAGATTGCGCGGATCGTTGCTGAGCGCGGGCGGGAGGCCTTTTTGAGCCAGTGCCACCGCCGGTTCAATCCCTAAGCGTTGCTCGGCGACCAGACCGTAGAATGTGAACGGGAACGAAGCGGCGATACGCAAATAACGATCAGCTTCATCCTTTTGGTTCTGCATCAAGGCTGCGCGCGCGGCCCAATAGGCAGCACCAGACTGGCTCCACGCGTTCTGGCTGGGGTCATTTATGACGAAATCGAAATGCTTTTCGGCCTCGGTGTAGCGTTTAAGGCGATAGGATGCGAGACCGGCAACCCAACGATCGCCGACTTGCACACCAAGTTTAATCGCCTGCTCTAACTGATTATTATTATAAGCGGAACGCGCCGATTTGGGCGTAAGTGACGAATCCGGATTAAGGCTGCCGCTGGTCGATTCGGCCCGACTTGGTTCGGGACGATCAAACATCGCCGCCACCGCATTAATACCGGCCACGGGGTTCAGGCTGGCCAGTCTTAGCGAATCCGAATCCCCTTTGGGGGAGGCTTTGGCGAGCGCGGGTAACGGCGGATCACTTTCACCGTCAGGTTTTTTGCGTTTGGCCAAAGACCATACCCGCATGGACATCGGCAGATCCGAATAACGCTCAAGCCACGCCGTTAACTCGCCATAAGAAGAGGAATAATTACCGTTGAAGAGTTTGTAAAACTCCAGATAGCCTTTGAGCGTTTCATCAGCAATCTGAGAGCTTTTTTCCTGAGCCCCTTCAAAATCACCCTTGGCGATCAGGTTGAAGGCCTGATCATAGCGCTCGGCATCCCACGGCGTTATATTGCCCGTCGCCGGTTGCCCTTTGGCAATGAGTGTCGGCAATACCGGCGTAGCGGCGGCAATGGCCTGATAAGGCACCGGCTGATTTGGCGTAGCGATAAGCGGCTCAGGTCGGGGGGGCGTAGGCTTAACCGGATCAACTTTTGCGAGGGTTGTTTTTTTGGCGTCAAAAGGCTTCGTTTCGGTCGATTTGTTGGAAGCCTTTTCGGTTTTAGACTTCGAATCCGCCTTGGATTTTCCAACGGTCTTGGGCTTTGATGTGGCTTTAGCCGGTGCGGTCGTCTCTTTTGATGGCTTGGATTCGGCGGCCATAGCGCTATGGCAAAGGCCCGCGGCCATGAATAGGCCTGTTGCAGAAATCAATAAGGATTTTCGCAGGTTGCGGCCTAAAGTAAGCGCATATGCAAAGCTGTGTTCAAGTCTCAAGATGTCCCTCCGTTAGGGGTGTATCCGAAATTCGCGCCACAGCGCACATAAAGAACTAAGTGGTGAAGGTACCGAATTAATAAGCGTTAAGCAAGCCTTTGGGATAATTCCAGCAGATCGCGCCACACCAATGCCTTTGCCATAGGCTGTTTCAACAACAGGGACGGATGGAAACTGGCGCGTAAAATCGGGCTATGATCACTGATAAGCGGTTTGAAACTAAGGTCTTTTCCGCGCAGTTTTTGAATGCCGTCCGTAACATCCAGAACCACCTTAACGGCGGCGGGCCCCATAAGCCAAACAGCATCGGGCTTAATTATTGAGATGAAACCATGTAAGAATGGCAACATCAGAGCAGTGTCCGAATCCGTAAGAGGTCGGTTGCCGGCTGGCCGCCAGAACACAGCCGGCAGCGTGTAAAAGTGATCGCTCACTCCCGCTTGCGACAGCATCTGATCAAGCATCTTGCCCGATTTTCCACCAAAAGCTACGCCGCTGTCATCTTCGTCGGCATCGGGGGCATCGCCGATGATCAGTAAGCGGGCATTGGGATTGCCCCGGCCCTTGACCAGGTTTTTGCCGCCCTCATACCGTAGGGGCAGCGCTTCGAACTTTGACAGGTTAGTATAAAGCTCGTCCAGAGTGGTGGCTGTGCTGGCCAGATGGCGGGCCTGATTAAGGGCAATCTCCGGATCGAAATGACGCAGATTTTCCGGGACCAGAGCATTCAGGTTGACGTTTTGCGGGGTTTGCGTTACCTGATTGTTGACGTTCGCGGAAGCTTTTCCGGCGGGCGTTTTAGCGGTTACGCGGGGTTTATTCTCAAGAAGGGTTCGGTTAATAGGTTGGAATTCATAGGCTTCCGCTACGTCATGATCCATCCAAAAGCCCAGATAGCTTTCAAGCGCCTTGACGGCGTCATGGGGAGCAGACAGAGACAAGACGTAACCCTATTGAAGATAATGTGTTTCGGCGGTCATAGCTTTACGGGCAATCGGCGCCGAAATCAAAAACAAAGTGCGTATGATATATAAGGCGAAAAAGCTTATGTCTGAGGCGATGGAACGCGAAAGCATGGAATACGATGTCGTGATCGTCGGTGGCGGTCCGGCGGGCCTTTCGGCGGCGATACGATTGAAGCAGCGGGCTGAAAAAGCCGGTGCTGACATCAGCGTCGCTTTGCTTGAAAAGGGTTCGGAAATCGGGGCGCATATCCTGTCCGGGGCGGTGATGGACCCGGCGGGTCTTGAAAAGCTTTTTCCTGACTGGAAGGAGATGGGCGCGCCGCTTGAAACCGCGGTGACTGAGGATAGGTTCATTTATCTGGGACCGCAGGGGGCGCTCGATATTTCGTGGCTGCCCATGCCCGATTACATGAAAAATCATGGCTGCTACATTGGGTCGCTCGGCAACCTGACGCGCTGGATGGCGGAACAGGCTGAGGGGCTTGGGGTTGAGATATATCCCGGCATGGCCTGTTCGGAAGTGCTTTATGACGATGATGGCGCGGTTTCAGGTGTCGTGGCCGGGGTTTTTGGTCTTGATCGCCACGGGCAGCCCAAGCCGGATTTCCAGCCTGGCCTTGAACTGCGGGCGAAGTACACCTTCTTTGCCGAAGGTGTGCGCGGATCGCTGTCGCAACAGGTGATCAAAAAGTACGAACTCGATAAGGCCTCGGATTATCAAAAATACGGTATAGGTCTAAAAGAGTTATGGAAGATTCCTAAAGCCAAACATAAGCCCGGATACGTTCAGCATACTCTGGGATGGCCGCTCGATGATAAAACCGGCGGTGGGTCGTTCATGTACCATTTCGGTGAGGAATACGTCTCGATCGGCTTTGTGGTCCATCTGAACTATCAGAACCCGTATCTGTCGCCGTTCGATGAGTTCCAGCGTTTCAAGCAGCATCCGGTTATTCGTGAGCACCTGGAAGGCGGGACGCGTATTTCTTATGGTGCGCGCGCCATCTCCGAAGGCGGTTTTCAGTCGGTGCCGAAGCTTAATTTTCCGGGCGGATTACTGGTGGGAGACTCGGCGGGTTTTGTGAATGTGCCGCGCATCAAGGGCAGCCATAACGCCATTAAAACGGGAATCATGGCCGCTGACGCGGCTTTTGAAGCCTTAACCGATACGTCTAAAGCCTCCGCCAACCGCAGTCTTGATGCCTATCAGTTGGCCTATGACAAATCCGATGTCGCCAAAGAACTTAAGCTGGTGCGCAACGTCAAACCGATCCTGACGCGCTTTGGTACCGGCTTGGGTACGGTGCTGGGCGGTATGGAAATGCACGTCACCAAACTTTTGGGCGGCGCGTCGGTGCTGGGAACTCTGAAACACGGAAAATCCGATGCTCAATCGCTCAAACCCGCGGCTGAGTTCAAGCCGATAGATTATCCAAAGCCTGACGGGGTTTTAAGCTTTGATAAACTGTCGTCTGTTTTCATTTCCAATACGAACCACGAAGAAGATCAGCCGGTTCATCTGACCTTAAAAGATGAGCGCGTGCCGATCGACATCAATCTGGCGAAATATGCTGAGCCTGCGCAACGCTATTGCCCGGCAGGGGTTTATGAAATTGTTGGATTGGAAGAAAACAAGCCGCGCTTACAGATCAACGCCCAGAATTGCGTTCATTGTAAGACGTGCGATATCAAAGATCCGACACAAAATATTGTTTGGGTGACGCCTGAAGGCGGGGGTGGCCCGAACTATCCAAATATGTAATGGTGAGCGCAGTTGCACACCCGTCGTTGAAAGTTTTACCTGATGGATCAGATACTGCCGCGCTTTTCACGTAATTTTTTGGTGGCGGGCCTGTTATTAACGGCGGGTATACTGAGCGCAAATCCGGTATTGGCGGCACCTGCGGGTGAGGGACGGGTGAAGTTTACGAAAGCTTCACCCAACAGCGCTTACGGCGAATATCTGGTCGGCAAATATGCCGTGTCGCGCGGCGATACCATGGTCGCTGCGGAGTCGCTGATTTCGGCCGCCAAGGCCGATCCCCTGAACGAAAGCCTTAGAGAAAAAGCCTTTATTGCCGCCCTTTTGAGTGGTGATATTGATTATGCGGTTTCTGCACGTCCGACCAATTCTGAGAGTCCGCGCTATATTCAGGCCCTGGGTGACCTCGTGGTGGCCGTTGATTACATCAAGGCCAATAAACCGGCAAAAGCGGGTGAGGCGCTGGACGAAATGCTGGCCCTGCAATCGCAGAACCGTACCGGTTCCTTGCTGAGGCCGTGGGTATATGCCCTCGACGGAAAATGGGATCAGGCCTTGTCCGGGGCGCCGCAGTCGCGTGACCGGCTGTTGTCACTATTTGGGGCACTGGATCAGGCAGTCTTATCTGAAATCCGTGGCAAGACCGATGAGGCCGAAGCACTCTATAAGGAGCTTTATCAGCCGGGGGCTGTCGGCGTATTTTTTGGGCCAAGCTACGGTGCGTTTCTGGAGCGACGTGGACGTAAGGACGAAGCGCTGAAAATCTATCAGGATATCGCCGCCATGTCGCCGGATGTCCTGACAGAACAATCGATTATACGTATTCAGTCCGGAAGTTCGGATAAGCCGCCATTGCCCAGCCTCAAGCAGGGTATTGCCGATACGTTATTCATGTCGGCCACCTTGTATCTGACTGAGCAGCAGGTCGAGATGGCCCTGACGTCGCTTAGGTTATCACTTTACCTCAATCCGGATCAGGATCGGGCCAAGATATTGCTGGGGCAAATCCACGGTAAGATGCGTGATTTTAATTCCGCGCAAAAGGTATGGGCTGACATCGAGCCCAATTCGCCGTTCTATCGTGAGGCCCGGATGCGGTTGGCGTGGAGCCTCAATGACCACAATCAAAAAGATCAGGCCTTTGAGATTTTAGCTAACCTTTCCAAGGTTGATCCGCAAAATCTTGATCTGACGGTTCAGATGGCGGACATCCTGCGCGCCCAAAGTAAATATCAATCCGGTCTCGATCTGATCCGTGATCGCGTCAAGACCTATGGTGACAGCGATTTTACATGGCAGGCCTGGTTCATGCAGGCCGTCCTTTATGACCAGCTAGGGCAGTGGGATATGGCCGAAAGTGCGGTCAAAAAGGCTAAGGCTCTGGCGCCTGACCGGCCTGAAGTTTTGAATTTTCTGGGCTATGGATGGATTGAACGCAATATGCACGTCAAGGACGGCATGGAACTGGTCCGAAAAGCCCTGGAGGCTGATCCGAAATCAGGGGCAATGATGGATTCGCTGGGGTGGGGCTATTACCGTCTCGGTGAGTATGATCAGGCGCTGGACTGGATCGAGCAGGCTATTTTGCTGGAACCGTCTGACCCGGAAGTGAATGAGCATCTGGGTGATGTTTACCGTGCGCTTGGGCGTGGCGATGAGGCGCGTTATCAGTGGCAGCGCGTGTTGACGCTTGAGGGGGCCAGCGAAAAGCAACTGGCCTCGGTTAAACAAAAACTCGGTGATACCGAAGTTAAGGCCAAGAGCACCGTGGCTTCGGTTGATGCGCCGGCACCTGCCAAGGTCGTGACATCTAAGCCCTGATCGATGACTGACATATCGCTTCCTCTGACGATTCTGGCGCGCGCCAAGATCAATCTGTACCTGCATGTGGCGGCTCCGGATGCTAAAAACTATCATCCGCTACAGAGCCTTGTCATGTTTGCCGATGTCGGGGATGAGGTCGCCTTGCGCCCTAAGAATGTGCCACAAGAGGCAAGGCTGACCTGTGATGGTCCCTTTGCAGACGGGGTGCCGACCGATGACAGCAACCTCATCCTAAAAGCACTGCGTCGCTTTGAAATGGTGACAGGTATCAATATTGATCGGCATGATATTCACCTGACGAAGAATTTGCCAGTTGCATCAGGGCTCGGGGGCGGGTCGGCGGATGCGGGGGCGGTTCTGCACCTCTTGCGCGCTCAATATGCACCTGACCTGACCGACGCAGCGCTCGAAGCCATAGCGGCAACCACGGGCGCGGATGGAGCCATGTGCCTGTGGGCCGAATCCGCTTTGGCCGAAGGATACGGGGAACGATTGACGAAGCTCTCCTTGCCCGCCGTTCCGGCCGTATTGATCAATCCGGGTATAGCCTGTTCAACTCCGGACGTTTACGGTCAGTATGACAGGCTTGGTCAATTTGACCCGATTGAAGCCAGCGCGCCGTTTCGATCCATCATCAATATTGATCATCTGATCGACGCGCTATCCGAAACCCGCAATGATCTGGAAGCGCCCGCCGTTCATCTACATCCGCAGATAGGCGATTTTCTGACAGGTTTGTCGGGTGAGCCTGAAACCCGTTTGGCCAGATTGTCCGGCTCAGGCGCTACCTGTTTTGCCCTGTGCGACACGCTTGCGGATGCCAAGCGTTTGGCCGAGCGTCTGATCGAAAAATATCCGCAAAGCTGGGTCAGGGCCTGCACTTTAAGCTAAATATGCACGGTGTTACACGAAAGCTGCTGACAAGGGCGTAAACATCGGGCAATACTTAACCACGGGTTAATGGGGTGGTTAAGTCCGAGTATGTCCAATCACAATAAAAACAGACGGCTGGACAAAAGCCTCGAGACTGAAAAAGGTTGGTCATTACCGTTTTTCCGTAAGCGCGCGGCTATCTATTATGATGGTTTTAACCTCTATCACGCGGTTGACGCCTATAAGCGACCCTACCTGAAATGGTTAGACCTTAAGGCATTAGGGCGGGCCCTGGCCCCGGTGGATGAAGTCGTCAAGCGCGTGGTGTGGTGTTCGGCCTTTCGTCCGCAATCAAAAGCCAAGATGAAGCGGCATGATGATTATATGCAGGCGCTGAAAGCGCGCGGGGTTGTCACACGCATGGGCCATTTTGTGTCGGCGCTGGATGGCTGTAATTCTTGCGGGCACACATGGCACCTGTCGATTGAGAAGCAGGGCGATGTCAATCTGGCGCTGTCGATTGCCGCCGACGCTGAGGATAATTTGTTTGATGTCTGCTATCTGGTGACCGCTGATGGTGACCATGCAGCTACGGCGCGCTACCTCAAGGAACGCTTCCCGAAAAAGAAGCTGGTACTGGTCTCACCGCCGGGACGTTTTCCCAATAAACACATATTATTATACGCTGACGCTCATATCGAAATTGAGCGAGAGCATCTGGAAGCCTCATTACTGCCGCAGGCGGTGCGCCATAAAAAGAAGCTTTTGGAACCGCCCAAGGTGATTGAGCGACCCGAAGCCTATGACCCGCCGGAATTGCGCGAAAAGGGTCACCTTAAAATGATCGTCAACAATGGCTGACGCCGCTTGACTCTTGGTCAGGCATATCGCACAAGCGAAATATATCATGCGGGAGAGATTGCGGGCATGACTCGCAACGCCGAAGGCGCAACCGCCCCGGAAACGCTCAGGCACCACGGACCGCACGATATGCTAAACGCTGGAAAGTGATCGTCTGAGCATTTTGCGAAAAAGTAGATACCGGTTTTTCGCTTAAAAATGCGCCACTAATTTTGACGATCCGCCGAAGGAGCAAGGTCTTTAAATCTTAAAGGCTGAAATCTCTCAGGTTCAATGGACAGCGGGGGCAGAACTATGCATCGTTCTGTGATCCCGCATTCGCGCCTGTTGACCGAGGTTTGCTCATGGCTGACGCCCCAAACACTGAGACTCTGAAATATACCCGCCTTTATCAGCGCCACGTTGATCTGGGCGCGCGCATGGTGCCGTTTGCCGGTTACGCCATGCCGGTGCAGTATGACGGCGTGCTGGGTGAACACAAATGGACACGCGCTGAATGTGGTCTGTTCGATGTGTCGCACATGGGGCAGGCCCGTTTGAAGGGTAAGGACGCCATCGCCACGCTTGAGGCGCTGACGCCGACCGATTTCAAAGTGTTAAAAGCGGGCCGTCAGAAATATTCCCTGCTGCTCAATGATAATTCAGGCATTCTTGACGACCTGATGGTGTCGCGCCCGGAAGCTGACGGTTTGTTTCTGGTCGTCAATGCGGGCTGCAAGGATCAGGATTTTGCCTATATCGGTCGCAACCTTAAGGGCGATACCTCGCTGGAAATCCTTAGTGACCGTGCGTTGCTCGCCTTGCAGGGACCAAAGGCGAAGGATGTGATGGCGAAGGTCATTCCGGCGGCGTGCGATATATACTTCATGGATTGCGGCACTTTCACCTGGCAGGGCCATACGGTTTATGTTTCCCGCTCCGGCTATACCGGCGAAGATGGTTTTGAAATCTCAGTCCATGAAAACCAAGTCGCTGAACTGTGGGATGCTTTGCTGTCTGATCCGGTAGTGAAGCCCATAGGTCTTGGGGCGCGAGACAGTTTGCGCCTGGAGGCCGGGATGCCGCTCTATGGCCACGAGATGGATACGGGTTATAGTCTGGCTGAGGCAAATCTGGGTTTTGCGATGTCCAAGTTGCGTCTTGAGGCCGGTGATATTTTGGGTTTCGACCGCCTGAAACCTGAGCTTGAGGGTGGTTTGTCGCGCGTGCGCGTGGCCCTGAAAGGTGAGGCAGGCCCTCCCGCGCGCGAAGGTGCCAAAATCCTCAATGAGGCTGGCGAAGCCATTGGCTACATCACCTCTGGCGGGCCTTCGCCATCAGCAGGTGGTCTGATCGCCCTGGGCTATGTGCCGCCAGCTTTTTCTGAGGTCGGGACTCAGTTGACCTGGGATGTGCGTGGTAAGGCCTATCCATGCACCGTAGTTGCCTTGCCGTTTGTCAAAAACGGCTATCACCGTAAAAAATCAGCTTAATTTCAAATTCTTATAGGGGTTTTCTCATGCGCTTTACCAAAGATCACGAATGGGTACTGGTCGAAGGCGATACGGCTCTGGTGGGTATATCGGCCTATGCCGCCGATGCCTTGGGCGATGTTGTCTTCGTTGAATTGCCAGAAGTCGGTAAGACCGTAAATCAGGGCGACAGCTTTGCCGTCGTTGAAAGCGTCAAGGCGGCATCTGACGTCTATGCGCCCATATCGGGCGAAGTCATTGCCGCCAATGATGAACTGTCCAGCAGCCCTGAAGTCATCAATGCGGCCCCCGAAGGCACGGGTTGGCTCGCGAAAATCAAGCTGTCGGATGCGGCTCAGGTCGAGGCTCTGATGGATCGCGACGCCTACGAAGCCTTCCTCTCTACGCTGTAAGGGTATTATGAGATATTTACCGTTGAATGAGGCCGATCGGGCCCAAATGCTGGCTACCATTGGCGTCAAGTCCGTCGATGATCTGTTTGTCGATGTGCCGGCGTCGGCGCGTCTGACTGCGCCGGTTGATCTGCCGCGCTATGCCGGTGAGATGGAGGTCGAAGCCCAAATCAAGGCGATGGCGGCGAAAAACCTCAGCCCGTCGCGCGTACCGTTTTTTGTTGGGGCCGGGGCCTATCGGCATCACGTACCATCAACGGTTGATCACATCATTCAACGCTCCGAGTTCCTGACCAGCTATACGCCGTATCAGCCTGAAATCGCGCAAGGTACCTTACAGGTTCTATTTGAGTTCCAGACGCAGGTGGCGCGTTTAACCGGCATGCCTGTGGCCAACGCCTCGCTCTATGATGGGTCAACGGCGGCCGCTGAAGGCGTGCTGATGGCGCAGCGCATCACCAAGCGCAATAAGGCGGTCATGTCCGGCGGTCTGCACCCGCATTATACCCATACGGTTGAGACCCTGGCCCATGCGGTGGGAATGGAGACTGAGGCTTTGACCCCTGCGGTTGATGCCGAAGCCGAAGTTCTGAAGCATATCGACAAAGACACGGCCTGCGTGGTGGTGCAGACGCCGAACGTGTTTGGTACGGCGACTGACCTGACCCGGATTGCCGAAGCGGCTCAGGCGGCGGGTGCACTATTGATTGTGGTGGTCACCGAGGTCATGTCATTGGGCTTGTTGAAATCGCCCGGTGAGATGGGTGCCGATATCGTCGCCGTCGAAGGTCAGTCGATTGGTGTGCCGCTATCGTTTGGCGGGCCCTATGTCGGCTTGTTTGCCGCTAAAGAAAAGTACCTGCGCCAGATGCCGGGCCGCCTGTGTGGTGAGACTGTCGATGCTGATGGTGAGCGCGGTTTCGTATTGACGTTATCGACGCGCGAGCAGCATATCCGCCGAGATAAGGCGACCTCCAATATCTGTACCAATTCAGGGCTTTGTGCGCTAGCCTTCAGTGTTCACATGAGCCTGTTGGGCCAGGAAGGGCTTAAGCGGGTTGCCAAGATCAACTACGCCAAGGCCCATGCGCTGAAAGATCAACTGGCGTCGATAGTTGGCGTGGACGTTCTGACGCCACGCTTCTTCAACGAGTTCACAATTAAGCTGCCGAAGTCGGCTGCTGAGACCGTCGAAGCCCTGGCCGCCAAAGGTATTCTGGGTGGTGTGCCATTTACGCGCCTGCATAATGATGCGGCATTTGATAATCATCTGATTATCGCCGTCACTGAAACCGTTTCCGATACTGACATGAGCGCCTTTGTCGCCGCTCTGAAAGAGGTGCTCTAAGATGTCCATGAATGCTGTTGGCCGTCCGACCCGCCCGGACGATATTGCTGAAACCTCGGCTGAATTTAAGTCCTTGACCGGCGGCAAAGGGCTTTTGCAATACGAGCGCCTAATCTTCGAGAAAAACGATTACACCCGCACGGGCGTTGATTTTGCAGACATCGACATTACGCCTTCGGATCTCGGTGATCTGGTGCGCGGCGATAATCTGGGCTTGCCGGGCCTTACTGAGCCGGAGTCTATGCGCCATTATGTGCGCCTAAGCCAAAAGAACCACGCCATCGATTTGGCGCTCTATCCGCTGGGGTCGTGCACCATGAAGCATAACCCGCGCCTGAATGAGAAAATGGCGCGGCTGGAAGGCATTGGCGACATCCATCCCCTTCAACCGACCTCGACTGTTCAGGGGGCGCTGGAGCTTATGGATACGCTGGCGCACTGGCTTAAGACCTTAACGGGCATGCCGGCGGTAGCCCTGTCGCCCAAGGCGGGTGCGCACGGCGAACTATGTGGGCTATTGTCCATCAAGGCTGCCCACGAAGCCAGGGGGCAAGGTCATCGCCGTACGGTGCTGGTGCCATCCTCAGCGCACGGTACTAATCCGGCCACGGCGGCCTTTGTGGGCTACAGCGTGCGGGAAATCGCCCAAACCTCCGATGGGCGGGTTGATCTGGCAGACCTGAAATCCAAGATCACCGATGATGTCGCGGCCATCATGCTGACCAATCCCAATACCTGCGGGCTGTTTGAGCGTGATATCGTTGATATTGCCAAACTGATCCATGACGCCGGTGCCTATTTCTACTGCGATGGTGCCAATTTCAACGCAATTGTTGGCCGCGTGCGTCCCGGTGATCTGGGCGTCGATGCCATGCACATCAATCTGCATAAGACCTTTTCGACGCCGCATGGCGGGGGCGGGCCGGGTGCGGGCCCTGTGGTGCTGTCTGAGGCCTTAGCGGCCTATGCGCCGACGCCGTGGGTGGTCAACTCTGGCAACGGCTATGTGCTGGAAGAGTTTGGTGAGGACGCTTCCGCAGCTAACTTTGGCCGTATGTGTGCGTTTCACGGTCAGATGGGCATGTATGTCCGCGCCCTGACCTATATGCTGAGCCACGGGTCTGACGGCCTGCGTCAGGTGGCTGAGGACGCCGTGCTCAATGCCAACTATATCAAAGCTTCGTTGCAGGACATCATGAGCGTACCGTTCCCGGACGGGCCGTGTATGCACGAAGCCCTGTTCGATGACAAATGGCTGGAGGGCACGCAAGTGACGACCCTCGACTTCGCCAAGGCGATGATCGATGAAGGGTTCCACCCCATGACCATGTATTTCCCGCTGGTTGTGCATGGGGCCATGCTGATCGAGCCGACCGAAACCGAATCAAAAGCGGAACTCGACCGTTTCATAGACACGCTTCGGGCTTTGGCGGCTGCGGCCTTGGCCACCAAAAACAATACGTATGACATTGCTCGCTTTAAAAACGCCCCGCATCTGGCGCCAACACGGCGTCTGGATGAAACCAAGGCAGCGCGTCAACCCAAGCTGACCTATGGTTAAGGCGCCTTAACTGTTTGTAACAATTAATTTTTAGAGCGTTATGATATAGATTTAGACCTCGGTACGATGTGCCGGGGTCTTTTTTATCACAGTATCAATTTCTTACCTAAGTTGATCACGAAAGACATGAAAACGCCGCGCCACTGCCTTTACTCTAAGGGCCTATGCGCCCATATGGGGCGTATGATCCCATAACCTGATTTGCCGGATATGTTGATGACCGCGCCGAACGACAGCTCCTCCACGGGTATCCTGCCCGTCGCCGTCCCAAAAGGACGGACTAGAGAGCGTGCGCGTCAGCAGCCTAAAGCCAAGCGTTCATTTTTTCAGGATATTTTCAAAACGCGTAAGCCTAAATTGTCCAAGCGGTTTCTGAGCGAAATTGAAAAGGCCGCTAAAGCGCGGCTCAATATTAAACCTCGCAGCCTATTAAGCCGAATTTTGAAGCCTATTCTGATTACCGCCGGGGCCTCTCTGGTGCTGCTGGGTATTCTGATCGCGCCACTGCCGGGCCCGATGGGCATGCCGCTATCGATTGCGGGGCTGATCATCATGATGCGCAACTCCTACTGGACGAAGCGCAAGTTCATGGAGCTTAAACGCTCGCACCCCAACTGGATCATGCCGCTTCGTAAGTTGTTACGCAAAAACCCGCCGATATTCTCGATCTTATGGCAGCAAATTCTACGGACTGAGCGGCTGCTTCTTAAAAAAGAAGGCAAGATGTTATCCGCCTTCCGGCGCAGATTTCTTAGGAAACACAGACATCATTAAAAAAACCCGCCGGATCAACCAGCGGGTTTTTTATTTGAGTTTAGTCCTAAACTGATCAGGATAGACGCTGACCGATTTGACCAATGGCCTTATCGACCAATGGGTCGCTTTTGAGGCCGGCATTGCGTTCGATTAGAATGGTCTCAGTCAGTTTGGTGGCCAGATCAGCCGCAGCAGCCTTGACATCAGCTTCCGCCTTGGCTTCGGCCTGAGCGATTTTGCGCTCGGCTAAGGCCTGACGGCGGGCAATGTTTTCCGCCAGCTTTTCCTTGGCTTCTTCGGCCAGACGCACGGCTTCGGATTCAGCGAAGGCTACCAGTTCCTTAGCCTTTTGCTCAGCCTCAAGACGCTCGGCCTTGATTTGGTTGAGCAGGCTTTGGGCTTCCTGACGGATGCGCACCGCTTCGTCCAGTTCAGCACGGACAGCGTCGCCTGTGTCGCCTAACGACTTCCACAGATTAGCGGGCACTTTCATGACCACCAGCAGGGCAAAGAATAACAGGAGGCCGATCTGTACCCAAACTTCGGGATTAGAAAAATCCATATCTGTGCTCCTATGCCTTACTCAAAGCGGCTTTAAGGGCCGTTTTGGTGGCGGCTTTGCCGGTTAGTTTTTCAACCAGAACACTGGCCGTTTCCGTGGCAATATCTTCGACATAGGCCATAGCCTTGTCGCGTGAAGCACGGATGCTGGTTTCAGCGTCTTCGATCAGCGCGTTAAGCTTGGCGTCTTCTTCAGCCTGAACCTTGGCGCTTTCAGCGGCGGCCTTGGTCTTAGCGTCAGATGCCAGCTTACGGGCTGCGGCATGGGCGGCTGCGGTTTCTTCGGCCGACATCTTAGCCTGAGCCTCGGCTTCGTCACGAATAGCGCGGGCGTTAGCCAGATCTTCGGAAATGGTCGAACCGCGCGTCGATATAACGCCGCGTAACTTGGGCGCGAACATCTTGGCGATCGCGATGTAGAGGATGGTGAAAATAATCACCAGCCACACGATTTGTCCCGCCCAGTGTTCGGTTTGAAACTGAGGCAGGCCCTTGGCATGGGCTTCACCACCGGCGTGTTCAGTACTCTCATGCGTGTCAGCATGAGCGTCTGCCGGGGCAGTGGCTACGGGGTCGAGAGTGGCAACCGTCGTGACGGGCGCCGTATCGGAAGGCTCCGCAGCCGGCGACATAGCCAGGGTGTCGTTTGCGGCGCTCATCATGAATTCCTTAAATGGCCTGAACTCAGGCCGTAAACGGGACTATCTGTAAACAAACCCGCGGATCAGCAACGGTTAAGGTTCCTGATCCGCGATCATTGGTGTTTGTTTAAGCGAATTAGCCGTTCAGGATCATGATGGCGATAACGAAAGCCAGGATGCCCAGAGCTTCGGTCAGCGCCATGCCGATGAAGAGGTTGGTCTGTTGCGACTTGGCAGCCGAAGGGTTGCGCAGAGCGGCCTGGAAGAAGTTGCCGAACAGTACGCCGAGGCCGATACCGGCACCGATCATACCAAGCATAGCCAGACCAGCGCCGAGGTATTTGTAAGCTGAAGCGTCCATAGACTTAAAACTCCTGATAGAGATTATTTAGAGGAAGAAAAACCGATTAGTGGTGGCCTAAATTCACCACGTCATTCAGATAAACACAGGTGAGAACCGCAAACACGAAGGCTTGCAGATAGGCCACCAGAAACTCCAGTGCAGTCAAAGCCACAACAGAGAGAAGCGGAAGAACAGCGCCGACAACGCCGCCGATGCCAAGGCCTGCCAAAGCGACCACGAAGCCGGCAAACACTTTCATCACGATGTGGCCACCGACCATGTTGCCGAACAAACGCAAGGACAAGGTGATAGGGCGCATCAGGAAAGAGACGACTTCGATCACGACGATCAGTGGCAAAATCCACCACGGCACGCCCGACGGCACGAACAGTTTGAAAAAGCCAAGGCCATTACGGGCAAAGCCGACCACGATCACAGCGCCGATTGTCAGGACCGCCAATGCGGCTGTCACGGCCAGTTGCGATGTGGCTGTGAAATAGGTCGTCATCCCCACCAGATTAAGGCTCAGGATAAACAGGAACAGGGTGAAGATGAAGGGGAAGAAGTGACGGCCTTCATCGCCAATGATGGACTCGGCCAGATCATCAATCAGGCCAAACAGACCTTCAGCCATGACCTGCATACGGCCGGGAATGATCGCTGTGCGAGCGGTTGCAAAAAGGAAAAACAGGATCACCGCACCGGTGCCAATAATCATGGCCATAACCGAATTGGTAATAGACAGATCAACAGGGATACCAGCCACTTCCACGGTCGGAAGATCAACGATCTTTTGGATCTGAAACTGGTGTAACGGATCGGCCATAAGCCCTACCTCTTTTAAATCATCAATATCAAAGACGGATAGCTCCGCCTTAATCACCCTAATCTTTTTTCGACGCATCACTGTCTGAGGTGGATCTATTGGCTGATTTGGCGATCAGGTAAACACTGCCCGCCAGACCAATCAGAACACCCACAATCATACCCCAAGGCTTGGTGCCGAGATATGTATCAGACAGCCACCCCAGCCCTAAACCGACAAAAATGCCCCCGATCAGTTCGCCCAGGGCCTGATAGCCCGCGCTGGCGCCCGCTTCGGCATGATCTTTTTCTGATGACTTACGCTTTTTCGCTTCAATAGCGTTAAGGCGCTGTTCAAGTTCATCGAGTTTGCGATCACGCAACGTCTCTTTTTCGGGTTCATCTGTCATGTTTAAAACTTTAACAGGCGGATTATCCCCTAAGAGATAACCCTGCTTCGAACGGCGCGGAACCTAATCGCAAGGCGATGAAAGGTCAAGCAAGGGGCGGGACTAAAGTGTAGTTTAATGTATATTTATATCTAAGCCGTGGAGGTTTTTGACTATATTAGTCATAGCGCGGAAATGACAGCGCTGTTTTTGGCGTATTTTAAGCGGCCATTAATCGGCCACCAGAGCTTCGGCCTGATGAAGATCGACACTGACCAGTTGCGAGACGCCGCGCTCGGCCATAGTCACGCCAAACAGGCGGTCCATGCGGGCCATAGTAACAGGATTGTGGGTGATGGCGATAAATCGCGTATTGGTGCGCGTGCGCATTTCGTCCAGTAATTTACAGTATCTATCGACATTGGCGTCATCGAGCGGCGCATCAACTTCGTCCAGAACGCACACCGGTGCCGGATTAGCGAGAAATACCCCAAAAATAAGGGCTGTGGCGGTCAGAGCCTGTTCACCGCCTGACATCAGGCTCATGGTCGACAGGCGTTTACCGGGCGGGCAGGCGAAAATCTCCAAACCTGCCTCTAAAGGATCATCCGATTCGACCAGACGCAACTCAGCCGATCCGCCGCCAAACAGGGCGACAAACAGGGCCTTGAAGTGCTCATTAATAATTTCAAAGGCTGCCAGAAGCCGTTCGCGGCCTTCGGCATTCAGTTCGTCAATGCCGTCACGAAGCTTAGCAATCGCCGTCGTAAGATCAAGGCGTTCCCGGCTAAGCGTTTCCAGCCGATCCTGATACTCACCGGCTTCTTCTTCAGCGCGCAGGTTCACGGCCCCCAGTTGGTCACGCTCGCGCTCAAGGCCCGACAGAAGTGATTCGGCACCCGCTGCATCGGCAGGCGTGGCAATCGCTTCTTCTTTGAGGCGGCGCCCTAGGGCTTCAGGATCGGAACCCGTTTCATTCAGGATTTGGGCTTCGATTTCATCCTTGCGTAATTGGGCCGCTTCAAGGCGGGCCCCAGCGCCTGCGCGTTGCTCGCGGGCTGCGGCGGCGTCCTGTTCCAGAGCGCGTTCTTTTATGTCAGCCTCACGCCGGGTATTTTCGGCGGTTTGTAGTTTATCGCGCGCATCAGTCAGGCGTTTTTCAGCGGTTTCCAGCGAGTCCAGCAGGCTTATGCGTTTGTCTTCGAACGCGGCAGGCGCATCTGTGGCCTTACTCAACGCTTCGGCGGTAGCGTTTTGATCCTTTTGCAGGCGCTCGATACGGGCTTTCGATTCAGCATGGCGACGGGTCCACTCACTCAGATCGCGGCTGATATTGCGTTCGCGGCCTTCTCTTGCGGCACGGTTGCGTTTTTCTTCATCAAGGGCTGATCGCGTCGCGGTGACCAATTGACGTTTAATTTCAGCATCCTGACGGGCTGTGTTGAGAGCATTGTTAAGCTCGGTCTGATCCTGTGGTGCGGATTGCTTCGACCGTACAGTTTCAAGAGCTTCTGATGCCTCGATCATGCCTTCTTCAAGGCGGGTCAGGGTCTCGCTCAGCGCCAGAGTGCGGGCGTCAAAACGGGCCTGCGCTTTTTGCAACTCATCCAGTTTGATTTGTTGGCCGCGTAAAGTGCGTTCAAGCTCCGGTATTTTCAGCCGCGCGTTACGCACATTGTCTTCGTGAACCCTCTGAGCCTGAGCGGCGGCGGCCAAAGTAGCCTGCGCGGTGGCAAGCTCCGGCTTGAGTGCATCGATCTCGGTTTCCAGATCTTCCAGTCGGGTGCGTTGCGACAGCCTGACGGCGGCAGGCTTTGGGGCCTTGGCGCGCACGATGACGCCGTCCCAGCGCCACAGATCGCCCTCGACGGAGACAAGGCGTGCCCCGGTCGGTAACAGAGCCTGCAAACTGTCGCCGTCAGATTGAGCTACAACCCCAACCGCATTCAAACGGGCTGTCAGGGCGGTTGGGGCCTTGATGAACTGGCTAAGGGGCGTAACGCCTGCGGGCCAGTTTATAGTGTTTTGTGCGGTGAAGTCCTCAACCCAAAAGGCGAGCGCATCGGTACTGTTACGCGCTGACAGCCGCAGGTTAAGGTCTTCACCTAACGCGGCCGCCAGCGCCAGCTCATAACCCTTATCGGCCCGCACGGCATCAAGCACAGGCGCTTTCTCTTTGGAATTGCTGCCCAGCAGAATTTGCGATAACCCGCGCGCCTCGGCGGTCATACGACCCAGCTTATCCTCGGCTTCGCGTACAGCTTTGCGTGCCTCGGCTTCGGCCTCGATAAGGGGGGCGCGTCCGGCGTCAAGAGTTTCGCTGGTGTTGCGGGCTTCATCAAGAGTGCGTTGTGATGCGGTTACCGCCAGTTCAAGGGCGGTGATGGCGTCATGATCAAAGCTGCCCAGATTCGCTTTCTCCGACTGCGCGGCCTTCACTTGCGCCTGGGCGCGTTCAAACCTGTTTTCGGCCTCACGCAGACGCGCCGCCTCAAGTCTTTGTCTCTCGTTAAGCGCCGCCAATTCGGACGCCAGACGTTCAATCGTTTGATCGGCTGCCTGACGTGCGGTTTCGGCGGTAGCAACCGCCGCCTCCAATTCGGGCTCGCGTGAGGGGGCCTCAGATATTTCCTGCTTCACCTTATCAAGGGCCGTGGTTAGGCGCTCAATCTGGTTTTGACCATCACCGGAAAGGTCAAGTTCACGAGCGTGGTCAGATTGCTGCCGTTGCAGATCGGCTTTAAGGCGCTCAATCTCGTTCCGTGCCTGTTTTTCTTCCAGATCAAGGCGTTCTTTCTCGATGTTGAGGCGATGCATGACGGTTGCGGCTACCGCCTCTTCTTCACGCAAGCGAGGGATAATTTCGGCAGATTTCAGGGCTTCGGTCTGGGCCACTGCCGCCACGCGGGTGGTCTCTTCTACGTGGCGGCTTAAGGTTTGCATCTCGCCGGTCGCTGTCTGAAACGCCGTCAGGGCCTCCAGCCATTTGGCGTGCAGGATCGCTTTTTGCAGGGCGCGGATTTCAGCCGAAATTTTCTTATATTTATCAGCCTGACGGGCTTCACGTTTCAGACGCGACAAAGCCTGATCCAATTCGCGCGAAATATCATCCAAGCGTGACAGGTTGGTTTCAGCGGCGCGCAGGCGCAGTTCAGCTTCGTGACGGCGCGTATGCAGGCCGGATACGCCGCCAGCTTCTTCGAGAACGCGCCTACGGTTTTGCGGCTTGGCGGCAATCAGTTCCGAGATCTGCCCCTGACGGACGAGGGCCGGGGAGTTAGCCCCGGTTGAGGCATCTGCAAACAAAAGCTGCACGTCACGGGCGCGGACTTCCTTGCCATTGACCTTATAGGTAGAACCAGCGCCACGGTCGATACGGCGGGCCACTTCGAGCACGGGCTGGTCGGTAAAGGGCTGCGGCGCCAAACGATCAGCATTGTCGATAGTCAGTGTGACTTCGGCCCAGTTCCGTGATGGACGTTTATCGGAACCCGCAAAAATAACATCATCCATGCCCATGCCGCGCATAGCCTTAGCGGAGGTGGCCCCCATAACCCAGCGCAGGGCCTCAAGCAGGTTGGATTTGCCGCAGCCGTTTGGGCCAACTATGCCCGTCAGACCGGGATCGATGCGAAATTCCGAAGCATCGACGAATGATTTGAAGCCTGAGAGTTTAAGCCGCTGGAATTGCACGTCTTAAGATGATTTCTTTTTCGGTTTTTGCGCGGCGGTAATGGCGGCGTCAAAATCTTTTAGCTCGGTTTCACCATCTAGGCGCACACCGTTTACGAAAAAGGTGGGTGTGCCTTCGACGTTGTTGGCTTGCATGGTTTTTTCCATGCGGTCACGCACCTTTTGAAACAGGGCTTCGTCTTTGAGGCAGGCATCCAGCTCAGCGTCATCCATACCGACGCGCGCGGCCAGGGTTTTAATCTCAGTCAAGGCATCGCCACTCTGGGCGACTTTGGCCTGATCTTTCAGAAAACCGTCGACGACCGTGAAATAGGCTGTCGATGCCGTCATTTTGGCAGGAGGCTTGGCGGCCGCACACCGCCCGACCATGTAGACGCCAAAAGCCACATTGGCCGGTTGAGTGGCCACTTCGCGGAACGTAAACTTAACCTTGCCGGTCTTGACGTACTTTTTTTCAAACTCCGGCCAGACTGTATTGTGCCAGTGGGCGCAATGGGAGCAGGTGGCGGAAGCATATTGCACGACCTCAACCGGAGCGTTGGGATTGCCTTTATACATCTCCGGCAGTTCGGCCTGAGATGCTGCCTTGTTTTGCGCATACAATGATATAGGCGCCACTACCGCAAACCCAGTCGCCAGACCAAGGGCGCAGCGAAACGCCAGCCCTCTGAGACTGCGAGCCTTGAGTATGTTTATTTGCGGCAGTTTCATCATTGAGGCTATTGGGCGATCTATTTGGCAGGCGAAGCTGCGGCAAAGGCAGCGTCGAATTCTTTGATGTCGCCGCCTTTGTAATCGTACTTCTTACCGTTAATCAGGAAAGTTGGGGTGCCGGTGATATTGTGCTCTTTGATCGCTGTTTCCATGTTCGCGTTAATGCGCTTCAAACCTTCAGGATCGGTGACGCACTTATTGAACTGGTCATCCGATATGCCGGCCGTTTTGGCCACGCGCAGAAGTACGCCTTTGGCATCACCGGTTTCAAAGATTTCCCGCTGTGAACGCATAACGGAGTCGATGACCTGAAAATACTTATCTTCACCTGCGCATCGTGCCAGCAAAACCCCTGCGGCCGAGACATCATTGGGCGCCGTTAGGAACTCACGAAAGATATATTTAACCTTGCCAGTATCAATGTAATTTTTCTTGATATCCGGAAACACAGTCTCATTAAATTGGGCGCAGTGGCTGCAGGTCACGGACGCATATTCGACCAGGGTAATCGGTGCATTATCCGACCCCATCACCATGTCATCCGACTTCACCGCATCTCCGCCACCTTTTGAGCAGGCCGAAACCATCAACCCAAACCCTAAAGCCGCTACGGCCAGATATTTTCCAAAGTTCATAGACATAGAGGTCACCAGATCAAAGTGTGATAATGGGCGTTAAATCGCAAAGCTCCGAAATCATATCTGATTCCGCGCAGCGGTGTTAAATTCTTCAATCGTGTGTAAGGCGAGATTATGGCCTGAGCAAGAGGTGGTTTACGTTTTCGGTGATCGCTCCGGAGCCTTTGTGCGGGCATTATCTCTGGCGATCACAGAACGGCCCAGCTTGAGCAATGTCTGCCGTAAGCGGTCATCACCGACATCCTTAAGGCTGTTTTGCAGGGCCAGTTCCTGCTCGGCATTCAAGGGCCGTGACTGAACCGTTGCTGTGGCTTGCCGGGTGGTGTGGCTCACCTGTCCTTGCACGATGCGCAGGCGGCCCACAGAACCTGCCCCAAGAAACAGATTGACGCGGGACATAATCAAATCCTGCTGGTGCTGAAGTATTGATGCATAAGCGCCTTCGCAGCGTATCTCCAGTATACCAACGCTTTTAGTATTGGCAGGCGTGGGTGCATTTTTTGACAGGCTTCCGCGCGCTGTCGGTTTGGCCGCAGGGCGACCTGATATGATTTTTACGGGCTCGGACAATTTGGCCAGTGACTCACCGACAATCTCAGGCCAGCGGTTTTTCAGCCGACCGGCCCCTGTGTCATAAGCCTCAAAGCGCGCACTCAGGCTCTTGAGCAGGGGCGTGATCTGACGGTTGACAGGCGGCGGCGGTGGTTTAGGCATGCGCTTGGTGCGTGTGGCGCGCAAAATGGCTACCGCGTCTTCAAGGGATGGCAAGGTACGCTTCATGACAACTGTTATAAACCTGTCTGCAGATGATGTCTCGCGATTACGTTCAAAATTGCTCGACTGGTACGATGACCATGCGCGGTCACTACCGTGGCGGCGGGCACCGGGTAGTGAATCAATTATTGATCCTTATCGGGTGTGGCTGTCTGAGGTTATGTTGCAGCAGACTACAGTGCCACACGCTACGCCTTATTATGAAGCCTTTCTAAAGCGCTGGCCAACGGTTCAGGATCTGGCAACCGCAGAGGATGGCGAGGTCATGGCCGCGTGGGCGGGCCTTGGCTATTATTCAAGGGCTCGCAACCTGCTGAAAGGGGCGCGCATGGTCGTCAGCCAGCATCAGGGGGTGTTTCCGAGTGACGAGATAAGCTTGCTGAAAATTCCCAGTTTTGGCCCCTATACAGCGGCAGCCGTGGCCGCTTTTGCATTCGATAAACCTGCCAATGTCGTTGATGGTAATATTGAGCGGATCATGAGCCGAATCTATGCGGTCGATGAGCCGGTGCCAGGGTCAAAACCTGCTTTAAAAGCTTTGGCCGCGCAATGGGTTCGTGCTGATCGGGCCTCTGACTGGCCGCAAGCCCTGATGGATTTGGCATCTAGCGTCTGTCGGCCCAAGACGCCAAAATGTGCCGAATGTCCCATGAGTGAAGGTTGCCAAGCCCACCATCTGAACCGCCCCGAAAACTATCCGGTCAGGTTGTCAAAAATACCCAAGCCTCATCGCTATGGCGTGGTGTTTTTGATTGTTTCTGACGAGGGTTTTATTGTTGAACGCCGACCCGATAAAGGCTTGCTTGGGGGGATGTTGGGGCTACCTCATCTGGATTGGCGGGATAAGGTATGGGCGGATGTTGAGAGTAAAAATCAATTATTGATTTCCGGTGAGGCTAAATTAATTGGCCGCTACGACCATGTCTTTACCCATTTCAGGTTAACTCAGGATGTGTGGCTTCAGCGTATAACCGCGCTGCAACTAACGGATTTTCTGCGCCGACATAATCAGTATCAATATCTTAGCTTTGATGACAAAAAAGCCCTGCCGACGGTGTTCGACAAGGCTTTGAAGTTTATACCATCACTGGTCTGAAATTAGTTCATATCAGCCCGTATGCGGGAGCGCAGATCGTCGATCGGCTTTAATCCAGCATCCGATTTAAACCGCCAGTACGTCCAGCCATTGCAGGCCGGTGATTGCTCCAGCATAGCCCCAAGCTTATGGATTGAACCCGAAAGCTCGCCGTGCACCAGTGAACCATCGGCGCGAATACGGGCGGTCTTTTGGCCCTTGGGGCAATAAAGTGTGTCGCCAGCATTGAGCAGGCCCGCCTCCACCAGGGCGCCGAACGGCACGCGCGGTTCAGATTTTTTAGACCCCATAACGGCTAGATCGCTTTCACTGACGCGGATAACTTTGTTTATCCGTTCAAGGGCGTGTTTGGCGTAATTGGTGTCGCGCTCGATGCCGATGAAGTGTCGGCCCAAACGCTTGGCAGCAGCACCGGTTGTTCCGGTGCCGAAGAAGGGATCAAGGACGACATGGCCGGGCTTAGAGCACGACAGCAGGACGCGGTACAATAAGGCTTCAGGCTTTTGGGTCGGATGGGCTTTTACGCCGTTTTCGTCCTTCAGACGCTCATCGCCTGTGCATAGTGGGATGTTCCAGTCCGAGCGCATTTGCGTGTCTTCGTTAAAGGCTTTGAGGGCGTCATAATTGAAGGTGTAGCGCTTTTGGCCCTTGGATTTTGTGGCCCAGATCAGGGTCTCATGGGCGTTGGTGAAGCGGGTGCCCTTGAAGTTTGGCATTGGGTTGGACTTGCGCCAGATGACATCGTTCATGACCCAGAACCCTAAGTCCTGCAGAGCGACACCCAGACGGAAGACATTGTGATAGGAGCCGATAACCCAGATCGCGCCATCATCTTTCAGAACGCGCTGGCATTCCCGCATCCATTCGCGTGTGAATTTATCATAGGCTTCGAATGAGGCAAACTGATCCCATTCATCATCAACCGCATCAACCTTGGAATTGTCAGGACGCAGAAGATCGCCGCCCAGTTGAAGGTTGTAGGGTGGGTCGGCAAAGACCAAGTCAACAGATTTATCAGGCAGGCTTTTGAGAATGTTCACGCACTCGCCCACATGGATGGTGTCAAGTTCCAGAGCGACATTGTTCTTGTCGGTAAGTGCTTTTTGCGAAACCAGCCGTGACATCAGAAAATCCTTACAGGTTCAAATGAGGGCGCCTATGTAACGCCCTGAATCCAAAGGAATAGAGTCTCTTGCGGTTAACAAAAAGTAAAAACTTGACTCGTGGAGAATCGGGCGAATCATTTTTATGTGAGTGAGTCTTAAAAGACTCACTTTTGGATTCGTTTTGTTCTTTTAGGGGGCGCTTGTTGCCAGATTGCGGACGGTGGCCCATGACCGGCGATGGATGGGCGAGGGACCATGCAAACGGATAGCCTCTAAATGTGCCTCGGCCTGATAGCCTTTATGTTTCTTAAAGCCGTAAACCGGATAGATAGAGTCCATCTCAATCATAATGCGATCGCGGGCGGTCTTGGCAAGGATGGAGGCGGCGGCAATCGACAATGAGCGATCATCGCCTTTGACGATCGGGTGGGACGGAATGTTTAGTTTTGGCGCTTTGTTGCCATCAATAAGGGCATGGTGGGCTGTAACCGATAATCTGATGACCGCTGCAGTCATGCCCCACATCGTTGCCTGAAGAATGTTCATGGCATCAATCTGTTCACATGAGACTTCAACTACGCTCCAGGCGATGGCGCTCTGTTTGATCAACGGCTCAAGTTTAAAGCGATGAGATTCAGATAATTTTTTGGAATCCCTAATCATATCTGGAATATTGTTACGATCCAGAATAACGGCGGCCACGCATAGGGGGCCTGCGCACGGGCCGCGTCCGGCTTCATCGACGCCGCACACATATCCACTGAGTTGGGATTCAAAACTTAAATCGGGCATGACGGCTTTATAACTGATTCGGAGGCGGTTTATCGTGTGCCGCCGACCGTCAGGCCTCTGATCTTGAGTGACGGCTGGCCAATGCCGACTGGAACGCTCTGCCCCGCCTTGCCACAGGTGCCGACGCCGGGGTCGAAGGCAAAGTCGTTGCCTACCATCTCGATCTGGCGCATGGCGGCGGGACCGTCGCCGATCAAACTGGCACCCTTAACCGGACGTGTGACCTTGCCGTCTTCAATGAGATAGGCTTCGGTGCATTGGAACACGAACTTGCCATTGGTGATATCGACCTGCCCGCCGCTGAAATTCACGGCATAAAGGCCGTTTTTGGTCGAAGCGATCATATCGGCGCGGCTATCTTTGCCCGCCGTCATGAAGGTGTTGGTCATACGGGGCAAGGGCTGGTGGGCATAGGATTGACGCCTGCCGTTGCCGGTGGCGTCCACGCTCATTTGCCGTGCCGACAGGCGGTCATGCATGTAGCCAACCAGTATACCATCTTCGATCAGCGTGGTTCTTGATGTCGGTGTGCCTTCATCGTCAATATTGAGTGAGCCGCGGGCATCGGCAATAGTGCCGTCATCTACGACGGTAACACCTTTGGCGGCGACCTGCTGGCCCATCTTGCCGGAAAACGCGGATGTGCCTTTGCGGTTGAAATCGCCCTCAAGGCCATGTCCCACGGCTTCGTGCAGCAGGACTCCCGGCCAGCCATTACCTAGCACGATATCCATTTCCCCGGTCGGTGCCGGTGTGGCGTCAAGATTGACAAGGGCTTGCCGCAGGGCTTCATCGACCTGAGCCTGCCAGTGTTCAGGCGAGGTGATCTCAAACAGGCTGTAGCGGCCGCCACCGCCGGAGGAAGCGCTTTCGCGTTTGCCATTGGCCTCGACCGATACCCCGACGCTTATGCGAATGAGCGGACGATAATCATGATAGATCTCACCTTGGGCACGCAAAATAGTTATGGCGCGTTTTTCAGCCGCCAGACTGGCGGACACCTGAACGACATTTGGGTTTTTATCGCGCGCATAGGCGTCAATTGCTTTCAAAAGCTCGATTTTATCGGCAAATGACATTTCCGATAAGGGGTCAACCGCCTTATATCGGGCCTGATTGGTGCGGCGTGGATTTTCAGAGGCCAAAGCGATATTCACGGCCTTGCCGTATTTGGCCAGTGATGCGGCCTCGGCAGCGCGTTTGAGGGCTTCAAGGCTAAGCTCAGCGCTGTTGGCAAATCCAACGGTCTGGCCAGAAACTACGCGCAAACCGAAGCCCTGATCCGCATTATATGACGACGATTTCAACCGGCCATCATCGAAAACAAGCGATTCGCTTTCACGCGTTTCAAAGAAAATTTCACCATCATCAGCGCCGGTAAGGGCTTGATCCAGTACCCCCCGTGCTGCGTGAATATCCAGATTACTGAGATCGGCGCCTTTACCGGCGGATGTTGAGACATTTAAGACGGGTTCGGCGGATACGGTCACGAGATAATCCTGAAAAAACGCATGTCACTAACTTAAGCATGAATGTTGGCTTAGGCTACGGGCCGATTCAGTTTTATCACAGGTTGGAAATTAATCGGGATCACGGTGTGACAAAACCGCGCAGGCGGTGCGGAGCTTTATGGCTCCATATGGAGCCTCTTAGGCCTGTTTTCCAGAAATATCCTTAGTTCGCATAAGGAATTGGCTTTTTGGTCTTTGCAACCTTCATTTAATTCATTATGGGAACCGATGGCGGATGGTGGGACAATTTGTCCGGATGGACGGATAGGCTCTGCACCTGATGGCCCGGAAGCGCATAATTCACAGGGTTGGGCGCTTCTCAAAGAACTGATAAGGTTTATAAAGATTCGGCAGGGAAAAGACGCTTAGGTGCCTTTTCGGTCACAATTGATGAGGAATTCGCGAATGGGCTTCCGAAGGCTGATTAAGACTTCGTCCATCCTGGCTGGTATGGCTATGCTGTCGGGGATGACGGCTATATCGGCGTTTGCCGCTGATACGCTGGGGCAGCCGACTGACGGCGCTATTGATTTGCAGCCCGCGGCGGCACCGCTCAAGCACGATGCTATTTTCTTCCATGACGTAATTCTGATGCCTATCATCACAGCCATCACGCTGTTGGTTCTGGCGCTGCTGATCTGGATTGCTGTGCGCTACAATCGCAAATCCAATCCGGTTCCGGCCAAGTTTTCGCATAATACGGTCGTTGAAATTATCTGGACGGTTGTGCCGGTTCTGATCCTCGTGTTTATCGCGTTTTTCTCATTCTCCCTGCTTCGCAAATATCATGACATGCCAAAACCGGATGTGGTGGTTAAGGCGACCGGGTTTCAGTGGTACTGGGCGTACGACTATCCTGAACTGGGCGTTGAAGGCGTCGAATCGCGTGTTCTGACCGAAGAGGACGCCAAGAAGGCGGGTAAACCTTATCTGCTCGCCGCCGATAATGCGTTGGTCGTGCCGGTAGGTAAGGTTGTGCATGTTAAGGTCACCGCCTTTGACGTTATTCACGCCTTTGCACTTCCGGCCTTTGGTTTGAAAACTGATGCAATTCCGGGGCGGCTGAACGATACTTGGTTCAAGGCGGAAAAAGTCGGCACCTATTACGGGCAGTGTTCTGAGCTGTGCGGCGTTGACCATGCCTATATGCCGATTGAGATCAAGGTCGTGACTGATGCCGAGTTTGATGACTACATCATCAAGGCGGGCGGAAAGACTAAGGCCATGCTCGCCACAGAAGCACGCGCGGTCCAGGCTCAGGCTGCGGCGGATGCAGCCAAAGCGGCAGCAGATGCCGCAGCGGCTGAAACCGCTTCGGCCACAGCACCTGCGACCGAAACCGCACCGACGGCTGCCGCCGAAACTCCTGCCGATGCTGCGACGGCTGCCGCTCCGGCCGCCACGCCGGCCCAATAGTATATAGGGAAGAGAGACGACCATGGCTTCTCATGACGCTGTCGCTCATGATCATCACGCTGATCACGATCACAAACCGGGCTTTTTTGCCCGCTGGTTCTTATCGACGAACCACAAAGATATCGGTACCCTTTACCTGTTGTTTGCCATTATGGCGGGCCTTGTTGGTGGTGCGCTGTCGGGGTTGATCCGCTGGGAATTGGCCCAACCCGGTCTTCAGGTATTCGTCGAAGGCTCAATGCTGGATGCGCTGGGCATCTTCGAAGGCAAGCACGGTTACAACGCGGTTGTAACGGCTCACGCCATCATCATGATCTTCTTCATGGTTATGCCAGCCATGGTGGGTGGCTTTGGCAACTGGTTCGTGCCGATCATGATCGGTGCGCCGGATATGGCGTTCCCGCGCCTGAACAATATTTCATTCTGGCTTTTGGTGTCAGCCTGGATATTGCTGTGTCTGTCGATGTTTGTTCCGGGCGGCCCCGGTGCCGGTCAGAACGGCTTTGGTGGTGGCTGGACCATGTATCCGCCGCTGTCAGGTAAGACGGGGCACCCGGGTCAGGCTATGGATCTGGCGATTTTTGCGCTGCACGTCGCAGGGGCATCTTCGATCCTTGGGGCCATTAACTTCATTACGACTATCTTTAACATGCGCGCGCCGGGCATGACCCTGCACCGTATGCCACTGTTTGCATGGTCGATACTGGTCACGGCCTTCCTGCTGTTGCTGTCGCTGCCGGTTCTGGCGGGTGCCATTACCATGCTGCTGACCGACCGTAACTTTGGTACGTCCTTCTTCGATCCGGCCGGTGGCGGTGATCCGGTCATGTACCAGCACCTGTTTTGGTTCTTCGGTCACCCGGAAGTGTATATTCTTATCCTGCCGGGCTTTGGTATCATCAGCCACATCGTCTCGACCTTCTCACGCAAGCCAGTGTTTGGCTATCTGGCGATGGCCTATGCTATGGTGGCTATCGGTTTCGTTGGCTTCATCGTGTGGGCGCACCACATGTATACGGTCGGCATGGGTATCCAGCTTCGGTCGTATTTCGTGATGGCCACCATGGTCATCGCCGTGCCAACTGGGGTGAAGATTTTCTCGTGGATCGCGACCATGTGGGGCGGCTCGATTGACTTCAAGGTCCCTATGCTGTGGGCCATCGGCTTCATCTTCCTGTTCACCGTAGGCGGTGTGACCGGGGTAGTCCTGTCAAATGCCGGGATCGATTATTCGCTGCATGATACCTATTATGTGGTGGCGCACTTCCACTACGTTCTGTCGCTGGGGGCTGTGTTTGCGATCTTCGCCGGGTTCTATTACTGGTTCGAGAAGATGTTCGGCATCAAGTACAATGGTTTCCTCGGTGGGCTGCACTTCTGGATCATGTTCATTGGCGTGAACATTGTCTTCTTCCCGCAGCATTTCCTGGGGCTGCAAGGTATGCCGCGCCGTTATGTTGATTACCCCGAAGGTTACGCCTACTGGAACCTAGTCTCTTCGATCGGTTATGCCATTACGGTGGTTGGCGTTCTGGTGTTCCTGGTTATGCTGGTCGAAGCCGTGGTGCGCCGCCGCAAGGCTGACGCTAACCCGTGGGGTGAGGGGGCAACGACATTGGAGTGGACCCTGTCGTCGCCGCCACCGTATCACCAGTTCGAGGAACTGCCGGTGATCAAGGAAGATGATCATCACTGATCCGGGCAGTTAGCCTTGACGACAATATAGGGGGTGAGGGCTATGCGTCTTCGCCCCCTAAGTTCATTAAAGCCCATTGGAAAATACTGTGTCGGTTGAAATTTCACACATGACGTCACCCAAACCCAAATCGTCGGATAAGCCAGAGCTTGAGGGTGTCTATGGCTCGCGTGCCTTACGCGGATCACCGAATGATTATTTTCAGCTTTTGAAGCCGCGTGTCATGTCCTTGGTGGTGTTTACGGGCTTTACAGGCGTTGTAGTGGCCCCGACCAGCATCAATCCGCTGATCGCCTTTGTGGCCGTGTTATGCATTGCCTTGGGGGCGGGGGCTGCCGGAGCGTTCAATATGGCGCTGGAGCATGAAACCGATGCGCTGATGCGCCGCACCCGCGGGCGGCCCGTAGCGGCTGGACGTGTGTCGCGTCAGGATGCCATGGCCTTTGCCGGGGTGTTGTCGTTCCTGTCTGTTTTCATGATGGCGCTGAGTATCAATCTTGTCGCGGCAGGTCTGTTGGCGCTGACCATTGTTTATTATGTGGTTTTATACACAATGATCCTTAAGCGCCGCACGCCGCAGAACATCGTCATCGGTGGGGCGGCGGGTGCGTTCCCTCCGGTGATCGGGTGGGCGGCAGCCACCGGCAACGCACCGGTTGAGGCGTGGATATTGTTTGCTATTATATTCTTGTGGACCCCGCCCCATAGCTGGGCCTTGGCGCTTTATACGACCGAAGACTATAAAAATGCCGGTATCCCGATGATGCCGGTAGCCAGGGGTGCCACGTCAACGCGATTGCAAATCCTGATCTACAGCCTGATTATGGCGCCCGTGGCGTGCTTGCCGATTGCCTACAATATGGGCGGGCCTACCTATGTCGCCGTATCGGTTTTAGGCGGCGCGTTTTTCATCTATCTGGCGGTCAAGGTCTTTTTGTCGCGGGCCGGTGATCATCCTGAAGGTGGTGAGGCTTCGCTTTATGACGTGAAGCGTGAAGCCAAGCCCGCCCGCGATCTGTTTGCGTTTTCAATTCTCTATCTGACGGCGTTGTTTGCGACGTTGTTGGGTGAGCACATTTTTATGGGGCTTTAGCCATGGCTGATCATGATGACGACAAAAAAGCGTATCTGGCGGCGCAAAAGAAGCGCAATCTGGCCATTGGCTTATCTTTGGGAGCCTTCGTTATATTAGTGTTTATCGTATCTCTGGTCCGCATGGCGGAAGGTGTGGCGGCAGGACATTGACCATGGCCAAAGGCACCTCACGACTCAGTAAGAACCAGAAAATAGGCCTGATGTGTGCCGGTCTTTTCGTGGTTATGATCGGGGCGGCCTATGCTTCCGTGCCGCTCTACCGGCTTTTTTGTCAGGTGACGGGTTTTAATGGCACCACGCAAAAAGCGGTTAAGGCCTCCAATGTGGTACTGGATAAGGTCATCCGCGTTCGCTTCGACACCAATGTCAATAATGTCGAGTTTCAATTTAAACCTGAACAGCCGTATCAGGATGTTCAGGTCGGTAAGACCGCCATGGCCTATTTCAAGGTTAAAAATCTGTCAGACCAGCCGATTCGCGCACAGGCCAGCTATAATGTTCTGCCCGAAGCTATGGGCGGCTATTTCATGAAGCTGGAATGCTTTTGTTTCACCGAACAGACTTTTAAAGCGGGTGAGGAAAAAGAATTTCCGATGGTTTATTATCTCGATCCGGAAATGATCGGTGATATCGATGCCAAGGGAACGACCGATGTGACCTTATCGTACACGTTTTTCCCGGTCAAAGAGGCCGGGAACTAGCCTAAAAACCCTGCTTTAAGCCGGGTCTTTGCATTGTGTTTACGAACGATTTGGCATAAACGGGATTAGCGACAGTTTCGCATTTGACGAGACCTGAAATTAAGGCCAGCCCACAACAGGGGGGCGCAAACGAAGAGTTGGACGGAAATGGCTCACGGCGCAAAGCACGACTATCATATCATTAACCCCAGCCCATGGCCGCTGGTGTCATCGGCGTTTGTAACGCTGATGTTTGTGGGCCTGGTCATCTGGCTAAAGGGCCTTTTCGGACTTGAAAAGGGCACCTGGTACGTCTTCGCCATAGGTTTTGTCGGCATCCTGTATTCGATGTTCGGCTGGTGGCGCGATGTCATCAAGGAATCCAAGGGCGGCGACCATACCCCTGTGGTGCAACTGGGTTTGCGCTACGGTATGATCATGTTCATCGCGTCCGAAGTTATGTTCTTCGTGGCATGGTTCTGGATTTTCTTTGAAATGGCTCTGTTCGGCAGCCACCGCGCCTCCGAAGCCTCGGCCATCGAAGAAGTGCGCACGGCGTGGTCAAACTGGCCGCCGCACGGTGTCGAACTGGTCAGCGCCTGGCATTTGCCGCTACTGAACACACTTATTTTGTTGCTGTCGGGCACCACGGTTACCTGGGCGCACCATGCCCTTCAGGTCGGCAATCGTAAGGATGCCAAGCTCGGTCTTTTGCTGACTGTGATCCTTGGCGCGATCTTTACGGGCGTTCAGGCATATGAATATCATCACATCATTGAGCACCACCTGTTCTTCAACGAAGAAGCGGCCAATTCCGGTCTTTACGGTTCGTCATTCTTTATGGCGACGGGTTTCCATGGTTTCCACGTTTTGATCGGAACCATCTTCCTGGCGGTGTGCTTGTTGCGGCTTATGGGCGGTGATTTCACACCCAAGAAGCATTTCGGCTTCGAGGCTGCGGCCTGGTACTGGCACTTCGTTGATGTGGTCTGGTTGTTCCTGTTTGCCTTCATCTATGTCGTCTTTGGCGTGGCGCACTGATGAACGATAATCCCGGCGGTCGTGAGGTTAATTTCCTCGCGGCCGTGAAAGGTAAGTGTCCGGTCTGTGGTAAAGGAAGACTGTTTTCAGGCTTTCTTAAAGTCAGCGATGATTGCCAAAATTGCGGTCAAAATTTTAAGACGGCGGACACCGGTGACGGTCCCGTCGTCTTCATTATTTTGATCGCAGGCTTTATCTGCTGTTTTGGTTTTGTGATTACGGACTTCGCTTATCAACCGCCCATCTGGGTCCACATGGTGATTTGGTTGCCCTTGGCTTTGATCCTTAGCCTTGGGTTGATGCGCCCCTTGAAAGGGGTAACCATCGCGTTCCAACTCAAACACCGGGTAAAAGATCGTTCTCATGGTGGTTAGGTCTTTATTTAAACTGGCCCCACCGATAATGACGGTTTGTGTTGTCATAGCCTTCCTTTGCCTTAATGGATTGGGCGTATGGCAATTGCAGCGCCTTCACTGGAAGCAAGGGTTGAAATCTGAAATTGAGCGCACCCAGACAATTGCACCATTACCGGTTCGCGACGTTATTGCCGGGGATCAGGATGTGTCGTGGCGGCAGATCACTATCACCAACTGTTTCATTGAGGCGGATAAACTGATCTATATGCACGGCCTGTTGAACGGCGTGTCCGGGTATCACGTTCTGGGGACTTGCCCCTTTGATTCAGAGCGGAAAATCATCACTGAACTGGGCTTTTCTGAGGTGCCATTGCCGCAGGACTTGCCGATCATGGCGCCCGTTGTGGGGCGTTTGCGAAAGCTTGATGCTATTCCGGCCGGTATGACGCCGTCCAATGTACCGGGAAAAAATGAGTGGTATTGGCGTTCGGCACGCGAAATTTCCAAGGCCTTGAATATGCCTGTGCGTGAAGACTATTTCGTGATCATGGATCTGGAAAAGTCCGATCTCGAAATCAGCGGTCTGGTGCAAAGCCCGATGACGGCGGCCTTGTCTAACCGCCATCTTGAATATGCCTTGACCTGGTTTGGGCTGGCCTGGACGCTTTTGGCCATGTTTGGGGCCGTGCTGTACCAAAAATATAAGAAAGTGAACGCTTAATTTCCGATGAGTGAGTCTGTTCTGGCCGGCACAGCTATCCGGCTCTACCAATTTGATAATGGCTTAAGATTACTGTGTGATCCGATCCCCGGTTTGAAAAGCTTTGCCTTAACCGCCATCATTCATGGCGGGACACGGTTTGAAACTGAGGCTCAATCGGGCTGGGCGCACCTTTTGGAGCATATGGTTTTCAAAGGGGCGGGGGCCCGCAATGCGCGTGAACTGGCTGAGGTTATCGAGCATCAGGGCGGCACGATCAACGCGTCGACAGGCTATGAGCACACCCGCTTTGAGGTGCGCGGCCTGAACCATTTGCTGCCGCTGGCGCTGGAAGTGGTCACGGATCTGATGTTTCGCCCGGTCATGGCGCCGGATGAACTGAAGCGTGAAAAGCTGGTGGTGGGGCAGGAAATATCTGAGGCCTTTGATACGCCTGATGACCATGTTTTCGATATGCTTCAGAGGTCGAGCTTTGCTGAGCAAAGTCTGGGGCGCCCGATTTTGGGCACGGTCAAAAGCTTAAAACCCGTAGATGTGAAAAGCCTGCGTGACTTTGCCCAAAGCCTATACGCGCCTCAGAATATGGTTTTGTGTCTCTCTGGCGGGGTTGATCCTGACGCGGCTTATCAGGCGCTGGTGAAGGTGCTGGATGGGGTTATGCCTGCCGGTGTCACAACCACACCTGAACGCGCCCAGTTTACCCGCCTACACAGCCATCTGACGCGCCGGATCGAACAGGTGAATCTGGCTCTGGCGTTTGAAGGGGTTAGCCGTTTTGATGACGATTTGTTTGCGACGCGGCTGTTCTGTGAGATTTTGGGTGGAGGCATGGCATCGCGCCTGTTCCAGTCGGCGCGGGAGGCGCGGGGGCTGGCTTACACGATTGACGCGTGGTCGACGCAATATCGTGATACCGGCGTGGTGGGGGTCTATGCAGGCTGTCTGCCCGCAGATCTTGAACCCCTGTGTGAACTGATTGCGGCAACTTTGCGTGAACTGGCCGAAAATCCGCTGGAGCGCGAACTGGAACGGGCCAAGGCGCAGTTTAAGACGTCGCTTTATCTTAATGATGAAAATCCGGCTATGCGGGCCGGTGCCTATGCCTCACAACTGCTGACCTATGGGCGACTGTTTGGGATTGATGAGCAGGCGCGTGAACTTGATCATGTGACACTTGATGATCTGAGCCGGGTAGGCACCGCGCTTGTTCGCCAAAAGGGGTGTGCATCGGCTATTCTCGGCCCGCGGCTTAAAATCGACCCTGCTACAGTTATCCATCAGGTGTTTGCGGCGTAGTCCATGGGTTAAGCGCTGCCGGATTGTCCGCTTAAGTGTTCTGGCGAGATACCGAGCGATGAAATGGCCATTTCCCACATCCGGGCCGGGTCGCGAGCAAAGATAATAGCCTTATCCGCAGGGGCGATCAGCCAGGTATTCTGGCGGATTTCGGCTTCAAGCTGGCCTGCGGTCCAGCCCGCATATCCAAGGGCAATGAGCGCATCACGCGGACCTTTGCCGTTTGACAGATCCACCAGTATATCGCGGGTCGCGGTCAGACCGAGGCCCATAGCCTCATTGATATCACCGCCGGTCAAGGACAGGGTTATGTCATCAAGGCGGTAGTCGAGGCTGTGCAGCACAAAACCGCGATCATTCTGCACTGGGCCACCGTTGAAAATTTTTTGCCGTGTCCGGTCTGTGTCAACGCTTTCAATGCCAAGTTCATCCATCATGCGCCCGAAATTCAGCCCTTCGATCGGATGGTTGAGCACAAGTCCCATGGCGGAGCCTTCATCGTGCTGGCAAATATAGATGACGCTATGATCGAAGTTCGGATCATCAAGTCCCGGCATGGCAATCAACAGGTTGCCCTGAAGTGAGTTCGGATCGGATGAAGGCGGGGGCATGAGGGTGTTCATAGAATTATGATGGGGATTTACAGATGAGTTTCAAGCTGAAAAACCTCAAAAATTTGAAATTACACATTCTGTTGACTTGGCGCGGGCGGGCACTCAGCCTATACGGCCAAGTCTTATGTAAGATGACAATAAGGACTTCATCATGACCCTCAAAACCGGCGATAGCTTACCCGACACAAAATTCTCGACCCCTACCGAAGATGGCCCAAAACCGATAAACGGCAGCGAAGTGTTCTCCGGTAAAACGGTTGTCCTGTTTGCTGTGCCGGGGGCGTTCACCCCGACCTGCTCGGCGCGGCATTTGCCGGGCTACAAGGATCAGGTCGCCGCTTTTAAGGCCAAGGGCGTCGATACGGTCGTTTGCACCAGCGTCAATGATGCCTTTGTCATGAAGGCCTGGGCTAAGGATCAAGGCATTAGTGATGAGATTTTGATGCTGGGCGATGGCAATGGTGACTTCGCTAAGGCGCTTGGTCTGACTATGGACGGTAGCCAGTTCGGCATGGGCGTTCGCTCACAGCGTTACGCACTCATCGCTAAGGATGGTGTTGTCGAAAAACTGTTCGTTGAGGCGCCGGGTGAATTTAAGGTATCTGCGGCTGAATACGTTCTGGAAAATATCTGACCGGTAATTCCGGGGGCGGCGTGGTCATGGCCGCGTCGTCCCTAATGCCTGTTTTTCTTTTGGTAATTCTCAGACCAGCTTATAATCGGGATCACAGGAATACCCCACAAAATTCCGGCCAGACCATAATAGAGCAACTCAATCAGTTTGTTTTCAGGCAGATGTGCGGCGATGTTGGATACCAGAGCCACATAAACGCACAAAAACACAACTACGCCTGCGCAGGCGATCAGTCTGCGAACCGGAAGGCTTAGAGGCTTAAAGATCATCTACGCTCCAGTCTGCGGCTGATGTGGAACAGCAGTAATAAACCGATAGATCCGGCCAGCCCCAGTTTAATCGTCAGGAACACGCTGTCAGGATAAAGCGACATGGTGTGGATGAGCATATTGACCAGTATGGACCCGAACACGCCGACAAACGCGTTTATCAGAAAGCTGTAACGGCTTTTGGTTACACCATTAGCGATCCAGCTAATGACGAAACCAACGGCAACCGCTGCTAACCAGTCTTCAGCACGCATGTGTGGAGCCTTTCATGTTTCCTCGGTCAGGGGACTTGAAAATGGGTTGCCCATGTGGGCAAATCCCTCAATCTTTTCAGTGCCCGACAAAATGTCTTAATTAGCGCATTTATACCGGGTAAGGTTAAAGAATTGAACAGACCTCTTAAGTTATAAGAGGCAAAATTACCAAATGTGAGGCGTTAGACGTGCGACTTCCCTTAAAGTCTCCTCTGGTGGCAGCGTGGCTGTTCGCGGTGGCATTTTTAGTCGTGGCGATGATTCTGGTCGGCGGAGCGACGCGTCTGACCGATTCGGGGCTTTCGATTACAGAATGGAAGCCGGTAACCGGAGCTATACCGCCGCTCGATGACGCTGCGTGGCAGCAGGAATTTGAGAAATATCAGAAAATTCCTGAATATAGTCAGATCAACGCCCATATGGATCTTGAGGATTTCAAGGGGATCTATTGGTGGGAGTGGATCCACCGGTTTTTAGGTCGGCTGATTGGCGTCGTGTTCTTTGTGCCATTTGTGATCTTGCTGTTAAGGTCAGAGGTGCCGGGGCGTCTTATCTGGCGCTGCGCGGGGCTTTTGGGGCTTGGCGCGCTGCAGGGCGGCATCGGCTGGTGGATGGTGTCATCCGGCCTTGATAAGCGTGTCGATGTCGCGCCGGAACGGCTGATGATCCATTTAGGCATGGCGCTGCTTATTCTGGTGCTGACTTTATGGACGGCGTGTGAAGCCTTGGCCGGGCAGGGGCGGGGGCGAGGCGCTCCGCAGGGCTGGCGTGTGGCGACCTCTCTTGTGTTTGGAGTTATTATTCTGCAATGTTTGCTGGGGGCGTTGGTCGCTGGTAACGATGCCGGGACGGTTTATAATGACTGGCCGCTGATGAATGGCCACATTGCGCCCTATGTTGACTGGAGCAAAGGCATCGGCTTCGTGTTCTTCCACGATCAGGGCATGGTTCAGTTCATGCACCGTATCGTCGCTTACATCGCGCTCATAGGCATCACGACCTATGCCATTATTCTGGTTCAGAAATGTATGGATGATGAGATTCGTCTGATTTCCACATCGGTGGCGACTCTGGCGTGGATTCAGGGGATATTGGGCGTCGCGACTTTGGTGACAGGTGCGCAGATTGGTTTTGGCCTGATGCACCAGTTCGTGGCGGTTTGCCTGATTATTCTCGCGACGCTTTTAATGTGGAAAGTGGCGAGGGCTGATCGCGATTTCCGCTTAAGATAAAGAAAAGCCCCGGACTATCCGGGGCTTTTTAATGTCAGGCTTTGAAGCTTTGCCACGGGCCGGTGATAGCCAAGGTAAATCCCGGCCACTGCACGTTGACAAACAAGGTTGATCCGTCAGGTGAAAAGCACGCGCCTGCCCATTCGCCGTTTTCCTTGAAGACATTACGGGCGAAGGTCGCGACCTTGCCCTGCGGCGTTACGATACGGATGTGGTTGCGCAGGCTGTCAGAGTATCGATCTTCGCACACGAACAGGTGTCCCCCGTTTGATATGGTCAGGTTGTCACCATAGTCGAAGACGTTTTCGTTGGCCGATTCCAGAAACAGAGTGACCTTGCCGGGTGCGTCTTTTTCGCCGGTCTGGCCTTCGTGCAGGCTGGGTCGATAGCGGATGATCTGACCGGCTTCGGCCTTGCCGCCGGAGGTCGCGGTGAAATAAAGCTCACCGTCGCCGAAATGGATGCCTTCACCGCGGACGAACTGCGCAGCCCCAGCTTTATAGGCTCGCGCACGGAGGTCATCATCTGGGCTTTCGACGTTATCAAGGTCGATCCAGACCGCATCGAAGCTGTCTCCGACTTTCCAAATGGTCTCACCGACGTTTGAGGTGACCGCGCCTTTGGGAAACTGTTTAAATCCTAAAGCCTGAAGCTTGCCACCTTTAAGCAAGTGCCTGCGGTCGTTGGGTAAATAGCGGTAAAACACGCCGTCGCTGGTGTCTTCGGTCAAATAGATAATACCGGTGCGCGGGTCAGTGGCGGTGGCTTCGTGTTTGAAGCGGCCCATCGCTTTTATCGGTACCGGTTCAACCAACCCCTTATGACCAGATGGGACCTCAAAGACATAGCCGTGGTCCTTGCCGACCCCTTCGCCAGCTTTGGTTACCGTCTCTTCGCAGGTTAGCCATGAGCCCCAAGGAGTCTGACCGCCCGCGCAATTGGTCGAGGTGCCAATGAGGGACATGAACTGCTGCTCGACCTGACGGGTTTTCATATTGTAAATAACCGTCGTCGTACCGCCCAGAAGCGGGTAGTCATTGGTTTCGAAGTCATAGACTTTTGATCTGTCTAGCTTGTCGATCAGACGGCCATTCATACCGATCGCCCCGAAATTACGGTGCTTTGGCGACAGTTCATGATTGCGGACGAGGGCAATCGTGTCTGTGCCGTGCGTAAAGCAGCCCATGCCATCATGGACGTGTGGCACGACAAGGCCATCGCTCATGGTTTCGCCCGCTTCACTGATGACTTTATAGGTAAAACCCGCGGGCAGGTCGCAAATGCCGTATTTATCCTCAATAAGTGGCCCATACCCTTCAACTTCATTTTCATAGGTCGTGGCCGTACTGTCGGCGCGGCTACTGTTTTGAGCACACGCCAGTAGTGGAAACCCTGAGAAAGCCAGGGATGCCGCAGCGGCATGGTTCATCATTGAGCGACGCGACAGGTACATGAAAACTCCGGAATATAGGCGTATGGGCTTATATATGTGCTTTTAGACGACCGTGTGAACGTGGGAAAGATCGAAAAGGGTAATCATTGGATGAGTTTCCAGTGTAAAAAATGACGGTAATTTAATACCATTGTTGAAAATGGTAACAAAAACAATGCGATGCGTGTATTTTGGTAAAAATTATGTGTTGACCTGTCACAACCAATCATGTATCTCCCGCCCACTTCATTCTTATGGGAATGCATTCTGTAAGAAATCTAAGGAATTTGACCATGTTGAAATCGACCACCGCGCCGCTTAAGCCGGCCGATGTCGAGAAGAAGTGGGTCGTGATCGACGCTCAGGACGCCGTTGTCGGCCGTCTGGCTTCGTTTATCGCCATGCGTCTTCGCGGCAAGCACCTGCCTACCTACACACCTCACGTTGATTCCGGTGACTATGTCATCGTCATCAATGCCGAGAAGGTTCACTATACCGGTAAGAAGCTGACGGACAAGGTGTTCCATTGGCACACCGGTCACCCTGGTGGCGTCAAGACCCGCACCATGGGCCAGATCCTGGGCGGTAAGTACCCTGAGCGCGTTCTGATGAAGGCCGTTGAGCGTATGCTGCCAAAGGAATCGCCCTTGGCGCGCGCCCAACTGACGCACCTGCGTATCTATGCCGGTTCGGAACACCCCCACGAAGCTCAACAGCCGGAAGTCATCGACTTCAAGGCCATGAGCCGCAAGAACGTACGGAGCTTCTAAGAATGTCCGAAACTCAAGGTTTGGAAGCTTTGGCTTCCCTGTCGTCCAACCCTGTCGCGGCTCCCGTAGAGCGCGTTCAGCAACTGGATAAGTTCGGTCGCGCCTATGCTACCGGCAAGCGTAAGAACGCTATCGCCCGCGTCTGGATCAAGCCTGGTTCCGGCAAGTGGGTCATTAATGGTCGCGAACAGGAAGTGTATTTTGCACGTCCGGTTCTGCGTATGATGATTGCTCAGCCGCTGAACCTGACCGAGCGCGCGACCCAGTTCGACGTGTTTGTCACCGTTCAAGGCTCTGGCCTGTCCGGTCAAGCCGGTGCCATCCGTCACGGTCTGTCTAAGGCTCTGACCTATTTTGAGCCGGGTCTGCGCCCGACGCTTAAGGCCGCTGGCTTCCTGACCCGCGACTCGCGCGTGGTTGAACGTAAAAAGTACGGCCGTGCGAAAGCTCGTCGTTCCTTCCAGTTCTCGAAGCGTTAAGCAGGGGCGCGGCCCCTGCACCCGAAACCGGGTGTCTGGGGCGGCTGTCAATGCTCATCAGACTATCCGGTGCGGGGTCGAAAGGCTCCGCACTTTTTTTACACCACTCTTTGACGTAGGGTGGGATACAAACGGAGCTAAGCCATGTCTCATAAGGTTTTCATTGACGGCGATGTCGGTACGACCGGGCTTTTGATCCGTAAGCGTCTTGAACTGCGTCCTGAAATCGAACTGATCCGTTTGGATGAGGCTGTTCGCAAAGATGCCGCTGCGCGCAAGGCGGCCATCAATGCCGCAGATGCCGTGATCCTGTGCCTGCCGGATGAGGCTGCGCGTGAAGCGGTCAGCTTGGTTGAAAATCCGGATGTCAAGATTATCGATGCTTCGACCGCGCACCGCGTTCATGAGGACTGGGCCTACGGCTTTGCCGAAATGGCGCCGGGGCAGCGTGATGACATCCGGGCGTCTAAACGTATTTCCAATCCTGGCTGTTATGCGACGGGCTTTATTGCCCTGATGCGGCCGCTGGTGGATGCTGGCGTCATTCCGCCATTCTGGCCATCCACGGTCAATGCGGTTTCGGGCTATTCCGGCGGCGGTAAGTCGATGATCGCTGAGTTCGAAGATGGCGGCACAACGGATAACTACCGCATTTACGCGACAGGCTTGAACCATAAGCATCTGCCGGAAATGACGGTCTTTTCAGGCTTGGAGTCGCCACCGGTATTTACGCCAGCGGTAGGTCGTTTCGCGCAAGGCATGATTGTCGAAATCCCGTTACAATTGTGGGCACTGCCGGACGAGCCTGAGCTGTCACGGCTGCATGAGATTTTTGCCGCCCACTATGCGGGTGAAACCTTTGTCAAGGTGGCGTCGCTCGAAGATTCCAAGGCCACCAAGGCGCTGGATGCTGAATTATTGAAGGATACAAATAACCTCCTGATCCATGTCTTTGGCGACGAAGATGGCCAGCAGGCGCGTCTGGTGGCGGTTCTTGATAATCTGGGTAAGGGCGCGTCAGGCGCTGCGGTTCAGAACCTTAATTTGGCCTTGAATCTCGACGAAACCATAGGCTTGATTTAAAGAAAGCACCTTTATGGGCCCCTTAACGATCACCGCGATTTTTATCATCATCTGGTGGACGGCATTCTTTGTGGTGCTGCCTCTGGGCAACCAAAGTCACCACGAAGCGGGGATAGAGACGACCGACGGCGGCGATCCCGGCGCACCGGTAAAGCCTAATCTTAAGAGGAAATTGCTGACCACAACCTACATTGCGGCAGGGATTTGGGCACTGGTTATGGTCATTATTCAGTTCGGGCTTATACCTTTGCCGGAATTTCCCGGCTGACCACCTTAAGCGTTGATTTTCGCCCGCGAACCCCGCTAATTGTCACGCACAATCAAAACCAGACTTAACGGATACTGCTCATGCGCCTGTCGCGCTATTTCCTGCCCATCCTCAAAGAAAACCCCTCCGAAGCCCAGATCGTCTCGCACCGCCTTATGTTGCGCACCGGCATGATCCGTCAGGAAGCTGCGGGCATCTATGCCTGGCTGCCGTTGGGCTTGCGGGTCTTGAAGAAGATCGAAAAGATCGTCCATGAGGAAATGCAAAAGGCCGGTGCCATTGAGGTTCTGATGCCGACTTTGCAACTGGCGGATCTTTGGCGTGAATCCGGCCGGTATGAAGACTACGGCCAGGAAATGCTGCGCATTAAGGACCGCCATGAGCGTGAACTGCTCTACGGGCCGACCAATGAGGAAATGATCACGGAAATTTTCCGCGCCTATGTCCGGTCGTACAAAAGCCTGCCGCTTAACCTCTACCATATCCAGTGGAAATTCCGCGATGAGCAGCGCCCACGCTTTGGCGTGATGCGTGGCCGTGAATTCCTGATGAAAGATGCCTATAGCTTCGATATCGATGAAGCGGCGGCCCGTAAGGCCTATAACCGCATGTTTGTGGCCTACCTCAACACCTTCTCACGTTTGGGTCTTAAGGCGGTGCCCATGCGCGCCGATACCGGCCCGATCGGTGGCGACCTGAGCCACGAGTTCATTATTCTGGCCGATACCGGCGAAAGTGCCGTCTTCTGCCATAGAGATCTGGTCGACATGCCAGCCCCCGGCGATAATGTTGACTGGGATGATCTGCAAGCCATCGTCGATGAGCGCACAGCGCTTTATGCCGCTACCGAAGAAATGCACGATGAAGCGGCCTTTGGCGCCGTACCTGCGGACAAACAGCTCTCTGCGCGCGGGATCGAAGTCGGCCACATCTTCAACTTCGGCAAGAAATATTCCGAGCCGATGAATGCCGCCGTCAATGGCCCTGACGGGACGCAAACCCATGTCCATATGGGATCATACGGTGTTGGTGTGTCGCGTCTGATCGGTGGTATTATCGAAGCCAGCCATGATGATGCCGGTATTATATGGCCTGAGAGCGTGGCACCCTTCGATGTCGCCCTGATCAACCTGCGGGCAGGGGACGCCGCGTGTGATGCTGCTTGCGAAAAGGCCTATGCAGCGTTAGAAGCCGCAGGCAAGTCTGTACTTTATGACGATACCGACGACCGCCCCGGAGCCAAGTTTGCTTCTATGGATCTGATCGGCATCCCCTGGCAATTGATCATCGGGCCCAAAGGACTGGCCGAAGGTAAGGTTGAAATCAAACACCGTAAGACGGGTGAACGCCACACCGCAGAATTTGATGCCGTTCTCGATCAACTGACAAAGGCATAACCCATATGTCAGATGTGCCACCAAAGCCAAAGAAAACCCTGGGTTTTTCCCTGTGGGAGCTTGATCTGGCGTTTCGCTATCTGCGGGCTAAACGCAAAGACGGCGGGGTGGCGCTGATTTCGATCATTAGCTTTGTTGGCGTCATGCTGTCGGTGGCGGTTCTGATTATCGTCATGGCAGTTATGAATGGATTTCGCGATGAAATGATGTCGCGGCTTCTGGCGTTCAACGGCCACGCCTATGTCGGTGGCATGGCGATCAACGATTTTGGTCATCGTGATGACATGGTCAAGCGTCTTGAGGCCGTGCCGGGTGTGACGCAGGTCTCGCCATTCGTGCAGTCTCCGGGCATGGCGCAGAATGTTCAGGGCGTGGCTGGTCTGGCCTATATCCGCGGCGTCGATGCCAAAACCCTTAAAGAAACACCCATTGTCGTCGAAAACATCACCGAAGGCTCCATCAAGGATTTCGGTGTGGGCGACTATGGCGGTGACAATATCCTGATCGGTGACGGCATGGCGCGCGATATGGGCGTGGGCCCAGGCGATGATCTTTCCCTTTTGACGCCGGGGACATCCACAGCGTTTGGCGCCATTCCACGCCGTAAAACCTATACGGTCGCGGGTGTTTTCAAAGTAGGTGTCAGTGAGCTTGATGCGTCCTTTGTGTATATGCCGATCGAACAGGCCCAGCTTTTCTTCGACAGAGAAGGGGAGTGGGACGCGCTTGAACTCAAAGTCACTGACCCATATCAGATCCAGTCCATCCGCCCCCAGATCGTAAACGCCGCGGGTCAGGGCGGGATCGTTCAGGACTGGACGGAACGCAATGCCTCACTATGGGGCGCGCTTCAGGTCGAGCGCAACGTCATGCGCTTGATCCTAAGCCTGATCGTCACGATTGCGGCCATGAACATTATTTCCGGCCTTGTCATGCTGGTAAAGAATAAGGGCAAAGACATTGCGATACTGCGCACCTTTGGCGCGGACAGGTCTTCGATTATGAAAATATTCTTCTTGTCGGGGGCTACTTTGGGCGCAGGCGGAACCATAGCGGGGGTTATGCTAGGTGTGGTTTTCTGTATGTTTATTCGTCCGATACAGCAGTTTGTTGAGTTCGTGACTCAAACTAAAGTCTTCAACCCGGACGTCTATTACCTGTCCTATATTCCGGCCAAGATTGAGCCTGCCGAAGTGGCGTTTGTGGTGTTCTGGTCTTTGTTGGCAGCATGTTTGTCGACCTTGCCGCCAGCGATGCGGGCCGCCCGTTTGGAGCCCGTAGAGGCGCTACGTTATGAGTAATAAAAATGTTGTCATGTCGTTGCGTGGCCTGAACCGCACTTATAATGTTGCCGAAGGCGCGCAACTTGAAGTGCTCAAAGATGTCGATCTTGATCTCTATGCGGGTGAAGTGGTTGGTCTTGTTGGGCCGTCCGGTTCAGGGAAGTCTTCGCTATTGCATTGCGTTGGCTTGCTGGAAACCTCCGAAGAAGCGCAATTAATTATTGATGGTGAAGATCTTACTCGCGCCAATGATAAGCTGCGCACGCGGGCACGACTGACCAAAATCGGCTTTGTGTACCAGTTTCACCATCTCTTGCCTGAGTTTACCGCTCTGGGCAATGTGGCACTGCCTCAGAGAGTTCTGGGCCGGTCTGTGCGTGAGGCTGAGGCGCGCGCCAAGGCTTTGCTTGAGCAGGTAGGCTTGGGCGAGCGCCTGAACCATCAACCCGCACAACTCTCTGGCGGTGAGCAGCAGCGGGTGGCGATTGCGCGGGCTTTGGTCAACAGTCCCAGATTGTTATTGGCCGATGAGCCCACGGGTAACCTCGATCCGGATACCTCGAAACAGGTCTTTGAGGCGCTGAAGCAAACGGTTCGTCATCAGCAGGTCGCGGCACTGATTGCGACCCATAATCTGGAACTCGCCAGACATATGGATCGGGTTGTGACCATTCAGAACGGAAAACTCACGGAATTGTCCACGGGTTCCGTTTAATTTAATCTCTTAAAATCAATGCATTGTTATTTTTGTTCCTGTTATGTGCATAATTTATTTGCGTTTGGAACAAATGGGGAATATAGAACAAAGCATGAATTTAACGGAGTGCGAAAATGGTTTCGACATTACATAATTTGCTGTCCTTTGCATCGGTCGCTGGCTTTGTGTGGGTTGTTTGCCAATTGTCTATGCTGGTAGCGTGAATCGGGTAATCTCACCTTAAGCAAACCTCTGGCGGAGACGAATATGAGCGAGACCGGATTTATTCATCTGAGGGTTCGTTCAGCCTACTCTCTGCTTGAAGGGGCCATAAAGGCCTATGATATGGGCAAGCTGGCGCAAAATCTTTCAATGCCAGCGATTGCGATTGCCGATCGCTGTAATCTCTACGGTGCGCTTGAATTTTCCCAAACCTGTAAGGACGTCGGAGTGCAGCCAATTATTGGTTGTGCCCTACCTGTCAAAGGTATTGGCGGCGGTTTGACCGAGAAGTGGGCGCGTATTCCTACGGTTGTTCTGCTGGCTCAAGATGAGCGGGGTTATCTCAATCTGTGTCATTTATCTTCGGTTGCCTATGTCGAGTCAGATGGCATCGAAGAACCTCATGTTACGTGGGATCAAATTGCGGCCTATAACCAAGGGTTGATACTTTTATCGGGCGGGCCTGATGGCCCGGTCGATCCACTATTCAAGCAAAATAAACCCGATGAAGCATGCGTCGCTCTTAAAGCTATGCATGAAATTTTCGGTGACCGATTTTATATTGAGCTTCAGCGGCATGATACTGGTTATGGTATGGGCGGTGTTGAGCGCGGCATGGCTGAGGCTGGGCTTGTTGAATACGCTTATGGCCATGATATTCCGTTGGTGGCGACTAATGATGCCTATTTTGGTAGCGCAGATCTTTACAAGGCTCACGAAGCCTTATTGTGCATCTCTGATAGCACGTTCATGGGGGTATCTGACAGGCGTAAGGTAACTAAAGATCATTGGTTGCGCCCCGCAAGTGAAATGCGTGAGGTATTTAAAGATCTGCCAGAAGCTTGTGACAACACGCTTGAGATTGCCAAGAGATGCGCATTTCTGGTGGCTAAACGTGATCCGATTCTGCCAAGATTTGACACAGGTGATGGCCGTAACGAGGCTGAAGAACTGGCATTTCAGGCACGGGAAGGGCTTAAGCAGAGATTGACCGAGGTGAAGCCTGCATTTCCTGAGCAGGATTACTGGGATCGTTTAGAACGCGAAATTGGCGTGATCCAAAATATGGGGTTTCCGGGTTATTTTCTGATCGTTTCGGACTTTATCAAGTGGGGGAAATCTCATGGTGTGCCGGTCGGGCCGGGCCGGGGGTCGGGGGCTGGTTCGCTTGTGGCTTGGGCCCTGACCATTACCGATCTTGATCCTCTGCGGTTTGGATTGCTTTTTGAGCGGTTCCTTAATCCTGAACGCGTCTCCATGCCCGATTTCGATATCGATTTTTGTCAGGAGCGGCGCGAAGAAGTCATCACCTATGTTCAGAATAAGTACGGGCGTGATCGCGTCGCACAGATCATTACTTTTGGTACGCTCCAGGCACGCGCTGTTTTGCGCGACGTCGGGAGGGTCATGCAGTTGCCATTAGGGCAGGTTGACCGTCTCGCTAAGATGATCCCCGCTAATCCTGCTAATCCGGTGACTCTGGCACAGGCGCTTGATGTTGAACCTCGGCTACGGCAAGCCGCCAAGGATGAAGAACCGGTCAGAAAGCTGTTGGATACAGCCCTAAGACTTGAGGGATTATACCGTAACGCATCGACCCACGCGGCCGGTATCGTTATTGGCGATCGCCCGTTAACGGAATTAGTGCCGCTTTACCGTGATCCGCGTTCAGATATTCCGGCGACCCAATTCAATATGAAATGGGTGGAAAGTGCTGGTCTTGTAAAGTTTGACTTTCTGGGGCTGAAAACCCTGACTGTACTTGATCGTGCGATGAAATATTTGCGTAAACGGGGCGTGGAGATTAATTTCTCGACTCTGCCATTGGATGATGGTCCGACCTATGAACTTTTGGCTTCAGGTCAGTCTATCGGCGTGTTCCAGCTTGAAAGTCAGGGTATGCGTGACACCCTGCGCAAGATGCGCTGCGGTTCGATTGAAGAAATTACGGCCTTGATATCGCTCTATCGTCCAGGACCAATGGACAATATCGATACCTATGTTGATCGTAAGTTCGGTCGTGCTGAAATCGACATGCTGCACCCCAGTCTTGAACCGGTACTGAAAGAAACTTACGGGGTTATCATCTATCAGGAACAGGTGATGCAGATCGCTCAAATCCTGTCAGGTTACAGTCTGGGCGAAGCCGACCTTCTGCGTCGGGCTATGGGTAAGAAGAAAAAAGAAGAAATGGACTTGCAAAAGGCAAGGTTTATTTCCGGTGCGAGTGAAAAAGGCGTTGACCCAAGGCGGTCGGACTCAATTTTTGAACTTGTGAATAAGTTCGCGGGCTACGGTTTTAACAAATCGCACGCGGCCGCCTATGCCTTTATTTCGTATCAAACCGGCTATCTAAAGGCCAACCATCCGGTCGAGTTTTTTGCGGCAACGCTTAGCCTTGATATCGCCAACACCGATAAGCTGGCCGTGTTTTATCAGGATGCTCGCCGTTTCGGCGTGAAGATTTGCCCGCCGGATATTAATCGATCCATGGCGGATTTCGATGTTGAAAATGGCGAGGTGTTGTACGCGTTGGGAGCCATCCGAAATGTTGGCTTTGAAGCTATGCAGACCGTGGTTCAGGTCCGTGAAGAAGGTGGCAAATTTAAAGACTTGTTCGATTTTCTTGAACGTATCGATCCGAAAGCCGTCAACAAACGCGCAATTGAAAATCTCGCGAAAGCGGGCGCTTTTGATTCAATCCATCCTAACCGCACCCAAATCGTAAAGGCTGCAGATATTTTGATGGCTTATGCCCAAAGTGTGGCGGCGGAACGGGCTTCTTCTCAGGTGACCTTGTTTGGTGCCACAGAGGCGGCGCGTCCACGTTTGCCAAAAGTTGCGAGTAATTCCGGTCCGGACAGTCTGGATGATGAATTGGCGGCGGTTGGGTTTTATCTGTCTGGGCATCCTTTGGGCGATATGCTGGACGTTTTCAAACGTCGGAGCGTCACGCTTTATGCTGAGGCTGTGGGGCTAGCATCGGAAGGACAGGAAGCCTTTCGCATGGCGGGGGTTGTGCGCCGACGCCAGGAGCGTGCCTCGGCGCAATCGGGTGAAAAATTTGCCTTTGTAACCTTGTCTGATCCGACTGGGGAATATGAGGTCATGTTTCAGCCTGAAGCCTTGCGCCGTTGCCGCGAAGTGCTCGACCCTGGGAAATCAATAGTTGTGAAGGTTCGCTGTAAGGGCGGCCGTGAAGGCGAAATGCGCATGTTCGGAGATGAGGCCGCGCTCATGGCTGACACGCTCAAAATGGATGATATCGGACTGCGGTTACATGTCTCGTCACGAGGATTGGATATTGTGACCCTCAAAGAGTTTTTGGATAAGTCTAAGACGCCATCGGGAGGGGAAATCAGCCTTTTGACAGAGCTGGGCTCTGACCGGGAAGTCGAAATTAAATTACCAGATCGCTATAGACTAGATGGTCATCTGCGCGGGGCCTTGAAATCGATGGCTGGCGTTTTATATTACGAAGACATCTAAGCACGATTATTCAGCTCTGGCTAAACGGTTTTCCCAATGGCTTTCTGGATTTTGCTTGATTTTTGCTAAAATAATGCCTAGTTGCCCCCATCTCGCACGCAAACGCGCGGCGCGGTGACATCCGTCACTCGTCGCTAACCGAGGTTCCTCCATTCGGAGAACTGAACTGTTTGCGGAGGTTTATCGGAAGAAGGAATAAATTTATGGCTATGCCTGAACTGTCTATGCGCCTGCTGCTGGAAGCTGGCGCGCACTTTGGTCACCAGACTCACCGCTGGAACCCGAAGATGGAGCGTTACCTGTTTGGTTCGCGTTCCAACATCCATATTATTGATCTGTCGCAGAGCTTGCCTCTGTTCCATCAGGCGCTGCTTAAGGCGCGTGAAGTCGCCGCAAGCGGTGGCCGCGTTCTTTTCGTAGGCACCAAGCGTCAGGCCTCTGGCCCGGTTGCGGTGGCGGCTAAGCGCTCGGCTCAGTATTATGTCAATCACCGTTGGTTGGGCGGCACGCTGACAAACTGGCGCACCATTTCCGGTTCGATCGCGCGTCTGCGCGAACTGGAAGGCGTTCTGGACGGTAACCCGGCTGGTCGTTCCAAGAAGGAACTTCTGACGCTTACCCGTGAGCGTGAAAAGCTTGAACTGTCTCTGGGCGGCATCAAGGACATGGGCGGTATCCCCGACCTGATGTTCGTGATCGATACCAATAAGGAATCGATCGCCATTCAGGAAGCGCGCAAGCTGAATATTCCTGTGATCGGCATCCTCGACTCCAACTCCGATCCTGACGGCATCACCTATCCGGTTCCGGGCAATGACGATGCGGCGCGCGCGTTGCAGCTCTATTGCGACCTGATCGCTGATGCGGTTCTGGATGGTCTGGCCGCGGGTCAAGTGGCGTCTGGTGTTGATCTGGGCGCTTCTGAAGCTCCGGTCGAACCGGCTCTGGCGGCTGAGGCCGACGCAGCTACCGAGGCCTAAATGCCTTCAGGATCAATCGAGCCTGAAGGCACCTGATTGATCCTGACTTAAGATTTCACAACGGAGTCTGAGTCCTGTCAGGCTCCGTTGTCGTTAAATGGCAACACCCGTGAGCTAAGGTTAGCTCATACGGTTTAACTTTTTAAATTTATGGAGGATTCCATGGTGGAAATTACAGCCTCTCTCGTGAAGGAACTGCGCGAAAAATCCGGCTCCGGCATGATGGATTGCAAAAAGGCCTTGTCTGAGAACGGTGGCGACATCGAAGCATCCATGGACTGGCTGCGTACCAAGGGCCTGTCCAAGGCTGCCAAGAAGTCTGACCGCGTGGCGGCAGAAGGTCTGGTGGTCGTGGCTTCGGACGGCAAGACGGCAGCGGCGGTCGAGGTTAATTCTGAGACCGACTTCGTGGCCCGTAACGAACTGTTCCAGGCTCTGGCGCGCAATGCCGGTAAGGCTGCCCTGTCGACCGATAGCGTCGAAGGCGTGCAGTCGGCGGTTAATGACGAAATCACCAACCTGATCGCCAATATTGGTGAGAACATGATGGTGCGTCGTTTGGCTAAGCATTCGGTTTCCGAAGGCGTAGTCGCCAGCTACATCCACAACTCAATTGCACCGGACCTCGGTCGTATCGCCGTTCTGGTTGCGGTTGAATCGGCAGGTGATCCGGCGGCACTCAACGATATGGGCCGCAAGATCGCTATGCATATCGCCGCTACCCAGCCGATCTCGCTGTCGACGGACGATATCGATCCGGCGGCGGTTGAGCGTGAAAAGGCGATTTTCACCGAGCAAGCGCTGGAATCGGGCAAGCCCGCAGGCGTGGTCGAGAAAATGGTCGAAGGCCGGATACGTAAGTTCTTTGAAGAAGTCGTGCTTCTGAAGCAATCCTTCGTCATGAACCCGGATCAAACCATCGAGCAGTTCGTTGCGGAAACCGCTAAGTCGCTCGGCACCGATGTGAAGGTCACCGCCTTTACGCGTCTGGCTCTGGGAGAAGGCGTAGAGAAAAAGACTGAAGACTTCGCGGCTGAAGTCGCTTCAATGATGGGTGGTCAGGCTTAAGCCTAATCCACATTTTTGAATAAAATAAGGGCGCGGCACGTAATAGTGTTCGCGCCCTTTGTCTTTTCAAATGGGTAATAACCGGCTAGAGCAGAGAGCGAAAATCCAAATCCTGATTAGACCATTGATTCCCCGGAGATACCGATATGACTGAACCTGCTGTGGCAACGGCTGACCTTCGTTATAAACGCATCCTCCTCAAGGTTTCCGGTGAAGTCCTGATGGGTGAGCAGGGTTTCGGAATCGATATGAACACCGTTAAGGCGGTGGCCGAAGAGATCGCCGAAGTCGCACGCATGGGTGTCGAGCTTTGTCTGGTTATTGGCGGCGGCAATATCTTCCGCGGTCTGTCGAAGGCGGCGGTTGGCATGGAGCGCTCCAGCGCTGATTATATGGGTATGCTTGCTACCGTCATGAACGCGCTGGCCATGCAGAATGCGCTTGAGCAACTGGGGGTCGATACCCGTGTGCAATCGGCCATTCAAATGAATGCGGTTTGCGAGCCTTTTATCCGCAGGCGTGCCGAGCGACATCTTGAAAAAGGACGTGTGGTGATTTTTGCGGCCGGTACAGGCGCGCCTTATTTTACGACCGATACGGCGGCAGCGTTGCGGGCGGCGGAAATGAACTGTGATGCGTTGTTTAAAGGCACTTCGGTCGATGGCGTTTATACCGCTGATCCGAAAAAAGATCCCGCCGCACGGCGTTATGATACATTGAGTTATCATGAGGTCCTGGCTAAAGATCTCAAGGTCATGGATGCGTCCGCCGTCAGCATGATGCGCGACAACAGCATTCCTATCGTTGTGTTCTCCATCCGATCAGACGGGGCGCTGCGCGATGTGGTCCACGGGCGCGGCACCTATACGGTCATTTCAGAATAATCATCTAAAATAACGAGACATATCATGAGCAAACCCGAACTGGCTAAGTATAAGGACCGCATGGATAAGTCGGTGACGTCGCTGAAAGAAGATTTCGGCGGCCTGCGCACCGGGCGCGCATCCTCGTCCCTTCTGGAAGGTATTGTTGTTGACGCCTACGGCTCGACCATGCCGATTACGTCTTGTGCGGCGATCAGTGTGCCTGAGCCGCGCATGATCAGTGTCAATGTGTGGGATAAGGGCCTTGTGATATCTGTCGAAAAGGCGATCCGCAATTCGGGCCTGGGGCTGAATCCAGTCACGGATGGCACGACCCTACGCGTGCCGATCCCGCCTTTGACCGAGGAGCGCCGCAAGGATCTGGTCAAGATTGCCGGTAAATATGCTGAGGAAAAGCGCGTGGCTGTGCGCAATATCCGCCGTGATGCCAATGACGACATCAAGAAGGCGGAAAAAGACTCTCATATTTCCGAAGACGAACAAAAGAAAATGATCACTGAGATCCAGGGTTTCACCGATGCGGCCATCAAGCGCATTGATGAACAGCTAAAGATCAAGGAAGCTGAAATTATGCAGGTCTGAGCCCGACTTGATGCTGACGGTCGCATGCCTGTGGCAGAACGCGCCTTTAGGTGGTATCAAACTCGTATTATTTTATCTGCGGCCGCAATCACGGCTGTGAGTAAAGCCGAAATCCAAGGAAACCCACATGGCCGCTGATGTAGCGTCTCAAGCTTCTGACATCATGGCCTTGACCGGGGCCGGGTCAGTGCCGCTGCATGTAGCGATTATCATGGATGGTAATGGACGCTGGGCCAAGGCGCGCGGACAGATGCGCACAATGGGCCACAAAGCTGGGGTAGGCGCTTTGCGGCGCACTATTCGGGCGGCGGGTGATCTTGGCGTCACCCACATGACGGTATTTGCCTTCTCGACCGAAAATTGGCGCAGGCCGGCGGCTGAAGTCAGCGACCTTATGGGGCTGTTGCGCACGTTCATTGAATCCGACCTCGCTAAATTGGCGAAAGAAGGGGTGTGCGTCCGCATCATCGGTCAGCAGGACGGCCTGCCCAAAGACATTGTGGAATGTGTGCGCAAAGCGCACGATGATACCCGCCACAATTCGCGTTTTTTCCTTCAGGTCGCGCTAAACTACGGCGCGCAGGCTGACGTGGTTGAGGCCGCAAAGCGCTTTGCGGCTAAGGTGCAGGCAGGGGAGGCTAATATTGAAGATCTCACGCCTGAAATGTTTGGCGGCTTATTGTCAACGCATGATCTGCCACCGCTGGATCTGATGATCCGTACATCCGGTGAGCACAGGCTCTCAAACTTCCTGCTGTGGGAAGCGGCTTATGCTGAATTTGTGTTTCAGGATGTGCTTTGGCCGGATTATGACCGCGTCCATCTTGAAGATGCCCTGAAAATATTTGCTGAGCGCGACCGGCGCTTTGGGGCCGTAGAGGCGGGACATGTCTCCGCCTAAACCCGCAAAGTCTTCAGCCAGTGAACTGAGTATCCGTATCGCCTCCGCCCTCGTTCTGGTGCCGGTCGTGCTCTATGTGGTTCATCTGGGCGACTGGGCGTTCCTGATGCTCATCAGCATCGGCGTGGCCCTGCTTAGCATTGAATGGGGGGCCATGGCGGCGCCCAAAATGCCGACACGTATGGCCGTTGCTGTCTGTTTGCCCGCTTTGGCAGGTATGTTCGCTGAAGCCTTGAACAAGCCCTATGATTCCATCCATCCCGTTTTATCGATAGCACTTTTGCTTTTCGGGGCCGCTTGTTCCGCGGCTTATATTCGCAGGCTCGGCGGGCCGTGGCAGGATGCTGCCTATGGGGTCTTATATATCGGCTGGCCGGCGTTTGTGCTTATCTGGTTAAGGCAGACGGGAAATGGCTTTGAATGGGTGCTGTTTGCGTTCCTGATCGCCTGGACAGCGGACAGTGCCGCTTATCTGGTGGGAAAGGCCGTAGGCGGGCCTAAGCTGTGGCGCAAATATTCGCCCAATAAAACATGGTCTGGGTTTGCCGGGGGGATGATGGCGGGTATGCTGGCGGCGGGGACACTATCCGATATCACCGGACTATTTAAATCGAGCACTTCGGCTCAGATCGTAGGGCTCTTGACGGCGCTAGCGACTATGGCGGGGGACCTGTGGGAATCGATGCTGAAGCGCCGTTACGGCGTGAAAGACTCAGGTGACCTTATCCCAGGCCACGGCGGTTTGCTTGACCGCGTCGATGGGTTGATGTTTGCGATCGTCGCTATTGGTGGTATCCGTCTGTTAGTAATGCTGGGAACCGTGCTCTGATGCTAAATTCGCTGCCAAAGTCCGTCACGGTTTTGGGATCTACCGGGTCCATAGGTGTGTCGACTCTGGCGCTGATCGAAGAATTAAACGCGATTGAGCCTAAGTACAGCATCGATGTCTTGTGTGGCGGTAAGAATATTGAGCTTTTGGCGCAACAGGCGCGCAAATTTCGCCCCAACTTAACGGTCATTGCCGACACTGAATCGTGGGGCGCGTTTCAGAGCTTGATGGAGGGTTCCGGGCTTACCATTGCCTGTGGTGACGCTGCGGTGATTGAGGCGGCATCTCGCCCGGTGGATTGGGTGATGGCTGCCATAGTCGGTATTGCGGGCCTTGAGCCGGTTTGGGCGGCGGCGGGAACCGGTGCTACGGTAGCCCTTGCCAACAAAGAAGCGCTGGTGTGCTGCGGTCCGGCCTTATTGGCGCGTGCGAAAGCGGCTGGCGGATGTATTTTGCCTGTTGATTCTGAGCACAACGCCATTTTCCAAGTCCTTGATAGCGCTCAAAAAGATATGGTCAATCGCCTTGTGCTGACGGCATCCGGCGGGCCTTTCAGAGGCTACAGCCGCGATCAGTTGGGCCGGGTGACGGTTGAGCAGGCGCTAAAGCACCCGAACTGGTCGATGGGCTCAAAAATTACCATCGATAGTGCCAGTCTCGCTAATAAGGGCCTTGAATTTATTGAGGCTGCCTATTTGTTTGATATGCCTGCCGATCAGATTGATGTGGTGATCCATCCGCAGTCGGTCATCCATTCGATGGTGGAATACAAGGATGGCTCCAGTCTGGCTCAGATGGGACCGGCGGATATGCGGGTGCCGATTTCCTATTGCCTGAACTGGCCGCGCCGCACAGTCTGGCAGGCACCGGGATTTGATCTCAAGACCCTTGGGGCATTGACGTTTGAAGCGCCGGACGAAGATGCTTTTCCGATGTTAAGGCTGGCGCGCGAGGCCCTCAAGGCCGGTGGCGACATGCCGGTCGTCTTTAACGCCGCCAATGAGGTTTGCGTTGCCGCCTTTTTGCAGAAACGCCTCGCCTTTACGCAAATCGCCGAAAATGTCGAAGCTGCCATGATGCGGGCCCAATTGCCTTCTAAAGCGATTAATGACACAAGTCAGGATGTCGGGACTATTCTTGAGCTTGACGCTCGCATTCGCGCTCTGGTGGGCGGCTTTTGTGATCGTTCGGCCGCAAGCGTTCCAAAGCTTCGCGCCTAAACCAGAGAGATACGCGCTACATGCAGTTTTTTGTCGGTATATTGCCGCTCCTGATCCTGATCAGTGTCATTGTGACCATTCACGAACTGGGTCATTTCAGCGTTGCCAGGCTGTTCAAGACCAAGATTGAGCGCTTTTCAGTGGGCTTTGGGCCTAAGCTTTTGGCGCGTACCGATAAAAACGGGGTTGAATGGTGCCTGAGCGCCATTCCGCTGGGCGGATATGTGAAATTCGCAGGTGATGAGCATGTGTCCTCCATGTCGCCGGATGCCAAAGAACTCGACGCGGCCCGAACCGCCATTGTCGCCAAAGAAGGCGAGGGGGCGGAAAAAGCCTATTTCCATTTCAAGCCCGTATGGCAACGTATGCTGATTGTGGCGGCAGGGCCTTTTGCCAATTTCGTTCTGGCGATTGTGCTCTTTGCGGGCGTGCTGATGTTTATCGGCAAAGGGCATACCCCAGCCAGCGTCGTTAGCGTTGAGCCCAATTCTCCGGCGGCGGCGGCCGGTTTTAAGCCAGGTGATCTGATTACGGAAATTGATGGCCGCAAGGTTGAAAACCATCAGGATGCCCGCACCCTGATTTTGATGCGTGCCGACAGCGCCATCAATATTACTGTTCTTCGCGAGGGTGCGCCCGTGGTGCTTACCGCCACGCCCGCTCGCACTGAGCTTGAGGTGGGGTCTGGTGATCACCGAATCAAGGCGGGCCGGTTAGGCATTGAGATGGGCGGCGATATGCGCTGGCAACGGTTTGCGCCGCACACGGCCTTTATCGAAGGCGCGAAAATGACATGGCAGGTACTTGATACGAATGTGACCTATATTGGCCGCATTTTCGCGGGAAAAGAAAGCGGTGACCAGTTAAGCGGCATACTTGGCATGACCAAGGGGACGGGCGACATCACATCTCAGACTATGAAGGTCGAAGCTCCGGCCGCTGATCGTGTCATATTGTTGGTGATTAACCTTGTTACCTTGGCGGCGGTGATTTCGGTGGGGATTGGCTTCCTTAACCTGCTGCCGGTGCCGGTGCTCGATGGCGGTCACCTCTTGTTTTATACCTATGAGGCGGTTATGCAAAAGCCGCTCAATTCGGCCATACAGGGGTATGGCTACAGACTGGGACTTGTAACCTTGCTGGGTTTGATGTTGTTCGCGACTTGGAACGATCTCAACCAGTTGGGGGTGGTAAAATTCTTTGGGGGACTGTTTTCGTAATTAATAACTCTGCAAAATACCGAAGTTTCGGTGGCTGCGATGGTTTATGGTTAGCGAAACACGGGCCGCCGTCCGAACATAAAAATGATACAGAACATATGACTAAGGGCCTCAACGTGCATACTTCTTCACGAAAGCTTCAATCGGGCGTCAGCGTTCTGGCGTTTCTAAGCCTAGGGCTTCTGACCGCTCCGGCCATGGCGCAAACGGCGCCGGTTGATCCGGTGCAGACACAGCCAGCGGTGGCCCCACAAGCGGCGATCAATATTGGCCGTATCCGTGTCGAAGGTAATGAGCGCATCGATTCGCAGACGATCATTTCGTATCTGCCGGTGCAGGTGGGGCAGCCCGCAACGCCTCTGGCGATCGACCAGTCGGTAAAAACCCTGTTCCGTACAGAACTGTTTTCCGACGTTCAAATCGTCATGAATGGCGCGGAAATGGTGGTTAGCGTCGTTGAAAGCCCGATCATCAATCAGGTGGTCTTTGAAGGCAACAGCGCCCTATCCAAAGACAAGCTGCGTGAAGAAGTAACCATCCGTCCTCGTGGTGTGTTTACCCGCGCCAAGGTTCAGGCCGATGTTCAGCGCATTATCGAACTCTATCGTCGTTCCGGGCGTATTTCGGCGACCGTGACGCCAAAGATCGTTGAACTGCCGCAAAAGCGCGTCGATCTGATTTTTGAAATCGATGAAGGCGTCAAGACCGGTGTGTCGAGCATGAACTTTATCGGCAACAAAGCGTTCTCGGACAGCGATCTTTCAAGTGTCGTCGTTACCAAGAAGTCGATCTGGTGGAAGTTCTTCTCGTCGAACGACAACTATGATCCGGACCGGATGGATTACGATCGTGAACAGTTGAGAAAGCACTACACCAACCGCGGTTACTATGATTTCCGCGTGGTGTCGTCCGTGGCTGAGCTGTCGCCGGATCGTAAGGATTTTGCGATCACCTACACGCTGGATGAGGGTGAAAAATATAACTTCGGTCGTGTCACGGTTAAGACCGAAAACGACAAACTGAATGCCCAGAATCTGGAACGTGTTATTCCGTTCAAAAATGGTGACCTTTACGAAAGCGACCTGATCGAAAAGGGCGTCGATAATCTGACCTTTGCCGCCGGTTCGGCCGGTTTTGCGTTCGTGGATATCCGCCCGCGTGATGAAGGCAACCCGCAGGATCGCACCGTCGATGTGACCTATAATGTTCGCGAAGGTGCGCGCGTCTATATCGATAAGATCGATGTGGTTGGCAATGGTCGAACGCTCGACCGTGTCGTGCGGCGCGAAATGCTGCTGTCCGAAGGCGATGCCTACAATAAGGCTCTGCTTGAACGCTCTAAGATGTATGTCAACGCGCTTGGCTTCTTCAAGGATGTGGAAATCAAGGAAGTGCCGTCGGCTACGGCGGATAAGACCAACATCGAAGTAGCAGTCACCGAGCAGCCCACCGGCGAACTGTCGTTCGGTGCCGGTTTCTCGTCCTACGAAAAGTTCATTTTTGACGTCGGTATAACTGAGCGTAACTTCCGTGGTCGCGGTCAGAACGTCCGGGCACGGATTTCAACGGGCTCGATCCAGAGAAATATCGACATCAGCTTTACCGAACCGCACTTCATGAACCGGGACGTACAGGCCGGTATCGACCTGTTTTCGTCGGCGCTCGATTACTCGGAATACACCAGCTATAAGTCCGAAAGTAACGGTTTTGGCTTGCGTCTGGGCTACAGCCTGAATGGCTATAGCCTGCTGCGTCTGCGCTATAACCTGCGTTCGGATGATCTGTCCTACGGCACCACCTCAACCCAGTGTGATGACCTTATCTATAGCTGCGGCACCGGCGTGACATCGAGCGTGGGCTACACCCTGTCATTTGATCGCCGCAATGATTTCGTACAGGCGACGCGCGGCTGGCAGGCGATTGCCCGTCAGGATTTTGCGGGTCTGGGTGGCGACGTGAAATATGTCCGGTCTGAACTTGAGGCGCACTGGTACTACGGCTTCCGCAAGGACATGATCCTGCACCTGCAAGGTCTGGCCGGAAATATCACGCCATTTGGTGGTGACGCGGTTCGTATCAATGACCGCTTCTTTAAGGGCGGCACAACCTTCCGCGGCTTTGAGAATGCTGGTATTGGCCCGCGCGATCAAAGCTCAACCTATGCTTTGGGCGGCCAAACCTACGCCATTGGTACGGTCGAGCTGGGCATTCCGAATGGCCTGCCTGAGCAGTACGGTCTCAAAACGGCCTTATTCGTGGATTTCGGTACGCTCGGCGGTGTTGATGACCGCCTTAAGATGAGTGGTAGCACCGTGAACACAAATATCGTAGATGATATGTCATTGCGGGCGGCAGCCGGTGTGACCATTCGCTGGAAGTCCCCCATGGGGCCGATCCAGTTCGATATTTCACAGGTTCTCTCGCGCGAAGATTACGACAAGACGGAAACTTTCCGCTTCTCGCAGTCGACCCAGTTTTAAACCGTTTATCTCCGGAGGCACATCTCCGGGAAACCAACAAAGCCATGAGTGTTACATCGATGAAAAAATCTCTGCTCGTTCTCGCCAGCGCTGCGGCGCTTATGGCCGGTCAGGTTTCGGCCCAGACGGCACCGGCTGCAGCCCCGGCGCAACCGGCCATGAACCCAGGCCCGGTCATTCCGGGCGTCTGCGTCTATTCGGTTGAAGACGCCATTGCCGGCTCTGACATGGGTAAAGCGGCCGGTGAGCGCATGCGCCAGTTGAGCGCTGCGGTTGAGGCTGAAATCAAGCCGGAACGCACCGCCATTGAAACCGAAGGCAAGTCACTGCAGGATCAGGTCAACGCCAAAACCCTGCAAGGTGAGGCCCTGCAAACCAAGGCTCAGGCCTTCCAGGGTAAGGTTCAGGGTTTTGAACAGAAGGTGCAATTGCGCGGTCAGGAGCTTCAGGCAACCGAAGCCAAGGCCCAGCGTCAAATTGCCACCGACCTTGAGCCCCAACTGCGTGCCGTTTATTCGGAAAAGGGCTGTGGAATTCTGGTTGATCGCAACTCGGTTCTGTTTGCCAACCCGGCTATGGATATCACGGGTCAGGTCGTGACCAAGCTTAATGCTGTCAAGAAGACCATGACCTTTGATCGTGAGCGCATTACGCCGCAAGCCCGTCCGACGGCAGCCGCTCCGGCACCTGCCGCGGCAACCAAAAAGAACTAAATAACAGGACGTCCGTAAACACCCATGCCTGATCCGAGATTTTTTGAGGTCGCGTCAAGTCTCAACTTGGATCAGGTCGTGGCGCTTACGCGGGCGAAATACACTGAGACTTCCGTTAAAGGGGGCGGGCCAATAAGGGCATGCGCCCCTTTATCCATTGCTGAGCCCGATGAGGCGGCATTTTTCAGCGATAGACGCTATTTGTCTTCGTTGAAAAAAACGCGCGCTGGTTTTGTATTCGTGAGCGAGGATGACTCCGCGATGGTGCCTGCGGAGGGGCTGGCTCTGGTTGTGAAATCACCACAGGCGGCGTGGGCGCGACTGGCGAATGCACTTTATCAGCCTATACGCCACAAAGGCTCAGTCGCGGTTCACCCAACGGCACGCATTGAGGACGATGTTTATATCGGGATCGGTGTGGTTATCGGGCAGAATGCAGAAATCGGGTCGGGTACGCGGTTAGAAGCCTATAGTGTTATCGGGCCGGGCTGTACCATTGGCCGCAATTGCCGGATTGGGGCTCACGCCACAATATACTGCACCCTAATGGGGGATCGTGTTCATATCGCTTCCGGTGCCCACATAGGTGAGGCGGGCTTTGGGGTGAGTGGCGATGAGCGGGGGCTGATTGATGTGCCGCAACTTGGCCGGGTTATCTTGCAGGATGACATTAGCGTCGGTTCCGGAACCTGTATCGATCGCGGCGCCTATGATGATACGGTGATCGGTGAGGCGACCAAGATCGATAATATGGTTCAGATCGCCCATAATGTTCAGATTGGCCGCCAGTGCATTATTGCGGCACATGCTGGCATTTCAGGATCGGCCCGCATCGGTGATGGGGCGATGTTTGGCGGTCGTGCCGGATTGATCGACCATATAGCTGTCGGCGCGCGTGCCAAGGTGGCTGCGGGGGCGGTTGTCTATAAAGATGTGCCCGAAGGCGAGATGTGGTCTGGTTTTCCGGCCAAACCCTCGCGTCAGTTCTTGCGCGAAGCGGCTTGGCTGTCTAAACAGGCGGCTCAGAAAGATAAGGGTTAACCACTCAATGACAGAAGACGCCGATCAGGCCGTGGCCGAAATTAAGGCCGATAACACCGACGTTGTGGCGGGGGAAAGTATAGATTACGCTGAAATTCTCCGGCGTATACCGCATCGGTATCCATTTTTGTTGATTGATCGTGGTGAGAACTGGGTCAAGAATAAAACCATGACCGGCATCAAGAACGTCACGTTTAATGAGCCGTTCTTTCCGGGACATTTTCCTGAAAATCCCGTCATGCCCGGTGTTCTGATCATCGAAGCTATTGGGCAGACCGGTGCGGTCCTGATGTCGAAATCTCTGGACGCTGACGTCGAAGGCAAAACTATTTTCTTTATGTCGGTGGATGGCGCTCGCTTCAGAAGTCCTGTGCGTCCTGGCGATACGCTTCATATGAAGGTGGAGGTTTTGCGTCACCGCGGTGACGTCTTCAAATTCAAAGGCGAAGCCTATGTCAACGGCAAGGTCGTCTGTGAGTGCGAATTCGCAGCCATGGTTGTCGAGAGCCCGAAATAAATGACTATTCATCCGAGCGCCATTATCCACCACGGAGCTAAAATCGGAGCGGATGTCAAAATTGGTCCCTGGTCGATTGTGGGACCTGACGCGGTGTTAGGTGATGGGGTAGAACTGATCTCCCATGCCGTGATTACTGGCCATACCGAAATCGGGGCGGGGACGGTGATCCATCCGTTTGCGGTTTTGGGTGGTCATCCGCAGCACTTGGCTCATGACAAAAGCGCTGTTACGCGTCTGATCGTCGGCGAGCGGAATCAGATCCGGGAGCATGTCACCATGCACACTGGAACCGTCAAGGGTGGTGCGGTCACGCGCGTCGGGAATGACTGTTTGTTTATGGTCGGCTCACACGTAGCCCATGACTGCGGGGTCGGGAACAATGTCGTCATGGCCAATAATGCATCGCTAGGTGGCCACGTACAGGTTGGCGACTTTGTATTTTTGGGCGGACTGTGTGGCGTACATCAGTTTGCCCGTATCGGCCGCTATAGCTTCGTGGGTGGCGCCGCCATGGTGACCAAGGATGTCATCCCTTATGGCTCGGTCTGGGGAAATCATGCCCGGCTTGAAGGGCTTAATCTGGTGGGCCTTAAGCGTCGGGGCTTTTCGCGCGATCTGATTTTGTCGCTACGGACCGCATATCGGATGATGTTTGCCGATGAGGGCACACTTCAGGAGCGCCTTGATGATGTGCTCGAAAACTTTTCCGATGTGGCGCAGATTGTGGAGATCGTGAATTTTATTCGCGAAGATTCCAACCGCCCCATCTGCCTGCCGGCGGAGTAGGGACGTGGTACTGGGCAAACTGGCGCTGATCGCGGGCGGGGGCGCGGTCCCAGTCGAAGTGGCGCGCTATCTTAAGGCAACGGGTCGGCCCTACTGTGTCCTGCGTCTTAAGGGATTTGCTGAGGCGGAACTGGACGAACATCCCGGCCATGATGTTGGACTGGGGGATTTTGGCCTCATATTTGGTCTGTTGGCGCAGGAAGCTTGCCAGTGCATATGCATGGTCGGCTATGTGCGTCGGCCTGACTTTGACACCATGGAGCGTGATGCCGGTGGGGCGGCCCATTTGCCCGCCATTCAGGCGGCGGGGCGGGGTGGTGATGATAGCCTCCTGCGGCAAGTTGCCCACATGTTTGAGGCTAAAGGCTATGCTATCGAGGGGGCGCATGAGGCTAACCCGCAGCTTTTGGTTGGCCATGGCCTTCAGGCTGGGCCAGAACCATCCGCCAAAGCCTATGACGATATGGTTGAGGCTATTCGCATCGCCAATGTGATCGGGGCTTTGGATATAGGTCAGGCGGTTGTGGTGGCGAATAAAATCACTCTGGCCGTTGAGGCTCAGGATGGGACTGACTTGATGCTGGCGCGCATCAGCGGTCTTTCATCCGCCCTGAAAGGCTCACTTGCGGATCGCAAGGGGGTTTTGGCGAAGGTGGCAAAGCCCATACAGGACTTACGTCTGGATATGCCGACGATTGGTGTATCGACAGTGGCGGCGGTGGCACAAGCCGGCTTGTGTGGCATAGTTGGGCAGGTGGGAAAACTGCTGGTCGTTGATAAGGTCGCTACCTATGCGGCGGCTGACCGATTGGGAGTATTCATCTATGGCTTCGACGACAGCGACAGCCCACCCCGTTAAAACGATCATGCTGGTCGCGGCTGAGGCGTCGGGGGACGTTTTGGGGGCGGGGCTAATGATACAACTCAAAGCTCGCTCAAATGTGGAGTTGCGCTTTGTCGGCATTGGCGGCGCGCGCATGGCGGCCCTCGGTCTCAAAAGTCCGTTCGATATCGCCGAGTTATCCATTTTAGGCATGGTAGAAGGCTTGAAGGCCTATAAACGCGTCAAAGCGCGGGTAGCGGATACGGTTGCACTGGCCGTCAAAGACAAACCAGATGCTGTCATTTTGATCGATTCATGGGGGTTCACGCTAAGAGTCGCCCACGGTATACGGGCGGTGATGCCGGATGTAGCGCTGATTAAATATGTGGGACCACAGGTTTGGGCAACACGGCCGGGGCGCGCGAAAACGCTGGCGCGCAGTGTCGATCTTTTGCTGGCTCTGCACCCGATGGATGCCCCCTATTTTGAGCGCGAGGGGTTGAAGACCGTAGTGGTCGGTAACCCGGCGCTGAATGTCGACTTCACTAAAGCCGACCCTGATGCCGTTTCCAGGGCCATCGAGCGAAAAAATGGGCAGCAGATGCTGCTGGTTCTGCCGGGCAGCCGTCCTTCGGAAATCAAACGGCTCATGCCGGTATTTAAAGCAACAATTGAGCAATTATTGGCGGAACGGCCTGATCTAAAGGTCGTGTTACCGGTCGCGGATACCGTCAGAGCTTTGGTGCATGAGGTGATCGGGGACATTAAGGACCGCGTGTATCTGATTGACTCTGAAGCTGAAAAGCTTGGCGCCATGAAGACAGCAGATCTTGCGCTGGCGTGTTCGGGCACGGTCTCGACGGAGCTGGCCCTTGCGGGCTGTCCCATGATCATTGCTTATAAGGTCGAGCCATTGACCTATTATATTTTCAAAGCGCTGTCGTCTTTGAAATATGTGACGCTGTTCAACATTGTTGCCGGTAAGGCAATTGCGCCTGAATATCTTCAAAAAGACTGCACGGTGGATAATCTGGTGAGCGCGGTGCGCGAGCGACTGGATAATCCACAGGTGCGCCGGTCACAGATTGAAGCGCAGTACGCGGCCCTTGATCAGATGGGCCGTGGGCAGCGCCCCCCCGCCGAACTGGCCGCACAGAGCGTTATCGATTTTCTCAAACTGACACGAGCTTGACTACCCTAAATCCGTTCCGGAAAATGCTTTTGGGCTTTGTGGGTCACAGCGTCACCGGTCTGGCGACAAAGGTTTTGAAGCCGATCCATCCCCGGTTTTATAAGCGGTAAAACCGCTATATGCCCTGCCGTAATAAGAACCGACCATATTAGCCATGCCCATGGTCTGAGTGAGATGTGCGCGGCCAACACGGGCGTAGCAAGTACCAGAAAAGCCCCGTTTAAGATCAGCAGGCTCAGGGTGTTTTGACCTATCCAAACCAGAAAGACTGATGCACGGAAGGATTTCACGGCTTGCGCGAGTAAGATCAGGCTAGCAATGCCCAGAAATGCGGTCACCAGAAACAGGGGTAAAAAGCCTAGCTGTCCGGCAACGATATTAACACCAAAGGACGGGTAAATGCTTTGGTTGCAATTTGAAATCGGATCTAAAGCGCATCCCTTATTCAGGGGATGAAGGATGGTAACAAGCCCTATTGTTACCAAGGCCGCGACGGCCGCGAGCCAAGGTGTGACGCTTGGCTTTTTAAGGCCGCTGAACGCACGTCCCATCAGGAAAAAGAATAGACCGATGCCCCAGGTGTTATCCATGAACACGACCTTGAGGCCGTTGGCATCAGCTATGAAAATAGCTATCAGACTGGTTGCAAGGGCTATCCTGACCATGCGCGAGCTATGTAGATAAACCCAGGCCAAGCATTGTACGGCTGCCAAGGATATCAGGAACCACGGTACCATGAGTGCGAAATCCTTACCCAATAACAAGGGACGCACGGCCATCTTAACGAGGCTTGCAGGATGGCTAAAATCGCCGTGAACAGCACCCACTAAGGGCACAGCTATAAGGTGTGTGGTGTAGGCAAAGAAGACGAGCGTTAGGGCTTGCGACACAACCTGGTAAAAATTACGCTCATGCAGGCGCAAGGCCGCCATACCGGAAATGAAATAAAAGGCAGGCATATGGAAGGATTGTATAGCCTGAGCCGTCGCAAAGGCATGAGGATCAAATCCACCATCAGGACGGGCAAGGAAAAAAATCAGCAAGGTATGGCCAAAGATGACGAGCAGCATGGCACTGCCGCGGGCAATGTCTATGACCGGGTCGCGCACAGCACTCACCGGGGGCTGTGGTAATAAAAATTGAAGACTGGTCATATGACACCGTTGCTACGATCTGCTTGTTGGGCAGACTGAGCAATTTCCGGGCCACAATTTCGGGGCACAAATTCTGGGCCATGAATAAGTCGAATTTTCCGAGCTTAAGCGGAATTAGTTATGACAACAGGACGACCTACTGGCTCCAGCCCATCCCCACGGGGGGATTGTCTAATGGCCGCAGTTCGCGACACATGAAAACCACGTCTAGCCAACGGCCAAGTTTGTAACCGGCATTGGGCAGTCGTCCGGTTTCCACAAAGCCCATGGATTTATGAACGCTGATTGAGGCGGCATTTTCACCATCCCCGATTACGGCGATCATGGTGTAATAGCCCAGTTCGGTTGTCGTGGTTACCAATTCGGACAGCAATGCTTTTCCGATACCCTTTCCGTGGTGGTCTGGGTGGATATAGATGCTGTCTTCAATGCCGTAGCGGTATCCGGGGCGGGTGCGGAAGGGCGATGCATAGGCAAAGCCAAGCACATTATTGCCTTCCACGGCCACCAGATACGGCAGGTCCATCTGGCGGATCTCATGCCAGCGCGACATCATCTCCTGCGGTGTCGCGGGCTCAAGCGCAAATGTGCCTGTCCCGTAAAGGCAGTTATGGCCGTAAATTTCAGTGATGATGGAAAAGTCCGCAAAGGTGGCTTTGCGGACTGTGATTGATCCGGTGTCAGACATTTACGCTTTCAAGTACCCTTTATCGACAGCCCAGATAGCAAAAGCATAATCGAACGCGATTTCCTTCAGAAAGTCAAAGCGCCCCGACGCCCCGCCGTGACCAGCTTCCATATTGATTTTCAGCAGCATAGGGGCATCCGACGTGTTGTGCTCGCGCAGAGCCGAAATCCACTTCATCGGCTCCCAGTAGGTGACGCGCGGATCGCTCAGGCCGCCGGTCGCCAGTACAGGCGGATAGGCCTTGGCCGTGATGTTGTCATAAGGGCTGTAGGAGACAATGTAGTCATAGGCTGCCTTGTCCTCAATTGGATTGCCCCATTCCGGCCATTCGGGCGGGGTGAGAGGCAGGGTGGTGTCGCTCATGGTGTTGAGCACGTCAACAAACGGCACAGCCCCGATCACGCCAGCCCACAAATCTGGCCGCATGTTGGTAATGGCCCCCATCAATAATCCACCCGCCGAGCCGCCATAAGCGACGATCCGGCCTTTGGAGCCATAACCGTTTGCGGTCAGGTGTTCGGCGCAGGCGATAAAGTCGGTGAAGGTATTCTTTTTCTTGAATTTTCGGCCATCCATGAACCAGCCACGGCCTTTTTCAGAGCCGCCACGAATATGGGCTGTGGCATAGATCCAGCCGCGATTAACAAGGCTCAGGTTACGGATCGAAAAGCTGGGCTCCATCGGAATGCCATAGGAACCGTACCCATAAAGTAGCATGGGAGCGCTGCCATCCAGCTTGACGCCTTTTTTTATCAAAACCGTGATCGGCACCTCAACACCGTCCGGTGCCTTGGCATACAGGCGTCTGGCGATGTAATCAGCCGGATTGTGGCCGGACGGAATAACCTGCGTCTTACGCAGGCTTTTCTGGCGGCTGTCCATGTCATAGTCGTAGGTCTGCGCGGGCGTCGTGGGCGACGTATAGGTATAGCGCATCACCGTTGTGTCATATTCCAATGATCCACCCATGCCGAGGGCGAAGGCTTCTTCATTGACGGCGATGGTGTGTTCGCTGAGGTCGGCTTTTTTCGTCACGACTATGCGGGAATTGGCATTTTCACGCTCAACCCGCACCATATGGCCCTTATACAGACCTAACCCGGTGATGTAAGTGCCGGGGCGATGGGCGATCCACGGCTGCCAGGTCGATTTTGAGGGCAGGGATGCGGTTGAGGTCATCACCTTGAAGTCCATGGCGTCGTCGGCATTGGTCAGGATGACAAAGCGATCATCCCAGTGATCCACTTCATACATGACGCCTGTCACGCGGGGTTCAACGCAGACCGGAGCCTTGGTAGGATCGGAGGCCGGTATCAGCCATGATTCAGACGTTTCCTGATTGCCAATGCTGATGACGATGTACTTATCGGACGACAGGGTGCCGACGCCAATGAAAAAGCCGGGGTCTTTTTCTTCGTATATCAGAACGTCGTCACCGCCTTTAGCGGGACGGCGGTAAATACGCGATGGGCGGCCATTGTCGTCACGGAACGTCCAGAACAGATATTGCGAGTCCGGCGAAAAGACAAAATCACCGGTCGCACTTTCAACCGGCGTGCCTAGGCGCTCACCCGTTGCCATATCCTTCACGTAGATTTTATAAACTTCAGACCCTTGGGTGTCTTCAGACCAGCCATAAAGCTTGTGGTCGGGGCTGTGGGTCGTCGTACCGGTAGAGTAGTAGTCTGTACCCTTTGCGGCGGCATCTTCATCCAGCAGGATTTGCTCATTGGTCGGGATGGAGGCAAACGGGATGATTTCTTTGCTGATCTTGTCTTTGCCGCGCGGTTTACGGGCGTTGATCGGATGCTGCGCGCCCTTATTATAGCGGACGTAATATTCCCAATCCCCGTCTGCGGCAGGCACCGACGAATCGTCTTCCTTGATGCGGCCCTTCATTTCCTCAAACAGAGTGGCCTGAAGCGCTTCGGTCGGCTTTAGCATATCCTTGGAATAGGCGTTCTCAATGATGAGGTGGTCTTTGACGTCGGCCTTAATCAGGTCGGGATCACGCAGCACCTCTTGCCAACGGTCATCCTTCATCCAGTTGTAATTGTCGATGCGGGTATAGCCCAGTTGCTCGATCTTTAAGGGGATCTTTTTAGCCTTTGGGGCGGTAAGTTTAGACATATGACTTCCTGAAGCGGATAGGGCGGGTGTGACACCAAAACCAGAGTTGACCATAAATCCAACACTTATGCTGCTTACAAGCATGTTTCTGCGATTTATGCGGCTTTTCATGTGATTACACCTTTGACAGATTGCCCGATGACCGGGGATGATGGGGATGGAAATGGTTAATCTTTGTAATGAGATTGCGATAGTTCTTAACCATACGTCAAATGACGGTTTGGTAAGATTCACCGCCAGCCGGGTTTATTCGAGGGCAGAGTGCTTATGGACGCTGATTTAACGCTGGAACTCATCAAAGCAACCGTGCAAATCGATCAGCCTCTGGCCGATGGGAAGCGCATGGTGGGGACTGGCTTTCTGGTGTCTGTGCCCAGAGGGTATAATTCTGCCAGCAATCCCCCCGAAATTGTTCTGGTCACCGCCGCTCATGTTTTTGAGAAGATGCCGTCCAATGATGTCCGTATCGGTTGGCGTTTTGAAGGCGCAACGGGCAAGTGGCAATATGGGCCGTCAAAGCTGACTATCCGTTCTGATCGTGGTCCTTTGTGGGTGCAGCACGGCAAGGAAGATGTGGCGGTAATTCCGGTTGAGGTGCCCGCAGCGTACAAAGACAATGTAGTGCCTATCGGCTGGCTGGCGGATGAAAAGACCTTTAGCGACTACCGCATCGGGCCGGGCGATGAAATGATGACGCTCGGCTATCCGCATGGGTTGTCGGCTAATCCGGCCGGATTTCCTATTCTGCGGGCGGGTCGTGTGGCCTCATATCCCTTAACACCCAGCACGAACTATCCAACATTTCTTATTGATTTAACAGCTATTCCTGGCAATTCAGGTGGGCCCGTATTTATGACGGATCGTACGACCCGTCGTCCGGGCACTGAGCAGCCGTCGATTACCTTTATTGCGGGTATTTTGACTAAGCAGGTTGAGCAGGACAATCGCCGACTTGAACTTGGGTTGGTGACCCACGCCGTGTTTGTGCGGTCTACGATTGATAAGCTGCTGAAATCTCAGGACGAAGAGGCGTTGCGGCAAAAGCTGGTGGTTCGGCCAGTATCGTCAGGCCCGCCAAAGACGCCTGACAATTCAACCGGTGACATTGTGCCAGATCCGACAAGACCGACCAATAGTGGCGCCAAGCCGTCTGCGGTTAAGACGACTAAGCCCTAATCAGGATAAATTGCGGCTGCCATTAAGACCTCAAGAGGGGCGTTGGTCATCTTGATGGCCGTTAAATGAGCGGGGGCTGCGCTTAAAACCTGCGTGCTGTATATTTCATAGAGAGCGATTTTGGACCTTAACCAGTCGTGATCGCCATCACCCTGATCCAACAATTTTTGCGCCGCAAGTGCGCCTTTCGCCAGCAGCCATCCGCCGATAAGATCGCCACACAAGGTCAGGTATCGGCTGGCTGCGGTCGCAACGGCCGCAGCATTTTGCGATTTTTGCATGATCAGCCAGTCTGTGGCGTCATCAAACGTCTGCAGTGCGTTATGCAAATCTGATAATGTGATTATATTCTTATTTTCAGTAGATTTTATGAATTTTCTGATGTCTTCACTTAACTCTTTTGCCGCGAGTCCGTTATCCTGCGATAATTTGCGCCCCACCAGATCAGCGGCCTGAATACCGTTGGTGCCCTCGTAAATGGGGGCAATGCGAGCGTCGCGGTAGTGCTGAGCGGCGCCGGTTTCTTCGATGAAACCCATGCCTCCATGCACCTGCACGCCGGCAGAGGCGACATCGCAGCCGACCTGCGTGCTCCATGCCTTGGCGATAGGCACCAGAAAATCTTCTCGGCGTTTGGCGCGCGCACGATCATTTTCTGATCCTCTGCGGGCGCGGTCAAAGGCTTGCGCGGTCAAGAGGCATATGGCGCGCGCCGCGTCTATTTTGGCCTTTGATACCGCCAATGTCAGACGGACATCAGGGTGATCATAGATGGGGGCATTGGCTTCACCCGTAAGGACCGACTTCCCCTGACGGCGTTCCTGAGCATAGGTTTGCGCCTGCTGCCAGGCCCGGTCAGCGATGCCAACGCCCTGCGTGCCGACGGCCAGTCTGGCGGCGTTCATCATCACAAACATGGCGGCCAGCCCTTCGTTGGGCGGCCCTACCATCTCAGCGATGGCCTCTTCAAAGGCCATAACGCATGTAGGTGAGGCATGAATGCCCATCTTGTGTTCAAGCCCAACCGCACGAACCGTATTGCGATCACCGAGGCGCCCGCTGTCATCGACCAGATATTTCGGACATAAGAACAGTGATATGCCTCTGGTGCCTGCAGGGGCGTCCGGCAGGCGCGCCAGAACCAGATGCGCGATATTATCGCAGGCTTCGTGATCGCCCCAGGTGATGAAGATTTTTTGTCCGGTTAAGCGGTAAGTGCCGTCGCCAGTCGGTTGCGCCACAGTAGTCAAAGTCGACAGATCCGAACCAGATTGGGGTTCGGTCAAATTCATGGTGCCGCACCACGCTCCACTGACCAGCTTTGGCAGATAAATCGTTTTTTGACGCGCATTACCATAGGCGCTCAAGGCTTCGATCGCGCCAAGGGTGAGGGTGGGGTTGAGCGTAAATGCCATATTGGCGGAATGAAACAACTCAAAACAGGCCTGCTCAAGGGTTTTGGGCAAGCCCTGGCCGCCATGCTCAATTTCGGCCGTGAGGCCATTCCAACCACCTTCAGCATAGGCTTTCAGAGCCTCACCGAAACCCTCAGCGATAATAACCTGCTCATTTTCCCGACGCGCGCCCTGATGATCGCCAATGACGTTGAGCGGGGCCAGAACATCCCGCGCCAGATCACCGGCGGCTTCCATAACCGCATCAACTATGTCGGCATCAAGGTCGGGGAAACCTTCGCTTTGATAAAATTCATCAATGCCTATAACCTGTTGCAGGCAAAAGCTGATATCTTTGATGCTGGGGCGGTATGACATTGGGTTTCCTCAGATGTGACGAGTCTCAGTTACGCCTTGGCTGGCGCTTAGGGCTGAGCCGATCTGCAGTATGATCCACATAATAAAAAGATCAAGAAAAGTTTACGTTCACGTCATCTTATATGTAACAATAATAATTACATATGGCTCTTGATTAATCGTTGCCATTGTTCAATATGAAGTACTGGACGCAAACCGTCAGATGAGAGTGACCATGCCTGTTGAAACCTATAACCGTTATAGCCGCTGGCTTCACTGGCTGATGGCTGGCCTGATTATTTTCATGATCATCCTGGGGTGGCGGCTGGAAGATGAAGATGCAGGCCGATTTGCCCGCTTTCAGCTTCATAAATCCATTGGCATCACCATACTTTTTCTTAGCTTTATCAGGCTGGGGCTCCGCTTTGCCTATAAGGCACCGTCGGAAGTTGAAGGCCCGAAATGGCAGATGGCGGCGGCAAAAGCCGTCCATTGGGGATTTTATGTTGCGATGATCGGCTTGCCGCTGACGGGGTGGGCGATGGTATCGGCCAGTCCTATGGCCATTAACACGGTGCTTTATGGTATTCTGCCATGGCCGCATTTGCCGGTTCCAGCTTCGGAGCAGGCCCATGATGCGTGGGTAGCGGTGCATGGTATTCTGGCTAAGTTGATCACCTATGTGTTGATTCCCCTGCACATAGGGGCCGCCCTTAAACATCATGTCATTGATAAGGATAGCACCATCACCCGGATGATTCCAGGACTGACACCGGAGCCGTTATTGAATTGGCGCTGGATAATCCCGGCCGCTACCGTCGCGATCGGCATTATAACGGGTGCTATGATCTTTGGTGGTGCCAAACCTGAAATCCCTGCAACGGCCGCGGCCGTTACCGAGGAGGTGCCTCCTGGCGAAGGCGCCATCTCAAGTTCAGATGCGTCGGAGACGGTGAGCGCTGTCGCAACTTCTGAAGCGTCAAGCCCTTCGACGGCGGCCCCTACGGTTGCGAAATGGACGGTAAACAAGGCCGAAACCCGTCTCGACTTTGTGACGTCTTTTCAGGGTGCTAATATCCGCGGGCGTTTCAGTGACTATAGCGCTGACATTCGCTTCGATCCAGCAGCGCTTGAGTTGTCATCGATTAAGGTCGCCATCAACCTGAACTCTGTGAGTACAGAAGACGCTGAACGCGACAACACGCTCAAAAGCGATTCGTTTTTCAACGTCGCCAGCTTCCCCAAGGCGACATTCGAAGCCAAGTCTTTTACAAAAATTTCCGAAACGCGCTTTGTGGCTAAGGGCAAACTCACCCTACATGGGCAGACAAAGCCATATGATCTGCCCTTTAATCTTAAAATCACTGAATCTGGCGGTAACAAAACGGCCAATGTCACAGCACAGGCCGACCTGGACAGATTGGGTTTTGGGGTCGGTTCAGGCGATTGGGCGTCGACAGATCAGATTCCGGCCAAGGTAAAACTGGACTTCACCCTGCGCGCGTCTGCCGCGAAATAGGTTGAGACCATCAGGGTGGTTTGGTAAGGGCAAGGTATGACTTCTGTTAGCGATGCCGTGGCCGCTCTTAATGCCGGAAATCTCATCTTTTTGCCAACCGAGACTGTGTATGGTCTGGGGGCAAGCGCCAGTGATTCCGTGGCGGTTGCCAAGGTGTTTTCCGCAAAGGGCCGCCCGCACTTCAATCCTTTAATTGCTCATGTCGCTGATCTGGCTATAGCCGAGGGCCTTGCTCACTTTGATGACCGCGCCTGCGCTCTGGCCAAGGCGTTCTGGCCAGGGCCTTTGACGCTCGTTGTGCCATATAGGAATGATGGGCAGGTATGCGATTTGGCACGGGCGGGTCTGGATAGCGTCGCCATCAGAATGCCCGCTCATCCTCTCGCCCTTGAGATATTGAGGGCCTTTGGCGGGGGGGTGGTCGCGCCCTCTGCTAACCGCTCTGGCCGGCCGAGCCCAACCCGGTTTTACGATGCGGTTGAGGAAACCGGCGCCTATGTGGCGGCGGCGATCGACGGCGGTGATTGCCAGATTGGCTTGGAATCCACGGTTGTCAGTCTGATGGACGGTGTTCGTTATCTGCGGGCCGGCGCTGTGACGCGCCAGCAAATAGAAGCCGTGATCGGGCCTCTGGAGGGCGATGATCATGATGGGCACCGTTCCCCTGGGCGCCTTACCCTGCATTACGCTCCTGAGGCTAAGGTTGAGATAAATGTGGCGCTTCCCGAACCGGGCTGTGCGTATCTGGCGTTTGGTCCGACCAATTACACCGGCCCGGTGTTTCAGCTAAGTGCTTCATCTGATTTATCCGAAGCTGCCTCTAACCTTTTTAAATCCTTAAGAGATGCGGATAAACTTAAACCGTCAAAAATTTGCGTAGCCCCCGTTCCGGATGAAGGGTTAGGTGAAGCTATAAACGATCGCCTGAAACGCGCGTCCGGTTTTATCGGTTAGGCCTTTACGGGTGGCTGCGGGCGGGAAAACACCCACTCAGTCGGCGTCGATTGATCGGCCTGGAACCTATAGCCATCGGTATCGAAAGCCTTGGCCTGTTCGACCTCTTCGATGCGATGGTCGATGACGTAACGCGCCATCAGACCGCGGGCGCGCTTGGCAAAAAATGACACTATGCGCGCCTTGCCGTCTTTTTCATCCAGAAACCGCGTATTGATAACCTTAAGCTTCATGGCCTTGGTAAGGGCGGCCTTGGCATATTCCTGACTTGCCAGATTAAGTATCGTGTCCGCCTTTACGGCCTTGGCATCTTTAAGAAGCGCGTTTGCAATATCATCGCCCCAATAAGCATACAGGGACTTCCCCTTATCTGTCGGCAGGGATGTCCCCATTTCGAGGCGATAAGGGCGCATCTGGTCAAGCGGCCTCAGCACGCCATAAAGACCAGATAAAATACGGACACGATCCTGCATCCATGTCAGGGCTGGCTCATCTAGCTCGCGCGCCATCAGGCCATCGTAGACGTCTCCATCGAATATCATGGCAGCCGGCAAAGCATCCTGGCGGGTAAACCGCTGATAGCGACGGTAATTTAACTCCGCTAGATCATCCGATATATCCATCAACCCGCGCAAATCATCCGGACTTTTGGTTTTCATCACGGCCAAAAGGTCTTTGGTGCGAGCGGAAAACCGGGGTGAGGTGGATTTGATCCAATCGGCTGCTGGAGATGTATTGAGCGATTTGGCTGGGGATAACAATATGAGCATGAACGCTTTTTATACTGATTTGGCCTAGTGCGTCATCTTTGTTTTTAAACGCAGACCGTGTTTTGAGGGTATTATTTAGCTGGCTTGAGTTCAGCATCCCTGTCTGTTTAGTTATTGCGTATTAATCATATACACACTGATAACGCGTACTCTGCGAGGATGCGCGCGGGGAGGTTTTCACATGTCTCTGGGGACGGTACTGATTTTAGAAGATAGTCGCGTACAGGCTCAACTGATTTCCAGAATCCTTGAGGGGCTGGGATGCCTCACGCTCGTCAGCCACGATCTTAAAACGACCTATTCTATGCTGCGGGACTTTAAGGTTAATCTGATGTTACTTGACGTTTATGTCGGCGATGGCAACAGCTTGAAATTCATACCAAACCTGCGTGAGCGTGCGCCTGATGTGCCGGTTGCGGTTATGACATCGGGAGGGGCTGGAGGTGCTGCGCTTGAAGAGACGCTCGCCATGGCACGACAAGCAGAAGCCGATTTTGTACTGGCGAAGCCATTCACCCCCCATGCGATCGCCAATATCCTTACCCAGACTAAACTTATAAAGGCCACACCTATACGCCGGCGTCATATGTTAGTCATTGATGATTGCCGTATTGTACGCAAACTTGTGGCAACCGCGCTTGATGATAAGGGCTACCGTGTCAGTGAGGCGGGCTCGATGGAGGAGGCGCTTGAGCGTGTTGATATTGCCCACGTCGATGTGGTGATAACGGACATTTTCATGCCGGGCATGGGCGGGCTGGAAGGTATCAACATAATCCGCAGTCAATGGCCGGAAGTTCACGTCATTGCTATGTCAGCGGGGGCTGAACTTGAGCAATTTGACTGCCTGAAAGCTTTGTCCGCCGCGCGAAAAGTTGGTTCAACGGCGCAACTTCCCAAGCCATTTACCGCGTCAGATCTGACCATGCTGGTTGATGCGGTTTTATCTGAAAAGTTTTTAGCGGCTTAACATCTGAAACTATTAAAATAGTACATGCGGGTTCATGATGCGCTTTGGATCGAGCGCCAGCCGTACCGCCCTCATGGCGGCCACCGCAGTAGGATCCTTGTACAACAGGGCCTCTTGAGTTTTCATGCGGCCAAGGCCATGCTCGGCCGAGATGGAACCTTCATATTGATGCACCAGATCATGAACCACTTTGGAACCTTCATTACGTAAGTCATTGAAGACTTTGGTATCCATGCCTTCAGGCACTATGACGTTAAAGTGGACATTACCATCGCCGACATGACCAAACGCCACCAGTCGGGCACCTGGCAGGAAGGCTTCGATCGCCTTGGCGCCTTCTTCCATATATTCTGCCATGCGTGACAGCGGGACGGAAATGTCATGTTTCCAGGCAGCCCCTTCGACTTTTTCTGCGGCTGAGTGTTCTTCGCGCAGACGCCAAAATGCGGCGGCTTGGGTATCGTTCTGGGCGATGGCCGCATCAAGAATCAGCTCTTCTTCAAACGCTGCCCCCAGCAGACGCTCCATAGAGGTTTCAGCGCCATCAGGATCACCCGATGCGACCTCGATCAGGGCGTACCACGGATATTCACCCTCAAGCGGTTCGCGGGTATCAGGAATGTTCTTGAGCACCAGCGACAGGCCGTAGCGCCCCATCAGTTCAAAGGCTTCGACCTGCCCGCCCGTTTCCTGTTTGGCGCGGGCCAGAAGATCAATGGCTTTTTGTGAGGTTTCAAACCCGACAATAGCCACCGATCGCGAATTCATAACCGGAAACAGCTTAAGCGACGCCGCCGTGATGATGCCCAATGTGCCTTCGGCACCGATGAACATCTGCTTGAGGTCGTAGCCGGTATTGTCTTTGCGTAGGCGTTTCAGGCCATGGAAAATGTCACCATTGGGCAAAACCACCTCAAGACCGGACACCAGATCGCGGGTGACGCCATAGCGCAGAACGGCGGTGCCGCCGGCATTGGTGCTGATGACGCCGCCAATGGTGGCCGTCCCCTCGGCCGCCAGAGATAACGGGAAGTGCCGTCCGGCTTTTTCGGCAATCTGCTGCGCTTCCAACAGGGTGATGCCAGCCTCCAGTACCATAGTGTCATCGGTCGGCGCGACATCACGAATGGTACGCATGCGCTCCAGCGACACCAGAATTTCGCCAAATGGAATTTGCCCGCCGACCAGGCCTGTGTTGCCACCTTGCGGGGTAATAGCCACGCCATGTTCATAGCAAATCTTGACGACTTTAGAGAGTTCCTCAGTCGTTTTGGGTAAAACGAGTAAGGGGGTATGCCCCTTCCACTTGCCGCGCCATTCGGTCAGTTTGGCTTCGACGCGTAAAGAGTCTTCGCTATAGCCACCTTCGCCCAGTACGGACTTGATCTCTGCCAGAATTTCCGGTGCAACTGGCGGGCATTCAGCAAATTGGGCGGCGGCGGTCATGGCAAGTATCCCTAAAAGCAGCGCTGTTGTAAGTGTTTGGCTTATAAGGGTTGGGGTTTATACGGAGAATCTGTAAGTGCAAGTCAAAACTCACTATCCAATACCGGCGATCGGCGTTGTGTGCTGGCGAGGTGATGAGGTCTTGTTGATCCGGCGCGGTCGAGCCCCTCGCCAAGGCCAATGGTCGATCCCCGGTGGCAAGATGGATCGGTTCGAGCCGATAGCGAATACGGCTTTGCGGGAATTGCGTGAGGAAACCGGCATTGAGGCTGAACTTGGCCCCTTGATCGAAGTTTATGAGATTATGGAACCGGCCTCCGAGGCGTATCCGGATGGGTTTCACTATGTGCTTATTGATTATCTGGCGCGCTGGCTGGCCGGAGAACCTGTGGCCGGTGACGATGCCGATCAGGCGTGTTTTGTGACGCTGGAGGCGGCATTGGATATGGTCGTTGAAGATGATCTCAAAGATGTGCTCCTGAAATCGAGCGCACTTATGGGTACACGCTGGACCGATTAGGCTTTGAAATCGTGTGATTTAGGGTAGAGTTAAACCGGGCAAAACAAGGCAAGAGGGAACCCTGAATGTTTGTAAGTGCATTTTCCGCAGTCACCCTTATTTTGGCGATCGTTATCGCCTTCAGCATCATTAAAATCGTACCGCAGGGGCGTGAGTTTACGGTGGAGCGTTTTGGCCGCTATACCCGCACCTTAAAGCCCGGTATTTCTTTCCTGACGCCCTTTGTTGAAAGCATCGGTCGGCGGGTCAATATGATGGAGCGGGTTGTTGATGTGCCCCAACAGGAAGTCATCACCAAGGATAACGTGGTGGTCAAGGTTGATGGTATTGTCTTTACGCAAGTCATGGATGCCGCGGCGGCGGCGTACCGTGTCGATAATCTCGATAATGCCGTCACGCAACTGGCCATGACCAACTTGCGGACTGTGGTCGGCGGTATGGAACTGGATGAAGTTTTGTCGCAACGCGATTCCATAAATTCGCGTCTTCTGACCGTGATTGATCAGGCGACCAGCCCGTGGGGTGTTAAGGTAAATCGGATTGAAATCAAAGATTTGAAACCGCCTCTTGATATCACAGATTCTATGGCCCGCCAGATGAAAGCTGAACGTGAGCGCCGCGCTCAGATCATTGAAGCGGATGGTGATAAGCAGGCGGCCATCACCCGTGCTGAGGGTAATAAACAGGCGACCGTGCTTGAAGCTGAAGGCCGTCGCGAAGCGGCCTATCGTGACGCCGAAGCCCGTGAACGCGCCGCCGAGGCTGAGGCCAAGGCGACGGAAATGGTGTCCGAAGCGATTGCCAAGGGTGATGTCAACGCCATCAACTATTTTGTTGCGCAAAAGTACGTTGAGGCGTTCGGTAAGTTTGCAATGTCTCCGAATACTAAGACCATTATTTTGCCGACCGAATTGTCCAGTCTGGCCGGAACCGTAGGTGGTGTGACGGAACTCGTAAAATCCCTGACCAATGATCAAGCTTCAGCTAAAAAGTAAGGACAGGAGATAAATATGCCTGATTTTGCAACGCTTTTGACGTCTGAGCCGGTGGGCATGCAGGCCTTTTGGGTATGGCTGACCTTGGGCGTTATTGTGCTTGGTCTTGAGATTATGTTGGGTACGGAATGGCTGCTGTGGCCTGCGGCATCAGCCGGGGTTGTGGCCTTGCTGACCCTGACCGGGTTGCCCATTGGCTTTGTGTTTCAGGTGATTATCTTTTCCGTTCTGACCCTTACCCTGTCGATATTGTCGCGCCGCTTTATGAAAAAGGACGCGCCAGCGGGTGACATTAATGATCCCGGTCAGCGTTTAGTCGGCAAGACCGCCACTGTGCTTGAAGGCTTTGGCGGCTCACATGAAGGCCGCGTAATCTATGACGGTGTAGAATGGCCGGCGGTCATTGAGGGGGAAGAGGACGCCAAGCTTAAGGCACGGGAGCCTGTGAAAATTGTGAAAGTCAGTGAAGGCAAGCTGGTGATTTCGCGCGCCGCCTGATGCGCGCCATTAGGGAACTTTTTACCGATTCGCCCAAAGCTTGATTTATCGAATGAACTGGCTTCGGGGGCGAGGATGAGGCTTTTCTGTAGAGTGTTTGCGGTATTTGCGCTTTTGGTTACGCCCAGCCTAAGTCTTGCCGGTGGATGGCCGCAAGAAAACGGTCGTGGGCAGGTCATTATTAAGCTGGAACCTTCTACGGCCAATAAGGGCTTTGATGGCGATGGCAACACAGCGTCTATTGGTAAGTGGGATACGCGTAATGTCTCGGTCTACAGCGATTATGGTCTTAATGATCGCGTAACTGTGTATGCTAAGGCTGATTATCAGGACTTTAAAACCGACAGCACATCCTATTCGGGGCTGGGGTCTGTTGAGATTGGCGGGCGTGTGACTGTGGCGAAGACAGATACGGCCATCTTAGCGGTGGGTGCAGGTGTCGAAGGGCTGGGCAAGGGACGCCGTAGTGATTTTGATCAGGCAAGGTCCAAAGGCACCGATACCGAGGTGCGGGCCTATGGTGGCAAGAGTTTTAAGGTCGCGGGCAAGGACGCCTTCGTTGACCTACAGGTGGCGAAACGCTGGCGCGAAAAAGAAGCCGATCAGGTGCGGGTGGATGCGACGGTTGGCATAAAGCCCGATCCGAAATGGATTGTCATGGCGCAAGTCTATGCGGGGCAAACCGATAAGGAATCCTGGGGGCGTGCCAAGTGGACAAGCGCTGAGGTAAGCGTTGTGCGCCACTTCGGAGGCAAACAGGATATTAGCGTACAACTGGGCGCGCGCCAAACTCTATCGGGTGAGAACGTCCCGCAGGTAAAAGCCTTATCCTTATCAATATGGAAGCGGTTTTAGTTATTGCGGTTTCTTAGCCGTTTCAACCGCAATATAGGCCAGCAGGTTCTCGCGGTCTTTAGCGTCTTTGATGCCTAAAAATGCCATTTTGGTGCCCGGAACCGCGTCGCGTGGTTTGGTCAGGAACGCATCAAGCGTGGCGAAATCCCAAGTCACATCATGAGCTTTCATGGCATCAGAGTAGGGGTATCCGCCTTCGGTTCCCGCTTTGCGACCAAATACTCCGTATAGATGAGGGCCGGTCGTGGTCGCGGTCGTCTCAATCAGCACATGGCATGACCGGCATTTGCCGAACTGCTTTTTACCCTCTTCTAGGCTGGCGGCATTATAAGGTGTAGGCAGTGATGCCAGAACCTGTGCTTTTTCAGCTTCGCTCAGGTCGGCCGAAGGCGCATGAGATGACGATTCAGGGGACGTGGTGGGTTTGGGAGCCGGTTCGCACGCCGTCAGAGAGACGGCCATGGCTAATACAAAAAACCGTGATTTTACTCCGAACCGCATGTCCAAACCTCAAGCTTAACCTATGAATTACATGGCTTTTACAAGACAGATCAGCCTTTGGCGAGCCGGAAAGTGCATGGACAGCATTTGTTGATAATGTGATTAGTTACCTTTAGTTGCAGGGGATAATGCGTACGGCCCCCCGTTTTTACGCAGACTATTATTGAACATTCGGCCATGTATGAAAAGTTGGTGCAAATTGTCGAACGCCTGCGACCTGAATACAGTAATTCGTATTGCGCGTGACGCTAAGCAGAAATTGCTTGATGCGGGTTCGGAGGGCTCGGCAACTCAATTTACCATAAGGCTATGACCTTCGATAACCGTCTTCCTGATCTTGGGTGTTCAGTATCTCTTCGGCACCATCAACATAGACGAGCAGTTCCACTTCGTCGCCCTGTTCATCACCGGCTTCAACACGATTTACGACCGCGGGGCCACCATAGCGTTCCCGAAATTCAGGATCAGATATCCGGTGGTTTATCGCGGGCACGGCTGTAAAGCGGAAGTCATCGGACGCATAAATTTCCTCGCCGGTATTCTTATCGAAAAAGCGATGGCTGTAGGTAGTCATAGTTGTCTCCCATAGGTTTTATGAAATGTAGCTTACGCCTGATTATTTTAAGATGCGATGCGGCGTGTGCGCACATAAAGAAAATGTGAACCCTGACCTGTAGGGTCGGCCGCCGATTATGAGACCGCACCCCAATTCGGCACTCATCAGGCTAAAGATAAAGTACTGATAGGGGCCGCCACCGCCCAAATGCAGTTCTCCGATCCCGACATTTGGGTCAACCTCATTGACCGACTACCCAAAACCCTCATGGTTTCAGAGGGGGTATCCGGGACAAACCTTGTACGTGCGTCGAGGCCTGATGCTTTCTGCGCAATCGACCTACTTATGGCATTACCAATTAAGTGAAGTGTTTATTGAGGTTAGCGTGGTTTGATGCGGTATTGGCCTTACCATTAAAAAATTTCGTAACCAACCTTGGCGCACACGATGGCGCGCGCAAATTGTGTTTTAAAAATAAATATTTCAAATATTGTATTTAAAACCGAGCAAAAACAATCAATTATGTCTATAATGTGACTTTTTTATCTCATTGTCAAAATTTAAGAGCGGTGTATGGTCATACAAATTGACGACTCTATCTGACCTTGATAGTAAATTGGTCAGACCTATAACGCCGCTGTTGGCGTGAGGCTTTGAAAAGAAAAAAGAAGTCGGCTTAAGACCGGCATGCAAGGAAAGGAAACCTGCGGTGTACTCAATAAATTCTCGTACCAGGCATGCCTGGAGGGCGGCGCTGCTTTGTGCCACAGTTATCGGCGGCATGCCTATGATTGTCAGTGCGCAGGAGGCGGCGCCAGCGCCTGCGGAAGATGATATTAATACGGTCGTTGTTACCGGTATTAAGAAGAGCTACCTCGATGCGGTTCGCGCCAAGCGCAGCAATATTGAAATCACTGACGGTATTTCGTCGGACGGTCTGGGGCGTTTCCCGGATCTGAACGTCGGTGAAGCCTTGCAGCGCGTGCCGGGTGTGCAAATCAACCGTGAGGCCGAAGGGCGCAACGCCACGATCAATGTGCGGGGTATGCCGGGCTCTTATGCCCAGACAACCATCAACGGGGTTTCGTTTGCCGCGCCGCCATCTCTGGCTAATGATCAGGGAACGCCTCTGGGGGCTTTCAATTCCGATATCTTTTCGGCATTTGTGATCCAAAAGTCACCTATGGCCAATGCGCCGTCCGGCGGTCTTAGCGGCAACGTCGATATGCAGATTGCTCCAGCCTTGTCACGCAAGGATGGCGGTACGTTCAAGGCGTCTTATGAATATAACGAGCTGGGCAAAAATCTCGCGCCAGCCTTTACGCTGGGCTACAACAAGCACCTGAGTGAAAGCCTAGCGGTATTTGGCACGGTGGCCTTCAAAAAAGAAAACTTCCGCCGCGATACCCTGCGCTTTAACGGCTATAGTCGTCTGACCCCGACTCTGACAGGTCTGACTAATGCGCAGTTTGCGTCGACCTATGGTGATTACTATTCGGCATCGGATTGTCCGTCGGGCTCTACGTCATTTTGTTATTCGCTCAAGAATGCGCTGGGTTTACCAGCTACAGGCGATGTCACGCCCTTCCTGAGTAGTGCTACCGGCTCAAAAGGCAATACGGGCGTTTATGCGCTTGATGCGATCCGTCAATATACCCGCACCAACGAAGGTGACCTGTGGACGGCCTCGGGCGGAATTGAATGGAAGCCTAACGACAGCACCAAGTTGGGTATCGTTGGTTACTACACTGACCGCGACCTGCCCAAGACGACCCAGCACTTCCTGATTAATGCGGTCTGGGCGGGTGCGGGTACTATGACTCCGTCGGGCACGCCGGTGCAAACCTCAGACGGTCGTTGGCTCTATGAGACGGTAACTCACGACAACTTCCCGGCCAAGATTTCGACGCGGCAGTATGGTCAGCACCAGAAGGCCGGCGGTATTGTCGCCAATGCTGAATGGTCGAACGAAGACTGGAAGGTTGATGGGGTGCTCGCGCTCTCAAAGGGCGAGAACTCATCGATTGAAACCGAACTGAATCTTCAGACCAACTCGGTCAGTGGTGGCGGAACCAATGGCATCAGCGGGACGATCACCACCGGTTTCGGCGATCTGGATGACTTCAGCTATACGGTTACGCCCTCGCCACAGAACATACTCTTTACGTCGGGATGGGTCTGGCAGGGCGCCTCCAACAGCATTAATGCAAATGCCTCTGATCCAGCCGGATATCTGCAACCGGGCGGTGTTTATTACTTCAGCCTGAGCGGTTCTGAGTCGCTGGCGGAAGAAACCGTCAACTCGGCGCAGGTCAATGTCGAGCGCTTCGTGAACTTCGGCCCGATCAAAAGTATCAAGGGTGGCGTTCAACTGCTGCAAAACAAGTTCGAATCCCGCGGGTTCCGCAATATGGGCTATGGCCTTCAAATGCAGAACATCACGGCGGACATGGTTTATACGCCGTCGTTCGTCGGTGACTTTATGAATGGAAATGCCGATATCACCACCAACTGGATCACGTTTGATGCTGAACGCTTCATTGACGCTGTAACGCCGGTGACGCCCTATACCGCATCAGGCGGCGGGCTGACGACGGCGGGCTTTAACATCCAGTATGCCGATGGCGCTTTCGCCGACTATAACTACAATACCCAAAACGATGTCTCTCAGGCCTATATTCAGTTCAAATTCGATACGGATATATTGGGGCATCGCGTTCGCGGTAATTTCGGCACACGTTATGAATCGACTGACAATAAGATCGATTCCTACGATGTCATCACGCCATTCACCAACTCCATCGGTTCGCTATCGAATTTCGAGTGGCAGAGCATTGAGAACAGCTATGATTATTGGCTGCCGTCGGCCATTTTTGCCGCCGACATCACCGATGACCTGATCCTGCGCGGGGCTTACTATAAGACCTATGTCCGCCCGCAAGCGCGTCAATATTCGCCGGTCACGCGCATCTCACCTTCCCCGATCCTCAACGCCAATCTGTCGACACCATCCGTCAGTATCTATGATACCAGCGTTCGTATCGGTAATAATAAGCTCGAACCATATCTGGCCGACTCTTACGATCTATCACTTGAATGGTACAATCGTCCGGGCGGCATGGTCTCTCTGGCCTATTTCAAGAAGATCATCACCGGCCGCGTGGTGGCAACCTCTGACCCGGCCATTCTGTGTCCGTCTGACGGTTCGACCTGGGGCTTTGGCTCCTTGTCATGGGATGGGCAATATTGTACCGCAACGTCCCTGTCTACGGCGAGCAGTATTGTTCACGTCAATGCTTCGGGGGCCTATAACCTTGACAAGGACACGACCGTTGAAGGGGTTGAGTTCAGCATCCAGCAGAATTTCGACTTCCTGCCGGGTTTCTGGCGTAACTTCGGCGGTAACTTCAACTATGCCTATACAGAATCCAAGAGCCCGGACATCGCGCCGTTCCCGGGGATTTCAAAGCATGCCACCAACGCAATCCTGTTCTATGAAACGTCGAAGTTCGGTGTCCGGGCTGTTTACAACTACCGCACGGATTACCCGCTCAATGCCAACGGCACCTATACCGGCGGCGCCCGTTCGGTGAAGGAGCGCGGTCAGCTTGATCTGTCGGCATCCTATAACCTCACCGACGCGATCACGCTGTCTCTGGATGCTTACAACATCACCGATGAAAAGCGTTACGAGTATGAGAACGATGAGCGTTTCGTGCGCTGGATCGATTATGACGGTCGCACGTTCACACTGAGCGCCCGCGCCGTTTTCTAAGGTCTTCCTCCCCTGGGCGGGCCAGTGTCTCCTGCTGGTCCGCCATTTTTCTTGTGAAGATACTTTATCAGATGCGGGATGGCTCAAGGCCAATAGTCGTCTGGTCATCGATCAAATCACAATGATTGGTCTTTTCGGCGGGCCTTTAGGCATCGCCATATTTTTACTCTGACCAGTGACCTTAGGGCTTTACCGGCAGGTCTGCTGGTCTAGAGTGCGTAATATAAAAGCATAAACAGGTAGGGACTCTCATGACGGAATTCTATCGTGCCTTGTGGCTGGCGTCAGGGGTAGCTAGTCTGTCTCTTATCAGCGTGCCTGTGGCCGCACAGACGGCTCAAGACCTCTATACCCTGCCGGATCTTCGCATCGGGCTCGGCAACGATAATGAAGGCGATACTATCCCCGGTGTCGCGCGTCCCAACGGTTCGATCCATCCGTCGCCGGAAACGCTCAATCCCAATAATTCCGGTTACAATCCCGTCGAAAAGATCAGTGGTTTTGGCCAGTTGCACACCCAGGGCTCCGGTGGGGTCACGACCTATGGCACCTTCCTGTTGTCGCCGCAGGTGGGGGTGCCCGAATTTGATGAACCGGCGCACCTGTCGGACAAAGCCAATGTGACGATGGCCGCCGACTACTACAGCGTCGATCTGGCCCGCTACGCAACGCGGGTGGAGATCACGCCGGCCCATTATTCGGCTATTTATCGTCTGACCTACCCCAAAAGTAACGAGGCGCAACTCGTCTTTGATGTGACGCGTAAAGTGGGTGGGGTGGTTGCCTCGGAACTGGCGGATGTAAAGCTCTACCCGAAAGAGGGTAAGGTTGTCGGTCACGTTAAGGCTAAGGGCTATTGGAATCCGGCGCTGATTGACATTTGGTTTGTTGCCCGCGTCAGCCAGATGCCCACAAAGTGGGGCATTTTCGACAAGGGGGCGGTAAAGGCGGGTGCCACACAGGCTGAGACCGGCCTTGATGAGCGTCTGGGGGCATGGCTGACCTTCAAGGGTGCGCCGGACAAGCCCGTTCTGGTTAAACTGGCCGTGTCGTTCACCAGCGCTGAAACGGCCGAAGCTCTGCTTGATAAGGAAATTCCGGGCTGGGATTTCGAGCAGGTGCGCAAAGACACGCAAACGGCCTGGAATACGCGCTTGTCGAAGATTGAGGTGTCCGGTCTTGATGAGGCTCAAACCCGCCGCTTTTATACCGCCCTGTACCACAGTTCGATTCAGCCGCGCGACCGCTCGATGGACCAACCCGCCAAGGAAATGGGGCGGCCAAACTGGGATGATCACTATACCTTATGGGATACCTATCGGACCCTGTTCCCGCTGATGTCGATCCTGTCACCGAAGGATTACGCGTCAAACATTAATTCGCTGGTCCATACCTATGATAAGCTGGGCGCGGCGGATACGGCCATCATAGGTGGTCAGAACTATCATGTGGGCCAGGGCGGCGACGAAGCGGACAATGTGACCGGTGAGGCCCTGCTGCGCGATGCCACGGGCGTCGACTGGAATGAAGCCTATCGTCTGACGCATTTCAATGCATTTGAGCGCCGCCGTCCGCGTTATCTGGAAAGTGGCTATTTCGGTGTCGGTGATCTTAGCCCCGAACCGAATAATCAGCGCGCTAAATCGGGCTCATCGACGCTTGGGTTTGCGCTCAACGACTATTTCGCCGCTCAGGTGGCTAAAAAAGTCGGTAAGATTGATGAGGCCGAACGGCTGATGACGCGCTCCGCCAACTGGCGGAAAGTCTGGAACCCGGAAACGACCAGTGACGGTTTCAGCGGCTTTATCATGCCTCGCTATCCCGATGGCCGGTTTCAGGACATCGACGCCAAGCTGGGATGGGACGGTAAAGTTCACAATAATGTCGGCTATTACGAAGGTACGGCCTGGATCTATTCTTACGGCGTGCTGCACGATATCGACGGCATGGTCGAAGCCATGGGTGGGCGGGTGCGCTTTAATGAGCGTCTGGTTCACGCCCTCAGTTCCCAACCTGATCGATATCACCAACGAGCCGTCGTTCTCGACGCCGTGGCTGTTCCACAATATTGGCCGTGCCGATCTGTCGTCCTATTGGGCGCGTGAGGTATCCCGCCATTTCACGGCCACCGCCTATCCCGGTGACGAAGATGCCGGGGCGATGAGTTCCAACTATGTCTTTAACCGTCTGGGCCTATTCCCCAAGCTGGGCAGTGATCGTTATTACCTGCATGGGCCACGTCACGCGCGCAGCGTCATTCAGCTTGGCGAGGATAAGTCTCTGGAAATCATGGCGGATAATGCGGGGTACGACCGGCCCTATATTGCGGGCGTGACCCTGAACGGCACGCCACTTGAGGCACCGTTTGTCACCCAGGCGCAGGTACAGGCAGGTGGGAAACTGGCCTTTAGCATGAGTGCCGCACCGGGGCGGTGGCTCTATGACGGGGCGGTGGTGACTGCATCCTCAAGCGTGGCTGAACTGGTTGATGGTAAATCCGCAACGGTCTGGACCGCCAAGGCCGGCGATCACGCCACCTTTGAGCGGACGGCGCCAGTATGTCTTAAGGCCTACACGGTCAGCACCAGCGCTCAGGCAGCGCCGCCGTCAGCCTGGCGCGTCGAGGGCTGGGATGGCAAGCGCTGGGTCAGGCTCGATACCCGCAAGGGTGAGATGTTCGATCAGCCCTATATGACCAAAACCTATGGTCTGAAAGCCAAGGCCTATTCCCGCTATCGTTTTGCCGTGACGGCAGGCAAGGCGGTCAAGGTTGCTGAAATTGAACTGATCGCGGCAGCGCCATCGACCTGTATGGCTAGCTAATCGGAAGTTAAGGCCGCGTCCGCGGTGCCTGATAATATCCGCAGTCTGAATTAATGGTCTAAACTGCGCTTGCAAATTGGCAAACCAATTATATGGTGCTGTGTTTACGTTGTGAATGAGGAAGACATGCCTAATATATCTCGTAGAACTAGTGCGGTTATGGTGACTGTCCTCATTCTGTTTTTGTCGCCGTCAGGATTGGTCGCCCAATCTGTACCCGCGGAGTGGGAACAACCTGATGTGGTGGCGGTGAACCGCGAGCCGATGAAGGCGACGTTCTTTAACTTTGAGAGCCGCGATCTGGCACTCAAAGGGGATAAGTCAGCGTCGCGTTATTTTCAGTCGCTGGACGGGACATGGGATTTCAAGTTCTCCAAAGGCGTAGAGGCGCGCCCGAAGGACCTGCCCACCGCCGATACGTCCGGCTGGGACAAGATTCAGGTGCCCGGCATGATCCAGGCGCAAGGTGAGGGCAAGTTTGGGACGCCGGAATTCTGGAACATCAAATATCCGTTCCCGGCCAATGAGCCCTATATCCCGCACGATCTGATCGAGGTCGGATCGTACAAGCGCAGCTTTGAAGTGGCCGCTGACTGGTCGGGTAAGGATGTATTTCTGCATATCGGGGCGGCGGGGGCGGCCTATTATATCTGGGTTAATGGCGAAAAGGTGGGCTATTCCGAAGATTCCAAGCTGCCGTCGGAGTTCAATGTCACCAAATTCCTGAAACCCGGCGCGAACACTGTTGCGATTGAAATCTATCGCTATGCCGATGGCTCTTACCTTGAGGATCAGGATTTCTGGCGGCTGTCGGGGATCGAGCGCTCGGTCTATGTGTATGCCGAACCGAAGACCCGTTTGAGGGATTTCACGGTCACGGCAGGGCTGGATAAGACCTATACGGACGGCACGTTTGCGCTGGAGGCCGAACTGGCGGGTGCAAAAGGATCGGGCACCATCACTGCCACGGTCTATGACGGCGACACGCAGGTGCTGAAAACGTCGACTAAGGCTTCGACCACCAAGCCCGCCAAGCTGACGGGCACGATAAAGGGCGTTAAATCCTGGTCGGCGGAGACGCCCAACCTCTACCGTCTGGTGATTGAGTACACAGACGCCAAAGGTAATCTGATCTCGGCGACCTCACGCCAGATCGGCTTCCGTACGGTCGAAATCCGCAATGGCGAGGTCCAGGTCAACGGCAAGCGCATCATGATCAAGGGCGTCAACCGCCATGAGCATGATCCTGAAACCTATCGCATCATGAGCGAAGCCTCGATGCGCAAGGACATCGAGCTTATGAAGCAGGCCAATGTCAACGCGCTGCGCACCTCACACTATCCGAACGATCCGCTCATCTATGATCTGGCCGACGAATACGGCCTCTATGTCATGGACGAGGCCAATGTCGAGAGTCACGAATATATGACGCTGGGCCGCGACAAGGGCGATACCAGCGTCCAGTTGGGCTTCAAGCCGCACTGGAAAACCGCGCACCTTGACCGCATCTCGCGCATGGTTGAGCGCGACAAGAACTCGCCCTCAATCATCTTTTGGTCGTTGGGCAATGAAACCGGTGTCGGCCCGAATTTTGAAAATGCCGCTAAATGGGTTCGGCAAAATGACCCGACGCGCCTGCTATCCTTCCTGGGCTATAGCGCGCTGACTGAGGAACATAGGCCTAACTCCTATGTCGATATCTATGCGCCTATGTATGATGACATCGACCGGATGCGCGACTACGCCGAAGACCCGCAATTCACCCAACCGATGATCCAGACCGAATACGCCCACGCTATGGGCAATTCTCTGGGCAATTTTGAAGACTATTGGCAAACCATCCGGGCCCACAAAAAGCTACAAGGCGGGTTTATCTGGGACTGGGTGGATCAGTATGTCTATGCCAAGGACGACAAAGGCCGCACCTACTGGGCATCGGGCTTTGATCTCAACCCCAAACGCGGCGACAACAGTGTCATCGGCGACGGCGTTATCAAGGCCGACCGCACCCCTGATCCGGAATATTACGAGCTGCGTCAGGTGCAGGCACCGGTCGCTTTTGAGCGCGATGCGGGCGGCAATATTGTCGTAGAAAACCGCTACGACTTCATCGATCTGTCGGGCTTTGACCTGCGTTGGGACGTCCGCATCGATGGCCGTGAACATGCGCGCGGTGTGCTCACAACGGTGCCGGTCAAGGCCGGACAACGCCAGGCGATCCCCCTGAGCATGCCCGCTATCGGTGATGAGGGCGAGGCCATACTGACGGTGCGGGCTGTGGCGCGTGAGGGGGCCATTAAGGGCGTGCCTGCGGGTACCGAACTGGCCTTTAATCAATTCACCTTGCGGGCGACAGCACCCTTAAGTGTCGCCGCCTCCGGCGGTGTGAAAATCGCGAAAGCCGCCAACGTCATCTCCTTAAGTGCGGCGCGCAATCAGTTGACGGTCGATACCCGCACGGGCCTGATCCGCTTTGATGAGGCGGGCAAGGTGCTGCTGAATGGGGGTGCGCCCAACTTCTGGCGCGGTCTGACTGATAATGATGTGGGCATCGGCCTTGAGAAAAGCCACCGTATCTGGAAGAACTATACCGAGCACCGCCGCGTGCGCGGCATTGAAACCGGCGCTGATTTCGTCCGGGTCAATTATGCGCTGGGGCAGGGCGGGGGCCGCTTTGATATCACTTACCGGATGGCCGGCGACGGTCAGGTCGATGTGACGGCGGCGTTCACCCCCGAAAAAGACGATTTGCCTGATCCTTTGCGGATCGGCCTGCGTTTCAATTTCGATCCGGCGATGGATGACCTGAGCTGGTACGGCAAAGGCCCTCACGAAAGTTACGGCGACCGCCATACGGGCGCGGCCCTTGGCCTTTATCGCGGTTCGGTTCGGGCTCAGTATCATGACTATGCCCGCCCGCAGGAAAGCGGCAATAAAACCGATGTGCGCTGGGTGTCGCTGTCGGACGATAAGGGGCACCGTCTTAAAGTCACCGGGGCGCAACCTCTGTCGGTCAATGCCTTGGCCTTCCCGTATGAAGACCTTTACGTCCGGCCGCAGGGCACCTGGAAGTCCTCCGATATCGCGCCTCACGGTGAAGGTTCGCTGCTGATCGACATAACTCAGTCGGGCGTAGGCGGCGATACGGGCTGGAATTCGATCGGACGGCCACTGGTGAAGTACCGCGTGCCACTGGCGCCGGTCAGTTATAGTTTCCGTCTGTCGTCCGGTCAGGAATAGGAGATGTCCATGCTGCGCTCGTGGCTTTTGTCCGGAGTCATGCTGCTGTCGGCGTCGTCGGCGCTCAGTGCCGAGGTTACCCTGTTTGACGGCACGAATAAGATTGGCGTCGTCCACGATAAGGGCCGCACACTTGAGCTGGCCGCGGAGATGTTGTCGCGTGACGTTGAGGCGCTTACCGGACATACCGCGAAGGTCTCAACCCGTCTGCGCGATTGCCCGCAGGTGTGTGTTATTATTGGCACCTATGACTCAGGCGTAGTGGCAGACCTTGCCAAATCGGCAGGTATTGATCCCTTGGCCCTCAAAGGGCAGTGGGAGCGCTATGGCCGGGCCGTGCTGCAAAACGACGGTAAAACCTATGTGCTGATCTATGGCTCTGATCGCCGGGGCGCCGTTTACGGTGTCACCGACCTGTCGCGCGAACTGGGGGTATCGCCGTGGGAGTGGTGGGCCGATGTCAAGCCGCGCCGGACTGAGCGGCTGGTGATGGATGACACGGCGCGCCTGTCGAACGCGCCGTCGGTGCAGTACCGCGGCATATTCCTGAACGACGAGGACTGGGGCCTTGAGCCCTGGGCGGGCAAGACATTTGAGCCCGAAGTCGGCAATATCGGGCCAAAGACCTATGCGCGGGTCTATGAGCTGATGTGGCGGCTGAAGGCCAATACTCTGTGGCCAGCCATGCACATCAATACGGTGCAGTTTTACGGGCTTAAACAAAACCCGAAAGTGGCCGATGACTATGCCATCATTATCGGCACCTCCCATGCCGAGCCGATGATGCGCAACAATCTGCGCGAATGGGATGAGGCCCGCGACGGGCCGTTCAATTTTACCGTCAACCGCGATAAGATTCTCAAATACTGGCGCACCCGCCTTAAGGAAAGTGCCGCTTATGAGAACATCTATACCGTAGGTCTGCGCGGGATTCACGATGGACCGATGCAGGGCGCCGATACGCTGGAGGCGCGCAAGGACGTGTTGCAGTCGGTGATCGGCCTTCAGCGCAAACTGTTTAAATCAGCTCTGGGACGGTCGCCGGAGACCGTGCCGCAGACCTATGTGCTCTATCATGAGCTTCAGGAAGCCTATGACGCCGGGCTGAAATTGCCGGACGATGTCACCCTGATGTGGGCCGATGACAATTACGGCTATATCCGCCGCCTGAGCAATGCTGAGGAGCGTAAACGCTCCGGCGGGTCAGGGGTATATTACCATGTCTCCTATTGGGGGCGGCCCCATGATTATCAGTGGCTGGGGAGCAACCATCCTGAGTTGCTGCGGTCGGAAATGCAGAAGGCCTATGAGCTTGAAGCGCGTCGCATCTGGATACTCAATGTCGGTGATGTCAAACCGCTGGAATATCTGACGCAGTATTTCCTTGATCTGGCATTTGATGCTGACCTTCTGAAATCAGGCCCAAGGGCGCATCTGACGCGGTGGGCTGATGAAACTTTCGGAGCCGGGAATGGCGCCGAAGTTGCCGATATCATGATGGGCTTTTATGATCTGGCGTTCGAGCGAAAGCCTGAATATATGGGCTTTTCCGAAACTGAGCCGGTGACGCCGGTCACCCAGAGCGATTTCGTAAAGCCCGACGGCGAAAAGGCGCAGGCGCGACTTGCGGCCTATGCCGATCTGGTGACACGGGCCGAGGCCTTGGGGGCGCGGTTGCCGGCGGATCGTCAGTCGGCCTATTTTGAACTGGTGCTCTATCCGGTCAGAGGGGCGGCCAATCTGAATGCGCGGGTGCTCAATATCGATCTGGCCGGTCTCTATGCCCGTCAGGGGCGGGCCAGTGCCAATATTTACTCTGACCGTGCCCGCGCCGCCCATCAGGCTATCGTGGCCGATACCGCGACCTATAACGGTCTGGAAAATGGCAAGTGGAACCGCATGATGGACATGGCACCGCGGCGATTACCGGTGTTTATGGAGCCGGTCTATCCGCAGTGGTCACCGTCATCACAACCGGGCTGTGCGACGGCCGTTGCGGGCGGCTGGTGGAATGATGAAAACGCCCTGACCTTTGTGACGGGCCAGCCACGCAGCCGGGTGATCGAGCTTTTTTCGCGGCAGGCAGCGGATCAGAACTGGACGCTGAAAGCCCCCAAAGGGGCGCTTAAACTATCATCCGAAAGCGGCACCCTTAATGCCACCAATGGCTGGGAGCAGCGCCTGACCGTCACCTATGACGGCACAACCGAACTGGGCCCGATCGATATCCAGTGCGGCGGCAAAACCATCCGCATCCACACAAAGCTTTTGCCCGCACCGGCTCCGGCCGATTATGTTGAAAATGACCGGCGCGTGATCATACCGCTGGCCAGCCAAAGCGATGCGCGCTGGGAGCGGCTGGAGGAACTGGGTCATACTGGCGACGTGCTTCGGTCGCGCCTTGATCTGCCAACCTTACAGAGCCCTGATGGTGAGCCGCTGCGATACCGGTTTTCGACCTACAGTTCCGTGGGCGGTAGCCTAAATCTGGTCGCCCTGCCGGTTCATGCGCTCAATCCGGGCACGGGGGTCAGGATTGCGGTGCAACTGGATAGCGGCCCCATCGAAGTGCTCGATTTTTCCACCATCGGCCGCAGTGATCAATGGCGGGCCCATGTGCTGACGAATAAGGCCGTACAAACCCTGCCGCTGCGGATGCTCAACGCAGGGGTCCATGAGCTTAAAGTTTGGCCGCTCGACCCCGGTGTGGTTCTGGACCATGCTGAGATCCGGCTGGACGGGGCCGATAAATATTATGGCATTGTCGAATAATAAGGAACAGGACATGAAACGCAAAATAGCCGGGTTTATCGCGGCGGCTTTGATGATCTCAGGCAGTGCGGCCTTGGCGCAGACCCCAATCTCGCCACGCTTTAATGCCGATCCTTCGCCCCATGACTTTAAGGGCAAGGTCTATGTCTATGCCACCGATGATGCGTCTAATTCGGGCAAGTACTGGGACTCGACCTCATGGCGGCTCTATTCGTCAAAGGATATGAAAACCTGGTCGGACGACGGCGCTTTCCTCAGCGTCAGTATCTTTAAGTGGGCCAAGCCCGACGCCAAGGCCTGGGCGCCGGAAGCGGCCTATCGCAACGGCAAATATTACTTTTATGCGCCAGTCGGAGGTGACAAGATCGGCGTCGCCGTCGCCAGCAAACCGCAGGGACCGTTTAAAGATGCCCGTACCGATGCCCTGATCGACAAGGCCCGCGACGCCAATGCCGGTGATGAACCCATTGATCCGGCGGTGATGATTGATGATGATGGGCAAGCCTATTTGTTTTTTGGCGCGCGCGTGCCCAAGGTCATTAAGCTCAATAAGGATATGGTCTCAACCTCCGGGCCGATCATGAACGTCGAAATCACTGGCTTTCCTGCCAGCGACCCCAAGAAGAAATACGGCGAAGCACCCTTTTTGCATAAGCATAACGGGCTATATTATTTCAGTTTTTCAACCGGATGGCCGGGGCAAATTGTCTATGGTACCTCTAAATCACCTATGGGGCCGTTTGAATATCGCGGCGTGATTTTCGATTATCTGTCGATCAGCACCAACCATCAGGCGATCATGAAACGCGGCGGTAAATGGTGGTTCTTTTATCATGACAATCTCCTGCCGGGAGGCGGCAGTCACCGGCGCTCAATCAGCTTTGCGCCCCTGACCCATCTTCCTGACGGCACGATAGAAGAGATCAAGCGCTAAAATCAGGATACAGCCTATGTTTCACCTATCGCGCAGGCAAGTTATGTTGGGCGGGGCCGCGGGCGCCAGCGCTTTTGGGACCGGAGCCTTTAGGAATGGGGCCTTTGCGGCCTCCGGTATTCAGCCCTTTGGTGCCTTACCGTCTGCACGTCAGGCGGCGTGGCATCGGCTTGAAACCTATGGCTTTGTGCATTTCACCATTAATACCTTCACCGATCGGGAGTGGGGATACGGTGACGAACCTGCGTCTCTGTTCAATCCGTCTGACTTTAGTCCGGATCAGATTGTTGATGCCGCACAAGCCGGTGGCCTGAATGCCTTGATCCTGACGGCCAAGCATCATGACGGCTTTTGCTTGTGGCCCAGCGCCTATACCGAACATTCAATCAAAAATAGCCCCTACAAAGCCGGTAAAGGCGACATCGTGCGCGAACTGGCTGAGGCCTGTGCGCGTAAAGGGCTTAAATTCGGCACCTATCTGTCGCCGTGGGATCGTAACCACGCCGAATACGGCCGCGACGCCTATGTTCGCTATTACCACAATCAACTGGAAGAACTGACCACACAATACGGGCCCTTGTTTGAGGTATGGTTTGACGGTGCCAACGGTGGCGACGGCTATTATGGCGGGGCGCGGGAACGCCGGCGCATTGACGGCGCCACCTATTACCAGTGGGACCGCGTGCGCGACATCGTTCGCCGCAATCAGCCGCAGGCGGTGATGTTTGCCGATGCCCATATGGACATCCGCTGGGTGGGCAACGAAGAGGGCCACGCGGGTGATCCATGCTGGCCCACGGTTGACGCGACGCCGTTCACCAAGGCCAAGGGCAATAGCGGCACACGTAATGGCGACATCTGGAATCCGGCGGAAACCGATGTGTCGATCCGCCGCGGCTGGTTCTGGCACGCCGACGAAGCGCCGCGCAGTGCCGCCAATCTGCTTAGGATATATTTTGAGTCCGTAGGACGGGGTTCCAACCTGTTGCTTAATATGGCCCCAGACCGACGCGGGCGTGTGCCCGACGAAGATGTGCGCGAACTGAAAGCCTGGAAGGCCCTGCGTGATCAGCTTTATGCGGTCAATTTGGCAAAGGGCGCCACGGTGACGGCATCAAGCCACCAGTCGTCGCACTATAAGGCCGCCAACCTGCTGTCCGACACGGCATACTGGGCGGCTAAGGCTGAGGATCGCAACCGCGCGTGGGTTGAGGTCAAACTGCCGACAGCTCAGACCTTTGATGTCATCCGGCTGGCCGAAGATATCGGGCTGGGCGTTCGGGTGGATAGCTTTGCCATTGATGTATTTAAGGCGAGCGGCTGGCAACAGGTGGCGCAACTTCAGTGCATTGCCTATAAACGCCTTGTGCTGCTGCCGGAGCCGGTCACGACCGACCGTGTGCGGGTGCGCTTCGTTAAGGCCGATGCTTCGCCGGTTATCGGGCAGTTTGCCCTCTTCCTGAAGCCGGCCGTGGTTGAAGCGCCGCAGATCCAGCGCGACCGGGCAGGCATGGTCACACTTGTGGCGGCTAACCCGAAAGCATCGATCCATTTCAAGACTGACGGTTCAATGCCTTCCGTATCCAGCCCGGTCTACACACAGGCTGTATCTCTGGTGAACGGTGGTTTGATTAACGCGGTCGCCCGGCTGCCGGACGGCACAGTCAGCGAGGTGTCATCGGCCAGTTTTGATGTGTCGTCGGCGTCATGGCGCCTTGTGAAACCAGATGTCATGCCGTTCTCAGACGCAAAGTTTTCAGGCCCTGTCGACGCCGCCTATGAATTGATTATCGACCTGAGCCGTTCTTACGATCTTTTGGGTATTACCTTGTCACCGGGGGAGGCCAATCCCTTGCTCAACGAAGGGCCGCCCGCCGGATATCAGATATGGATCAGCACGGACGGACAAAACTGGGGTGCGCCGGTGGCGCAGGGCGAGTTCTCAAATATCGCCAATAGTCGCGCGGTTCAGACGGTTCGGTTCAAAGCGTCTGTAAACGGGCGCTTTGTCCGGCTGGTGCTGCCTCAGCCCGTCGTCGGTAGTAAAAAAGTTGCTTTCAAAGACTTTGGTATCGTCACGCGCTAAGCGCCTATCGGGATTTCACCATGTCTCAACCCATCAGAAAAGTAGTCATTGCCGGGGGCGGCACCGCCGGGTGGATGACGGCGGCGTGGTTTGCCAAAACGCTCAAATCTGATGTCGAAGAGATCATTCTGGTCGAAAGCGATGATATCCCGACCGTGGGGGTCGGTGAGGCGACAACGCCCTATATTCAGGTTTATAATCAGGTGCTCGGCATCGATGAGGCCGCCTTTTTGAAATTCACCGGCGGCACCTATAAGCTGGGCATCGAGTTTGAAGGCTGGGGGCGGGAAGACAATCGCTATTTCCATCCGTTTGGAGCCTTCGGGCGTGATTTTGGGGCCTTGCCGTTTCATGCGGCGTGGTTGCGGCATGCGCTGGATAACCCTTCGGATAGTCTTGAAGCCTATAATCTTCAGGCGGTAGCCGCGCGGGCGGGGAAGTTCATGCCGCCAGCCGGGGCCAATTCCCCGCTGGCCGAAATCACCTATGCCTATCACTTCGATGCCTCGCTCTATGCCCGCTTTCTGCGTCAGATGTCGGAAGCCGGCGGGGTGACGCGGATCGAAGGCAAGATTGAGACGGTGCTAACCGATGATCGCGGTTTTATCACTGGCTTGAAACTGAATGGCGGTCGTCAGATTGATGGCGATCTGTTTATCGACTGCACCGGCTTTCGGTCACTGTTGCTGGGTGAGGCACTAGGTGTCGGCTTTGAGGACTGGTCGCACTGGCTGCCCTGCGACCGCGCCTATGCTGTGCCCACGGTGACAACGGCTCCGCCGCCACCCTTTACTCGCTCAATTGCGCATAGTGCGGGGTGGCAATGGCGTATTCCGCTTCAGCATCGCAACGGCAACGGCATCGTATTTTCAAGTGCGTTCATGGATGAGGCAACGGCGGTTTCGCACCTGATGTCGAGCCTGAGTGAGCCAGCGCTGGCTGAGCCGCGGCGCATTGCCTTTACCACCGGCCGCCGCAAAAAGTTCTGGCACAATAACTGTGTGGCAATCGGGTTGGCGTCAGGCTTTCTGGAGCCCCTGGAATCGACATCGATCATGCTGATCCAGAATGGTATTGCCCGCTTGCAATACCTGTTCCCGGACCGGGCGTTTGAGACTGCCGACATAGAGGCCTACAACGCCGACATGACGCGCGAATACGAAGAGGTGCGTGATTTCCTGATCCTGCACTATCATGTCGGTCAGCGTCAGGACAGTGACTTCTGGCGCTATTGCCAAACCATGCCCATACCGGAGACTTTGGCGGCCAGAATTGCCCTGTTCGAGAGCCGGGGCCGGATTCCGCCTGAGCGTGGCGAGCAGTTTCGCACCGGCAACTGGCTGGCCGTCATGTGGGGGCAGGGCCTGCGTCCGCGTCAGGCCGATCCACTGGCTTTGAGCATAGCTCATGCTGACCTTAGCCGCGCCTTATCGGACATGCGTCAGGTTATCGCCGCCTGCGGTGACCGGATGCCCCCGCACGACGCCTTCATACAGCACTATTGCCGCGGCCCTGTGGCATGAACAGGAGACACCGAATGGATAGCACAAAACGTAATCTGCTGCGGGGTGTGGCTGGACTGGGGCTGGCAGGTGCGCTGCCTGCCAAAGCAGTAGAATTGCCCGAGTCGGGCTATGACCGGATCGCAGACGGCGCTTTTAAACCCAACTGGGAGTCGCTTTCAGCCGGTTATAAGACGCCCGACTGGTTCCGTGATGCTAAATTCGGGCTGTGGGCTCATTGGGGGCCGGGGTGCGTGCCTGAGTACGGGGACTGGTATGCCCGCAGCATGTACCTGCAAGGCAATGGGGTCTATGATCATCATGTCAAAACCTATGGCCACCCGTCGGATTTTGGTTTTATGGAGTTTTATCCGCGCTGGACGGCCGAAAACTGGAACCCCGGTGAGCTTCTTGATCTCTATGTGAAAGCGGGTGCGAAATATTTCGTAGCCATGGCCAATCACCATGACAATTTCGATATGTTCGATTCGAAGTTTCACGACTGGAATTCTGTCGCCATCGGCCCGAAAAAGGACATCATCGGCATCTGGGAAAAAGAAGCCCGTGCGCGTGGCTTAAAATTCGGTGTCTCCAATCACGGAGCCCATGCCTGGCACTGGTTTCAGACGGCCTATGGCTATGATCCGGAAGATCCGCGGGCGGGCGAACGCTATGATGCCTATAAGCTGACCAAACTGGATGGCAAGGGCAAATGGTGGGAAGGGCTGGACCCGCAAGCGCTCTACAGCGGGGCGGTTATGCCCCTGCCAGACGGCATCACGTCCATCAAAGAAGCCAATGACTGGCACGAAAAGAATGACCGGGTATGGACCGAGGCGCCGCCTTTGGCCAATCCGGCCTTTACGCGTCAGTGGTATCTGCGTTGCAAGGATCTGATCGATAGTTGTAAGCCCGACCTTGTGTACTTTGACAATTTTGATTTGCCGCTGGGGCGGGCGGGACTGGATATCGCGGCCCATTACTACAATGCTTCGATCCAGTGGCACGGAAAGCTGGATACCGTGCTGAACATCAAGCCACAGGGCGAGCCTAAAAAAGGCTATGTGGCCGATGTCGAACGGGGTTTCCGGGCGGATATAAGCCCCGAACCGTGGCAGACAGATACCTGCATCGGCCACTGGCATTATGATCGCCGGGTTTATGAGCAAAATAAGTATCTGCCGGCAGCTGCGGTCATCCATCGTCTGTGCGATATCGTTTCCAAAAACGGTAATTTACTGCTGAGTATTCCCGTCCGCGCCGATGGGTCGATTGACGATCAGGAACGCCGTATCGTCGAAGGCATAGGCGAGTGGATGGGGCGTTTCTCAGAAGCGATCTACGGTACGCGCCCCTGGAAAATCTTTGGCGAAGGCCCAACACAGGTGGGTGTCGGCATGTTCGGTGAAAGCCAGCAAAAGCCCTTCACGCCGCAGGATATCCGCTTCACCACCAAGGATAAGGCGCTCTATGCCATTAGTCTTGGCCGCCCGGTCAACGGTAAGCTTACGATTGCATCTCTGGCGAAGGGTACCAAACTTGCCCGCGGTCAGGTTCGGCGCGTGCATATGGTTGGGGACACCAAGCCGCTTAATTACTGGCAGGACAGTCAAGGTCTGCACATTTCTGTATCAGAAACCGCCAGTCATGATATCGGCGTGGCGGTAAAGATCATAGGAGTGTTGTGATTACCGCCGACGGCAATTCAATGTGAGCCCCTTGCCGTAAATGATGGCGCTTCTCCAGTAACCCCAGGTGTAGCGCCTTAGAGGCGGCATTTGGGATACCAGCCTTAGCGTTTGTATAAGCTAGTGGCTATCGCTTGTAAAAGTCCGAAAGGTCGTTGGAGTACTTTCTGCGTACATTGGGTTGTGAACGACGAGTAAAGCCGTCACGACTAAAAGCATGTGCTAAAACCGAATCTGTGACAGGCATAGCTTGCCAAGCGCCGGGTTTATGAATACTCAGAAACACTCACACACTCCAAGAAGCAGAATGTCCGCCAAAACCACGACCTATGCCGCACCCGCCCTTGAAAAGGGTTTTAATGTTATCGAACTGCTGGCCAATGAGCCTGATGGGTTGAGCATTTCTGAAATCGCTTCGGGGCTTGGGCTGTCGATCAGCGAAATATTTCGCGTCATCATGGTTATGGAGCGTCGGCGGTGGTTAAAAAAACGCAGCAACGACAAATACTGCGTGACGCCGCGCATTCTGGCCCTGGCGTTTAAGGCGACACCGGCCGAAGAATTGTCGGCGGTGGCGGCCTCCTTCATGCGGGATTTTTCGCTGGCTACCGATCAGTCGTGCCATCTGGTCATTCCCAACGGCGATAAGGGACTGCTGATCTTGAGGCAGCAAAATCCCGGACCAAACGGATTTTACGTCCGGATAGGCACCGAGCTTGATCTGGAGACAACCTGCTCTGGCCGGGTGTTGCTGGCGTTCTCACGCAAATATGACGATAAGGCTGCGGATGATAGCGCAAAACTTTCGCCGGCACTGACGGCTATCCGCCAGAGGGGGTATGAGCGTATGGAAAGCTCACGCACTCTGGGGGTTACCGATGTCAGCTTCCCGATTTTTGATTTCCACGGTGATATCGCCGCAGCACTTACCATGCCGTTTTTGAAATTCATCGACGGCACGCAGCGCATGACCCTTGATGAAGCCCAGCTTCTTTTGGGGGCGGCGGCCCAAAAAATTACTGATGAACTTCTGGCTTAGACACTCTAAAAAGGGCGTGGGGTTACCACGCCTTTTTTATATCTAGCCAAAGGTAATCTGGAAGGCTCTGGCATGGGCCGTGGGTAGCTTGAGCGGCAGGCTGATGATCAGGGCGTCGTCGGTTTGCTGAAAGCGCAAGGCTGCGGATGAGCCCAAAACCTGCACCTTGCGCACTGGCCGTTCAGCCAGATTGGAGGTCTTCCCGAGGGTTTGATGACCACATCGGTGCGCGATTCGCCTAAGGTAATGGCATAAAGGGTCTTGCCCCTGGTCGTAAACCGGATGTCGCAGGCGGATTTCCCCAGGAATATTGAAAAACATAACCCTTCGGTCGCTAAATATGCTGTTGGCTGGGAGACGGTTAATCCAACCGATCCGCAAATCGTGGCTTTTGTGCGGGATTACTCATCAATAATCGCCAGATACCTACATAAAATGACTACCTGACAAGTAACTGAGCCATATCATTCATGGGGGGCAGCAGAGTAAAGGGTTCTTCATTGCATACTTATATGGAGCGTCTCAATTTGCCGTATGCGATATCCGGCGCATGTATTTGAACGTGTCCAAAAAGCTCTCACTGCGGTCGGCAGCGGCTATGGCGTGTTGAAGATCTGGTCATGGTTCTGGTCAATGCCTTTGAACAACAAGAAATGACTGAGTGACTGACTGAAATATTTGTGATCGTTTTTTTGATGGGGGCCGCGCCTGCGATGCGTTACCTTGATAAGACGTCATGGCAAAAAGAAGTTATGACACGTCGTTAGGTGAGACTTTATTCGGCGTGTGTAAGTGATGTGGAATATGCAAATTAATTCAATTGGTTATGCATATATTGCTCTACGTAGGCTTACCTTTGGCACACCGAACGCTGTTATATTAATTGTGAGTTAAGCATATTGTTCTAAAAACCTCTCATCGATGCCAACGGCTTTTGGGTAGCGAATCTCGCCTCTCAAGATTGACATATAAGGCATAACTGGGAGGGGCTAGCTGATGCAGCTTCGTGGAAAATTCATCATTCTCGGGGTTATCAGTGCCCTCTTGGTCGCGGGTATGGCCTTCGCTAATTGGGCCGCGGGGCAGTTATCCAGCACTCACATGCAGCAGGCCTCCACTATTTCCCGGATAACCCAGCGCCATATGGAAGGCGACATGATGCACGACGCCATGCGGGCAGATGTGCTGGCGGCCTTGGTCGCTCATAACCGCGGTGACGTTGCTGGGTTGTCTCAGGCACGAGAAGACTTTCAGGCCCATGCCGCCAAGTTTGGAGACAATTTAAAACAGAATCAGGCTGAAGCCCTGCCGGACGATCTTAAAGTACGTTTTGACACGGCCCTACAGAGCTTGAACGATTACCGCGCGGCAGGTGACGCCATTATCTCATCGGTGGCGCAAGCCTCAACAGAAAGCGGTGCGGCGACCGACACCTCGCTTTTTGAGCAGCAGTTTTCAGCGATGGAAGATAGCAATGAGTCTCTGTCTAATGAGATCGAAGTCTGGATGAAGGCTACTGAGGCGCGGGCCGGCGAGGACGAAGGCCGCATTGGACTACTGGTTATGCTTCTGTCGGGACTGGCCGTGGCCAGCGTGGTCGCCACAAGTGTGCTTCTGTGGCGGGACATCCTGCGCCCCTTAGCCGGGTTATCACAGGGTATTGCCCGCATCGCCGACGGCGACACTGATGTTAATGTGCCCTTCGTCGCTCGCCGGGACGAAATCGGGGCATTGGCCCGTGCGACCGAAACGCTCAGAAACACGGCCAGGCAAGCCTTTCTCGTCAACAATATGGTTCAGGCTATGCCGACCCCGGTAATGGCTGTGGATGTGCATAATGATTTCAGCATTACCTATGTTAACGCGGCAACCCAAAGCCTGCTGGATCGCATGAAAGCGCATCTTCCGTTTTATGACGGCACTCTGGTCGGTCGCTCAATCGATATTTTCCACAAGAATCCAGAGCACCAGCGACGCCTGCTGTCGGATGCTGCCAACCTTCCGCATCGGGCACGTATTCATCTGGGCGAGGAAAGCATCGACCTGCGTATTTCGGCAGTGCTTGATCATAAGGGCAATTATGCCGGGGCCATGCTGTTGTGGGATATAGTGACTGATCAGGCGCAACTCAGTCAGGAATTTGAAGTTAAGGTTCAGGACGTGGTCGCCGGTTTGGCGGCCTCCGCGGTCAATATGTCTGAAATGGCTGAAACCGTATCTGGCGAATTGAAAAAAAGTGCGGATCTGGCCGTTTCAGCCTCTTCGGCCGCAAGTCAAACCACCTCCAGCGTCCAGACTGTTGCGGCGGCGGCTGAGGAAATGGCCGCTTCAATCCGCGAAATCTCCGATCAGGTGCAAACGGCCAACAAGTTGGTATCGGAGTCGTTTCAGAAAGTGCTCGACGCCGATCAGGTGGCCCAAAAACTATCTGGCGCATCAGACCGGGTTACCGAAGTGACGACGGTTATCGCTGATATTTCAAGCCAGATAAACCTCCTTGCGTTGAATGCGACTATTGAGTCAGCGCGGGCGGGTGAAGCCGGGCGCGGCTTTGCCGTAGTCGCAGGGGAAGTTAAGAATCTCGCCAGCCAGACCAATCGATCTATTGGTGAGATCAATGTGGTGATCGATGACATGCGGGATGCAACCCGCGACATCATCAGCGTACTTGGGGATATTCGTACCGCCGTTGATGCGATCACCAATGCGACCACCTCAGTGGCCGCGGCGGTTGAAGAGCAGACGGTGACGACCCAGGACATTGCTCGAAACATGGCTTTCGCCGCTGACGGCACCCGGATGATCAGCGAAAATCTTGAAAAGGTGTCATCAGTCACGTCTCACAGCGAAGAAGCTTCGGCGCACCTTCTGGGCTCTTCTCAATCCGTATCGCACCAGGCCGACGACTTGAGTGGCCGCGTGGCAGAGTTCCTAAGCCGACTGAATCGAGCCTCTTAATCCTAAGCGCTTTTGCAAGACCGAAGCCGCGTCTGCATCCGTGAGCTCCGCATCAATGCCTGCTTTTCTCGAATTGAGCCATGCCGCCACGCGGCGGTTTGTTTCAGGCTGTTTGCGGCTTCAGTACGACAGGCGCTCGGGCTGGCCGAAGCCGGGGACACAAGCATTAGCGGCAAAGACACGGCTAATAGACACAATAAAGGTTTCATCTTGGGATTCCTTACACATACAGGCGTTACCAAAGCAAACTTTGCGCCGCACTTAGTCATCTCCGGTTAACCCTGTTTGTAAACCGTAATCTAGGGCTTTTAGCGTAACATTGATATTCGGGGCATTGACCCCCAATATCACAGGGACGATCTATGTCTATGGTTTCAGCCTTTCGATTAACATGGTTGCTGGCAGCTTTAGCGTCAGGGGCCGGCGGCACGGCCCGCGCTGAGATCGAATACGATGCGGTGCTCACAACGGACCTGCTGCGCAATCACTCAGGCGGCCTGCGTGAGGGCTCGCGCGTGATGAGCAATCTTGATTTATCCGCGGCATGGCAAGGTCAGGGACATTGGGATGGATTTGCCTATGTCCTGGCCGACGCCGGCGGCGGCTTCTCAGAACGTTACAGCGGGGACGCTCAGGTTATATCAAACATAGATGCTCCGAAAGGCGTGCGCCTGTTTGAGGCCTGGTTGCGCCGGACAGCCGAAAGCGACCGCTGGTCTGTGACCGGGGGCTTGATTAATTTGAACGGAATTTTTGACGTTCAAGAGGCTGGAGCGCTGTTCCTGCATGCATCTCACGGTATAGGGCCGGACTATTCCCAGACCGGTCCGTCGATTTTTCCGTTTGCGGCGCTGGGTGTCGTCGGCGACTGGCAGGCGACGGATTCCTTACGGTTACGCGGGGGGCTGTTCGACGGCGTTGCTGGCGATCCCGCACACCAGAGCAGCTTTGTGGGCATCAGGCTGGGTGATGAAGACGGCGCCCATTGGGTCGTGGAAGCAGAGCAAAATTTCAGCCGTGGCTATGTCAAGGTAGGGGCCTGGGGCTACACGGCCGAGGCGGAGCGCTTGGATGGCTCTGGCCTGTCACGCGCTAACCGCGGTCAATATGCGCAGGCAAAATATGATTTTTACCGCCCTGATCCTGAGAGCGATCGCGGCATATCAGGATGGCTGCGCTGGGGTCAGGCCAACAAGGATATTCAGGCGATTGACACCTATATCGGGGGCGGCGTGGTCTGGACAGGGCCTGTGGCGGGGCGCGAATCCGATGCCGTAGGTCTGGCTATCGCCAGGGCGGATTTTGGTACGCCTTACGCGACGGCGCTTGGTGTTGCCCTAAAGCCCGAAACGGCTTGGGAACTGAGCTACCGTTATGCCATTCGCGACGGCCTAAGCGTGCAGCCGGATATTCAATATATCCAAAACCCGTCTGGCGACCCGGATACCGAGGATGCGCTGGTGTTGGGGTTGCGCCTGCGCGTCGGACTTCAGGCGTTCGAGTAGGGTGGCTAAGTTCCTAGGCGGTCGTTCATTGAAGTGCATTTACCATTGTAAAGACAACGTTCATAATTTGGCAGGAATCCAAATTCCATTCGCTTTATATGACTATATTTTAACGAATTGCCCCCAAATATGGCTATAAGATTTCGGGAGTGAAACATGCGCGGTCAAGATCTAAAACAACAGCGCGACAGCTATCTTGCGTTTGCCTTGGCTGCGGCGGATGTACTTATTTCCAGTGATGTCCAGAATAAAATTACGCAGGTCGTCGGTGCGACCAATGCACTGCTTGGCGGTTGTGCGGGTGATCTGGCCGGGCGGGATGTCCTGAGCCTGTTTGAAGGTGCCGAGGCGATTTATATCGGCCATTTGATCAAGAACGCCAGGGCCGCAGGGCGTATTGATCCATGCATTGTGAGCTTAACACCTCGCAACGGTGAGGCCGTATTTGTCAATTTGGGTATAATGTCACTGCCGGCGACCGACAATATCCATATGACCTTTACCGTGCTTCCCCCTCATATTGTCAAAGATATCCCAAAGAGAGACCTGGCCACCGGTCTGCTGGACCGGGGCGCGTTTCAGCAAATTGCCGCCGGCATGGCGAGCCCTTTTGACGCGGGCTCCGGGTCGCAAATGCTGAGTGAACTCAGAATGATAAGACTTGAGGGACTGCCGTCTAATCTGGAGCGGCTGCCCAGCGCCAAGTCTAAACTCGTTATGGCTGAAATTGGCGCCTATATGCGAGCTCAATCCACTGAAGGCGGCATTGCCACTCAACTGGATGACGATAAGTTTGGTATTATAGCGTCGGCCATGACGTCGGCACCGGAGCTTTCGTCTGTAGGTTCTCATGTCGGTGATTTGTTACGCGCCGCCGGAATCGCCAATCCAAAGATTAATGCGACATCAGACTCGATTAAGTTGGATTTAACCAATATCAATTCGACAGAAGCCGCTAAAGCGCTAGCCTATGCCATCAGCATTTTTGGCAAGGGTGAGCGTTGTGGACTAACGTCACTCTCTGCGTGTCTGGATTTGGTTGTTGAACGCACCGTATCCCAATTTTCAAAAATTAAGCTGGCTATAGCGCTCAATCAGTTTTCGCTTAACTACCAGCCTATTGTCGATATTCGTTCCCGATCCATACATCATCATGAGGCTTTGGTGCGATTGCAGGATGGGTCAGATCCGTTTGGAACCATCGCGTTTTCCGAGCAGGTTGGCTTGATACAAGATCTCGACATGGCAATCTCTTCACGCGTGCTCGGTGAACTGCGGGAGCATCCGGCTGAGACCGTCGCTGTGAACTTGTCAGGACGTTCTCTTGAGAGCGAAGCGTTTCGTAACCGCTTATTTGATGAAATTAAGGCCGAGAATGCTTACGCACATCTACTCATGATTGAACTGACTGAATCCGCAATGGTTGAAGACATCGAACCCGTGGCTAAATTCATTCAAAAACTTCGGGATAAAGGTATTCGCGTATGCCTTGATGATTTTGGAGCGGGGGCCACAGCGTACAATTATCTCTGCAATTTTGGTGTCGATTTTGTCAAAGTGGACGGCCCCTTTTTGAAGCGTGCCACCAAAGACCGACGTCAGCGTGCAATCGTTCAGTCCATCGTGGTACTGTGCCGAGACCTTGGCACATCCCTTATCGCTGAAATGATTGAGAGTAAAGATGATGAGCAGTTCGCTATCGATTTAGGCATCGAATACGGCCAGGGTTATCTCTACGGGCGTCCGATCAATCAGTTGCCATCGGGCCTCAAAGGTGAGCAGCGCCTGGGTAAAGTCGAATCCTGGCAGTAGAATATTAGCTTCAACCATTAGTATGCTTAAAAATGCTCTGAGTTTATCTGCCGCTGGACTGCAGGGGCTCATTAGCCAGAACATTAGCGCCTTGGGCACGCAGGCGGGCCTGAGACATTTCTTGTAAGGCCGCCTTGGCCTGAGGATCGCTCATCGCCCAATTGATCAACGATAAAGCCTTAAGTCCGCTATTGGCACTCTCTACGCTCTTGTTGAACATCGAGAAGGGGGAGCGATTGTTGGGGTATTTGATCAGTTTAACATGCTCATCCGACGGAATTTTCGCCAAGGATTTTGCCTTGGCCAGTGCGACGTAAAACCCGCCTAAATCGTCGACCAGCCCCAGCTTCTTAGCCTGCTCGCCCGTCCAGACGTGACCCTTCGCGATTTCACGCACCTTGTCTTCGGGCAGTTTGCGGCCTTTTGAGACGCGCACGACGAATTCATTATAAGTCTCATCAATCTGCTTTGAGAAGCTGGCGCGCTGCTCAGGGCTGAACTCCGTACCGGCATTATACATCTGGCTGAGGTCGCTGCCGACATGGACGCTTTTCAGGTCAATCCCGAAACGGCCCAGACCGTCTCCGATGGCAAATTTACCGCCATATACGCCGATCGAGCCGGTAAGGGTGGTGGGGTTGGCAATAATGGCTGAGGCATCTGACGAAACCCAGTACCCGCCAGAGGCGGCATACTCGCCCATCGACACGACAACAGGCTTATTGGCCTTCTTGGCGGCCTGCAGCGCCGACAGAATTTGCTCAGATGCGGTATCTGACCCGCCAGGGGATGATACGCGGAACACAATGGCCTTGACGTCCTTGTCATTAATGGCGTCGAAGAATGCATTTGCCACATCATCAGACATCATCATCGGGTCGCTGTTGAAGCTGGAGCCATTCGTACCGGTCATGATAGCGCCTTCGCCACCGATCACGGCGATGGTAGATTTGCCGGAAGCGCGCGGCATGGTTTTGGCGTAATCGCGAATATCGACCAGTTCGATCTGGCTGCTACCTTTTTTGAGCACGGCCTCTTCGGCATCATGAACCTGTCCCTGCTTATCGATCAGTCCGGCTTCCTGAGCCGCATTGGCGCTATAAACGCCGCTTTCCAGCAGGCCTTTAAGTTTGCCAACCTCAATCTTACGGTCGCTGGCAATGTTGGTAAGCACCGAGTTATAGATGCTGCCCATCCACGACAGGGTCGCTTCGCGGTGCGCTGGGGTATAATCGCTGTAGAGGTAAGGGTTAACAGCATTCTTGAATTCATAGCGCTGCTCGAACTGCGGCGTGATGCCGTATTTCTCGAAAGCACGCTTGAAGAACATGCTCTCAGACGCAATCCCCGTTACCTGAAGCGAGGCATTAGGCTGCATCCACAATTCCGAGGCCGCGCTGCCGACCATGTAGGAAGCGGCGACCAGTGTATCGGGGTAGAGGCCCTGAGAATGGGCAATGACGGTTTTGTTGGCCGCGCGGAATTCTCTGAGGGCGTTGCGAATTTCCTCAGCCGCCGCCGGTGACATGCCGCCTTCGGGCAGACGAATGAGCAGGGACTTTACCTTGGGATCGCTGGCGGCATTATGCAGCGTGGTGACGATCTCAAGGGTCGATAAGCCTTCGCCGGTTATAAAGGCCAGCGGGTCATCCAGGGATTGATCGGTCAGGCCTTCACGCAGGTCGATGCTCAGCGCAACTTCCGAAGGTGTCTGCGGCTTGGTTGATGCCGCCAGAGTGACCAAAAGCAGGAACGGCAGGCCGATAAAGAACAGCACAAAGGCGGTTACAACGGCGGCGACCGTAATCAAAAACTGTTTCATGCGAAGATCGTTGTCCTGCTCATATTCATGCCCGCCCCACACGCGCAAATCCAGCCAAACATAGACGGTTATGATAACAGGTCAAATGAAGACAGCGTAATAATTGAATCCGTGAAAAATCAGAACTTGGTGCGGCCGCGTCTGGTGTTAGTGGATGGGCGGTCGTACTGATAGGCCGGGTCACCGTGACAGTGGGGGCAGGAGACGCCTTTGACATAATGAGGATGCGCCTGATCTTCGGCTGTCAGGGCATGATCGCAGTAAAGGCAAAGTGCCGCCGATTGCGATGGTTGCAGATTGTGATCGACGGCAATGCGTTCATCAAACACAAAACATTCGCCGTCCCATAGGGTCTCCTCAGCCGGAACATCCTCAAAATACTGCAATATGCCGCCTTTGAGATGGTAGACATCATCAAAACCGTTATCGATCATCCATGAGGTGAACTTCTCGCAACGGATGCCGCCGGTACAGAAGGTTGCGATTTTCTTGCCTTTAAGACTATCGGCGTTGTCGCGCACCCATTGGGGAAGGTATTTGAATGTAGGGATGGACGGATCGACGGCACCTTTGAAGGTTCCCAGATTGACCTCATAATCATTCCGGGTATCTAAGATGACAACGTCATTGCCGCGAATGAGATTGTTCCAGTCCTTGGGTTCGACATATTGCCCGAACCGTTTCATCGATACCGGCTCCCCCAAGGAGATCGTCTCTTTTTTCAGGCGTACCCGCGCTTTGCCAAAGGGCTGAAACTCAGCGTACGATTCTTTGTAGGTGATCTTTGCACCAATCAGGTCGTTTTGGAGGTAGTTCAGAAAGCTGTCGATCGACTCGCGCGTGCCGGACAGGGTGGAGTTCACGCCTTCGCGCGTGATCAACAATGACCCTTTGATGCCAAGCGTTTGCAGCCGCTCCAGCAAGGGAGTTTGCATGGCCTCAAACTTTGGAAAATCGAAAAAATGATAAAAAGCGACGATAACATAGGACATGCTGCCCCATAGCACAGGCGACTTTGGCGGAAAAGGGGGCAGATAAAACGGGCATCCCCGGCATGCTCAGCGGGTATGCGGAGATGCGCCTTAGCGTGAGAATATCGACTCAGTGGAAGCCAGATGTCTGTTGCCTGAAGATGAACAATAAAAATGACAAATCAGCCATGGGGAAAACTGAATTGGTAAAAATAATGCTGGAAAATAAAATTGGCTGGGGAACTAGGACTCGAACCTAGAACGACGGTACCAAAAACCGCTGTGTTACCATTACACCATTCCCCAACACGGCTACGATTTTGTTGCAAACCGGTTGGTCTTCGTATGTTGCCCGAAGAGGGGCTGGAAATAGCGCAAGCCTTTGCGACTTGCAATCCCTTGGCTGAATTTTCTTAAAAGTTCTGAGCAGTTTTCCCCAAGCTTGTCAAACAACAGCTCTTTTGCTAGCCGTGTAACGTGCATACCGCTGTTTCCTCTCCGGCTTAAGGCACCGCCTGATTGACGAGCGAGCCATACGTATAGAGAGTTTGTGTACACCTCAGACATTAGGTGGTGTAGTTCCAGTGAAGGCCTAAATGTCGTATGTCAGGGCTAGTCCGGAACATGCCGTCGGCGACTAGGTTAGCTTCTGGTGCCGGTTGCAGGAATCGAACCCGCGACCTTCGGTTTACAAAACCGCTGCTCTACCAGCTGAGCTAAACCGGCACACAAGCAAGCCGTCTGAAAATCAGACGGGAAGTCGCCTTATGCCTATTCACATCCATAAAGGCAACGGCTTTCCGTCGAAAATATCCGACTTTTTTGTTCAAAACCGTATCATGGCTATGTTTTGTGATGGGAAATGCGTTATGAGGGGCGTCTGTCTTTAGGAACCTCATCTACGCCATGTCCCGCATTCTTATTACCTCAGCCCTGCCTTACATCAATGGTATCAAGCACCTCGGCAATCTGGCCGGTTCGATGTTGCCGGCGGATGTGTATGCACGGTTTAAGCGCGCGCAAGGTCATGAGGTGCTTTATATTTGTGCGACCGATGAGCATGGGACGCCCGCCGAATTGGCGGCGGCCAAGGCGGGGCAGGATGTCAAAACCTACTGCGACGAGCAGCACCTGATCCAGAAATATGCCGGTGAAGCGTTTGGCCTGTCCTATGACTGGTTCGGCCGGTCATCTTCGCCAGAAAACCGGGCGCTTACGCAGATGTTTTGCGATGCGCTGGATGACAACGGCCTGATTGAAGAACGCACCGACAAGATGGTTTACTCCATCGATGACGGGCGTTTTTTGCCGGATCGCTATGTCGAAGGGACTTGCCCACACTGTAAATTTGAGAAGGCGCGGGGCGATCAATGCGATAACTGTGGGCGGCTGCTTGATCCGACCGATTTGATTGATCCTTATTCGGCAGTGTCGGGTTCGCGTAATTTGGAGGTGCGCGACACCAAACATCTTTATCTGCTGCAAACCAAGGTCGAGCCGCAACTGCGGGCCTGGATCGACTCTAAGTCCGCTTGGCCGCAATTAGCTAAGTCGATCGCCAATAAGCATCTTGAAGAAGGATTGATCGACCGGGGGATTACACGCGACCTGAAATGGGGGGTGCCGGTTGCCAAAAATGGCGAACCCAGAGAGGGCTTTGAAAACAAGGTCTTCTACGTCTGGTTTGATGCGCCGATTGAATATATTGGCGCCACTCAGGAATATTTTAATGCGCGCAATGAGCCGGATGGCTGGCAAAACTGGTGGCGGCTGGATCAGGGCGCGGATGATGTCAGCTACATCCAGTTCATGGGTAAGGACAACGTCGCCTTCCATACCGTAAGTTTCCCGGCCACGGTCATTGGATCGGGGCAGCCGTGGAAAATGGTCGATACCCTAAAGGCCTTCAACTGGCTGAACTGGTATGGCGGTAAATTCTCAACCTCAATGAACCGCGGCGTGTTCATGGATCAGGCGCTTGAGATTTTACCGGCCGATTATTGGCGCTGGTATCTGATCGCCAATTCGCCTGAAGGCTCGGATTCATCGTTCACCTGGGATCATTTCCAAAGCACGATCAACAAAGATCTGGCGGATGTTCTGGGCAATTTCGTCAACCGCATTGTCAAATTCACGGAGTCGAAATTTGGCGGCACGGTGCCAGAAGGTGGCGAGGCGGGGCCGCTGGAAGAGAAGCTTTATGCTGATCTGGCAGCGCTTTTAATCGAAGCGACCGAAGCGTTCGACGCCATGGAAATGCGCAAAGCCGCGCAGACGGTGCGTCGTATTTGGGTTCTGGGCAATGAGTACCTGCAGGAAGCCGCACCCTGGACGGCTTTTAAAACCGATGCGGATCGGGCCGCGGTCATTGTCCGTCATGGTCTCAATCTGGTGCGGCTGTATGCGGTGCTGGCCCAGCCCTTGATACCCTTTGCGGCGCAATCGATCGCCGATAGTGTCAGTGTGACCTTGCCGCTGGGCTGGCCGTCAACCGATTCCAAATCGGAATTGTCGAAACTGCCTTTTGGCGCGTCGGTAAAATCCGGTGAGGTTCTGTTCAAAAAAATTGAGGACGAACAGGTAGCCGAATGGGCTGCGCGTTTTGGCGGGAATGAAGGGTAGGTTTGCGTAGTTAAAGGTTGCTGCGATTACGCAAATCACTTAGCCTGAAATAAGTTAGGGGGGTAAAATGAAACCTGCAAAAATATTGTTCAGCACCGAAGGCAGAATCCGTCGGCGGACTTATTGGCTATATTCTATCGCGTTAACCGTGGCGTATCTGGCCATATATTTCTGCGTTGCGGTGGCTACCGGAACCTTGGATACCTTGGCGAGTGATACGACCAGTCCAATTTTGGATGTCACCGAGGCTATATTGTCAATTGCCATGATATGGCCGAGCCTGTGCATACAAATAAAACGCTGGCATGATCGCGACAAATCCTGGGTATGGATTTTTATCAACCTTATCCCCATCATAGGGTGGATATGGTCGTTTGTGGAACTGGGTTGTCTTGATGGCACTAAGGGGCGAAATAAATATGGTAATTCCCCCAAAGGAGCTAATCATGAAGCTGTTGCCGCCACATTCGATTAGGCTTGGCCTCAGTTGGTAACCTATTAGAGTCCGTTTACCATAACCCTGTTTTGTGCCTATAATGGTGCAAATATAATTCACAGGGGCGGGTGTGGCTTTTGCTTATTCCCGTAAGCTGGAGATATTTTTGTCTGGCCGTAAAGCGCTGGCATGACATGGGCTTGTCCGGCTAGCTTGTTGTCATCAGTTTTGTTCCGGTCATGGGACGTTATTGACCCTGATTATATGCGGTCTCGTTTCCGGCCAACCATGCTAACCGATACGGGCGACAGCCTTTTGCAAGTGAGGCAAGGCGCTACGCGGGTTATGACGAAGCTCATGAAGTAAGCCCCTTCGGTTTGCACCGAAGGGGTTTGATTTAGCTACAAGTTTGTCCGCCGCGCCTAGTTAGGGGTGCAGGGACAAGTCCCTGCTTAGGCGATGATCTTGGAGACGACGCCGGCGCCGACGGTACGGCCGCCTTCACGGATAGCGAAGCGCAGCTTCTCTTCCATGGCGATCGGGGTGATCAACTCGACGTCCAGCTCAGCATTGTCGCCCGGCATGATCATTTCCACGCCTTCTTTCAGCTTTACGATACCGGTCACGTCCGTCGTACGGAAGTAGAACTGCGGACGGTAGTTGGTGAAGAACGGCGTGTGACGACCGCCTTCTTCCTTGTTCAGGATGTAGGCTTCGGCGATGAACTTGGTGTGCGGGGTGATGGAGCCTGGCTTACACAGAACCTGACCGCGCTCAACGTCTTCACGCTTGGTACCACGCAGCAGAACGCCGACGTTGTCACCGGCCTGACCTTGGTCAAGCAGCTTGCGGAACATTTCAACGCCCGTGCAGGTCGTCTTTTGGACCGGACGGATGCCGACGATTTCGACTTCTTCACCGACCTTAACGATACCACGCTCGACGCGGCCGGTCACAACCGTACCACGGCCAGAGATCGAGAACACGTCTTCAACCGGCATCAGGAACGGCAGGTCGATCGGACGCTCAGGCTGCGGGATGTAGTCGTCAACCGTTTGCATCAGAGCCAGGATCTGGTTTTCACCGATTTCCGGGTTCACGCCGTCAGTGGCGGCCTTAGCCGAGCCCTTGGTGATGGGGATATCGTCGCCGGGGAACTGGTAGGACGACAGAAGTTCACGAACTTCCATTTCAACCAGCTCAAGCAGTTCTTCGTCGTCAACAAGGTCAACCTTGTTCATGAACACGACCAGAGCCGGCACGCCGACCTGACGGGCCAGCAGGATGTGCTCGCGCGTTTGCGGCATCGGGCCGTCAGCGGCCGAAACCACCAGAATAGCGCCGTCCATCTGAGCGGCACCGGTGATCATGTTCTTCACATAGTCGGCGTGGCCTGGGCAGTCGACGTGCGCATAGTGACGGTTAGCCGTCTCATATTCGACGTGGGCGGTGTTGATGGTGATGCCGCGTGCTTTTTCTTCAGGGGCAGCGTCGATGTCGGCATATGCCTTGGCGACCGCGCCGCCGGACTTGGCCAGCGTCATCGTGATCGCTGCCGTCAGCGTCGTCTTGCCGTGGTCAACGTGACCAATCGTGCCAATGTTGCAGTGCGGCTTAGTACGGTTGAATTTTTCCTTGGCCATAGGTCAGGCTCCGTATTGCCCAGTCGGGCTAAGGTTTTGAAATGAATTTGGAGCGGGTAGACGGGATCGAACCGACATCCTCAGCTTGGAAGGCTGCTGCACTACCATTGTGCTATACCCGCGCACGAGAGCATTCTGCTATTCAGCAAAACACTTTCGTAAGTTCGATCGGGGGACTACAGTTTTTCAAGCCTTTAAGACCTGTCGCGGCAGACAGGTCGTGCGATGGTGGGGGAAGCAGGACTCGAACCTGCGAAGCTTACGCAGGGGATTTACAGTCCCCCCCCTTTGCCGCTCGGGACATTCCCCCATGCGCACGTCTGATTTTCAAGGCTTGAAAACCTGCTGCTTTAAACTCGACCTTTGAAAAAAGGACAAGCCCAAAAACAAAAAAACTTTATGGTTTCTGTGGATGTCCTCTCTACACATATGTAAAGACAACATCGTAATTAGCCAAAAAGCCTGTCAGGCCTCAAATCGGAGCGCGTCTTATAGTGTCCATTAATCGCGAACGCAACGGTCACAAATCCCGTCAGGGCCAAAAATCGCACTTTTCAGCAAAAAGTGTGCCCGTAAAGCCTGACGGTGCCGGTCGCGAACGCAGTGAGGCAAAGCCTAAAATGCCACAAATTCAACGTCATAAGGTGTCCGAAGATGGCTGGATCTGGGGTGTTCATGCGGTCGAAGCGGCCTTAAAAAATTCAGCTCGCAAAGGGCCTTTTCAGCTATTTGCGACCGAAGACCGTGCCAAAGCCCTGCCCCAGGCCCTGATCAGACGCAGTGATCTCAACTTTCGCCCCACGCCGATGGCCGATTTTATGCGCATCCTGCCGCAGGGCGCGGTGCATCAGGGAATCGCCCTCAATGCTCCGCCTCCGGAAGGTGACGACCTCGAAGCCTTGATGCAGGATCATGGGGTACTGCTGATGCTTGATCAGGTCACCGACCCTCAGAATGTCGGCGCCATCTTCCGCTCATCGGCGGCATTCGGTGTTCAGGGCCTGATCATGCAGGATCGCCATTCTCCGGTCATGCAGGGCGTGCTGGCCAAAACCGCCGCCGGTGCCATGGATATGGTGCCTTTCGCCAAGGTCACTAATCTGTCGCGCGCACTGGAAAGTTTACGGGATGAAGGCTGGATCAGTATCGGCCTTGCCGGAAACACCGACGACACCTTGCAAGGCGTCCTGAACACCCTGCCCCCACCGCGTAAAGTCTTGCTGGTGCTAGGTTCCGAAGGCGATGGCCTGCGTCGTCTGGTGGCCGAACACTGCGATCATCTGGCCAAAATCCCCATGCCGGGCGGGTTTGAGAGCCTGAACGTCAGCCACGCCGCCTCTATCGCACTCTATGAAGCCTGCGCCCGCAACTGATCGCTGGACAAGGCCCGTCATTACCGATTAGGAACGGGCGAAGCCATTAAAATATAAAATGAGTGCCTTATGGATTTTCTGTCCAATCCTGAGCTTGCCTCGCAAGCCTCTGCCCTGCTTCAGGTTGTTTTCATTGATCTGGTTATGGCCGGTGACAATGCTGTTGCCGTAGGTCTGGCGGCGGCTGGTCTTGCCGCCACCCAACGTCGTAAAGCTATACTATACGGCCTGATCGCTGCCGTCGTGATGCGAATCGGCTTTGTGCTGGTCACCGCGAAACTGCTGCTGATCATTGGCCTGTTGTTTGCCGGTGGGCTTTTGCTGTTATGGGTTACCTGGAAAATGTGGCGCGAACTGCGCGAATCCCACACCCACGACGAAGCCCGCGCTGAAGCGGCCTTGGAAGATGCCACCGGCGCTGATATCAATGCTGATGGCACTATGGGCGGCGCTACCGTTCCTACAGCCAAGCCCAAAAGCTTCAAAACTGCCGTGATTCAGATTTTGATCGCCGACCTTTCGATGTCGCTCGATAACGTGCTGGCCGTTGCGGGGGCGGCTCATGAGCATCCGTCGATCATGGTGTTCGGCCTAATTCTTGCCATTGCCCTTATGGGGGTAGCGTCGCACTTTATTGCTAAGATCCTGCACAAACACCGCTGGATCGGCTTTTTCGGCCTGTTCGTTATCCTCTATGTGTCGCTCAGCATGATGTGGGAAGGCCACCGGGATATCGTTGTCGATCTGAATAAGGTCGCTGAATACAACCGGATCGTGCCCGACTTCATGGATATCACGCCCAAGGATGTTGAGCATTTTAGTCACAAACCACCTGCCCATTAAAATGATAAAGGCTTCGGATCATTTCGAAGCCTTTATTTTACGGCATAGTGTTTATGTGGTTGTATTGACAAAAGCGCGGCAAAAAAACTGGTCAATGGGGTGGGGTTCGGTCGCATGAAATTAACTCATATCGAAGTCATAACCGCGGATCAGCTAAACGCAGATGACCTGGCATTGTGGACGCAATGCTTGAAACAAAGGCCTGAACTGTGGGGGCCTTATTTTAATGTTCGATATTTTCAGGCTATCGCCAAGGCTGTTCCCCAGACCTTCATCGCCAGATTGTATGCCGGTGATCGGCTGCTCGGTTTCTTTCTCTTTCAAAAACGTGGCCGCATAATTCAGGCATTCGGTGCCCCACTGACGGATTTTCAGGCCGTAATCACTGTCGAAAATATTGGTCTGAGCGATATTGTTAGCCTTTTGAAAGCGCGGCGCTTTGAGTTTCATGGATTGATTGACCGCTCTGCTCCACGTGAAAACCAGCAGTCACAAAATCGTCTGTACGCCGATTTATCCGCCGGTTTTGAAACCTATTTAAGCGCCAATTACGAACAGCACAAAAAGGTTTTCCGCAACACCGAACGCTGCCGACGTAATCTGAATAAGGACTATCCTGATATTGTCTTCAGTTGGGAGTCTGTCACATCGGAAACTCTAAAATGGATTGTTGCTTGCAAGCGAAGTCAGTATCACCAAAGCGGGCTGCATGATGTATTCGCCTGCGGTTGGACCGCAGATATGTTGCAGGCGCTGGCAAAACAAAACAGTGATGACTTCGGACTGATGGCCGGTGTTTACAGGCAAGGCGAACGCATCATCGCGGTTGAGGTTGCCTTAAAAAGTGGCAGCGATCTTCACCTTTGGTTTCCGGGCTATGACCCGGCCTTTGCGCGTTACGGTGTCGGTATTTTGATGACGCTGGACATTATGAAAGCGGTATCAGGCCATGTGAAACGCGTGGATTTCGGCTGCGGCGATGAAGCCTATAAATCGCCGCTAACCACCCATTCTGAGCCATGTTGGGAGGGGTATGTGTCAGGGACGCCTTCCCGTGATCAACCGCTGAGCCGTATGAATGGGCTACGCGCGCAATTGATGCGGCGGCTGCGTATAGTCCGCGCCTGCGAGTTGAAACTTAGCGGACAATTGCATGGGGGCTGGCAGATTGTGCGCAGAGCCATTAAGCGCAGCCGTTTGTCGGTGAGTATGGCAATTTCGGTCATGCTGCCTGAATTGCTGCTCAGGGGCACATATGCTTGTTTCTGACGTTACTTTTTGATTTGTGAAGCTCTATAACCTTGACGTTCGTTATGGGCACCCGTTAGCGTCCTGACGAGATAGGTTTTGAGGTTGTAAATGTCAGTATTTCGGTTTGGCGTGTCGGCGTGGATATTGTGTTTGGCTGTAAGTGCGCAGGCGGAAATCCTGACACCCGAACGGGTGTTTTCCGATCCGGCCTTGTCCGGGCCAAAGGCCGTTGGCGCTAAGCTATCCCCTGACGGTGAAATACTGACATGGCTCAAACCCAAGGCCAGTAACGCGCAGGTTCAGGATTTATGGGCGGTGCAAGTGAGGGGCGGGGCGCCTTACGTGCTGGTCGACGCTGATCAATTGTCCTCTGCAAGCAAGGTGTTGTCCGAAGCGGAAAAGGCCCGCCGTGAGCGTATGCGCGTATCGGCGCATGGTGTGGTGGCTTATGATTGGGATGGATCATCGAAGTCCATTCTGGTGCCGCTGGATGGTGATATTTACCGCGTCGATCGGGCCAGTCGCAAAATCACCCAAGTCACCGATACGCCCGACGATGAAGTTGATGCCAAGCTTAGCCCATCGGGCAAGCACCTGTCTTATGTGCGCGACAATACGCTTTATGTGAAAGATTTGGCATCTGGAACCGAGACGACTATAACGCCCAAAGGTGAGGGCGCTCTAAGCTATGGTGTGGCGGAATTTATCGCGCAGGAGGAACTGGGGCGGTACACCGGCTATTGGTGGTCGCCGGACAGCACACGCATCGCCTATGCCAAGGTGGATGAAAGCCAGGTCGATATTGTCCCGCGCATCGAAATTGGCGGATCGGCGTTCAAACTGATTGAACAGCGCTACCCCAAGGCGGGCACTAAGAACGCAGTCGTTGAGCTCTACGTCAAACCCCTGAACGGTGAAGCGGTCAAGGTCGATCTGGGGGGCAATAATGATATCTATCTGGCGCGGGTTAACTGGTCGGCGGACGGCAAGACCCTTTATGTGCAGCGCTTGAGCCGTACTCAGCAACGTCTGGATCTGCTGAAGGTCGATCCGTTGACCGGTGCCGCGTCTGTGCTGTTGTCGGAAACATCGGATAGCTGGATTGATCTCAATAACGATTTCAAGCCCTTGAAAGACGGTCGCTTTTTGTGGGCCTCCGAGGCCGATGGCAACAACCACATCTATCTTTACGGGGCTGATGGCAAGCTGATCCATCAGGTTACCAAAGGCGATTGGCCGGTCGATCATATTGCTTCGGTCAACGAGGCGACAGGAGACCTATGGTTTGAAGCGTCAAAAGATACACCGATCGAAAACCGCCTGTATAAAGTCAGTTATAAAACCCCAACCGTTCCGGTCGCGGTGACCTCAGCGGGTGGCTGGTGGGCTACATCTGTATCCGATGGCGGCAAGGTATTTATAGGCACCTATTCTGACCCGAAAACACCCTCACAAACGGGCCTTTATGATGCGCGGGGCAAGCTTATCCGTTGGATCGAGGAAAACGCGTTAGATAAAAATCATCCGTACTTCGCGTTTAAAGATGAGTATTCCGCACCTGAATTTGGCACACTAAAGGCTTCTGATGGCCAGGACCTGCACTGGTCCATGCTGAAACCTAAGGGCTTCGATCCGTCTAAAAGGTATCCGGTGATTGTCTCCATATACGGCGGTCCGGCTAAGGCTATGGTGCAAAAGACGTGGGTTAATCCGGCGGATTGTCTGTTCCAAGAGGCGGGCTATATTGTCTTTTCACTGGATAATCGTGGCACGCCCAATCGATCCGTGGCGTTTGAGCGGGCGATCTATAAGCAATTCGGCGGGCCTGATATCGACGATCAGATCATGGGCGCTAACTGGTTGAAAACCTTGCCTTACGTGGACGGCGAACGCATTGGCATAATGGGCTGGTCGCAGGGTGGATTTGTCACCCTGATGGCCCTGACCGCTAAAGATACACCCTTTGCCGCGGGGGCTGCGGGTGCCCCGCCGACAGAATGGGGGCTTTACGATACGGCCTACACTGAGCGCTACATGTCGACGCCTCAGGCAAATGCGGAAAACTACGCGAAATATGATGTCGTAAATCGCCTTGATAGTCTGAAACCCAACAGCCTGCTGCTGATGCACGGAATGGCCGATGATAATGTTATTCTGGCGAATTCGACCCGCGTGATCGAAGCCCTGCAGCAAAAATCCATGCCCTTTGAGCTTATGCTTTACCCCGGAGAGCGTCACGGAGTCCGGGGCAACGCTAAAAATCTGTTTCGCTACAGGCTTTATCTGGACTTCTTTGATCGCAAGCTGAAACCGTGACAATCCCTTCATGACAAGTAATTAAGTTGTTTTTGGCGACCGCTGGTCACACAATTGACCTGCGGTCTCTTTGGCTGTGCTCAAAATGTTGTCTGGAAAGCGTAAATGACCCAAACCCATATGGTCGCTTATACTACGGCAAGTCTGATTTCAGGACTTGTAATAGCGGCCGCAGCGGCACCTGCTAACGCCCTGATGGCGACCGAACTTGAATTGCGTAATATGGCGGCCAGAGTTGTCATCGTACCCGAGTCCGGGCGCAGCGATATTGATCTCAAAGTCGCCTATGGTTCGTCCAGTGTCCCCAAGATTATGGTCAGAACGTCCGGAGATTCTTTGATCGCGGATGGTGGTCTTAAGGCCAAGACGATACGATGCGTCAATGGCAAAGACGGAGATATCACGTTTGGCGGCATGGGCGGGGCGACGGTGCCGGTCAAGGACTTGCCGGTCATCTATGTTAAAATGCCTGCCGATGTAGTCATCAGTTCAAATGGCGGTGTTTACGGTGAAATGGGAGCGGCGCAACGGCTTGAGCTATCGGTTTCCGGCTGTGGCACCTGGCATGCAGGCCATGTCGCTGAGACGGTTGACATAAGCATCGGTGGTTCCGGTGATGTCACGATCGGAAACGCCCGCTCAGCCAGTATCGCCATTGGTGGCTCAGGCACGGTGCGCACCGGAAATATTTCTACGCTTGAAGCCGCTATCGGCGGCAACGGCGACATAACGGTTTTGCGGCTTAACGGGCCGGGCGAGGTGGCTATTGCCGGATCGGGTGATGTTAAGATCATAGATGGCGCATCCCCCAAGCTGGAACTCAATATTGCCGGTTCGGGTAAGCTTCACTACGGCGGCACCGTAAAAGATGTCGATATCAGTATTGTCGGTTCCGGAAATGTTTACCTCAAAAAGGTCACCGGCAATATACAGCGGTCTGTGATGGGGTCGGGCAACATAAGCCTTGGTAACTAAAGCTGGGCTAACTGATGATTGACCACAATAAAATCAAGTTGAAAGCTGCAAATCCCCTTGCCCTAGGCGTTAAGCGCTGATACACCGCACGGCTCTTAAGGGTCGAAAGTTGTCATAATAACTGAGATTCTGAGTGCACGGCATATCTTGCAGACGTCTACTTTGTGCATGATATGTCACCAACATAGGGGTATAGCTCAGCTGGTAGAGCGCCGGTCTCCAAAACCGGAAGTCGTGGGTTCGAGTCCCTCTGCCCCTGCCACTTTTTTTCTGAGGCTCAAAAACGATTATTTTGGGCCTCCGTTTTGTTGTTTAGAAGTCGGAACGTCGATTCTTATGGCGAAGAAACCTACCTCGAAGACCCCCACGGTATCGTCGGCTAAGGCCGGGGCTGTGGATGTGGCCAAGCCTCAGATGTCTGCGCAAGGGGCGGGGACGAGCGCGTCTTCGGCACCGGTTACACCTAAGAAAAAGACAAGCCCGGCCAAATTCATTCAGGAAGTCCGTCAGGAAGCCCGTAAGATCACCTGGACGTCGCGCAAGGAAACCTGGATCACGACCGTTATGGTTCTGATCATGGTGGTTGTCGCTGCGGCATTTTTCTTTGTGGTTGACGGTATTTTGGGCTTCAGCGTCAGTTGGCTGACGAACATCGGTAGATAAGGACCATCGCACATGGCAAATGACACACTCGACGCTGCCCTTGCTCCGAATCCGCGCCATAAGTGGTACATCGTTCACGCCTATTCAAACTTCGAGAAAAAGGTAGCTGAATCTCTGCGCGATCAGGCTAAGTCGCAGGGGCTTGAAGACAAGTTCTCTGAGATTCTGGTGCCGACCGAAGATGTGGTCGAAATCCGCCGTGGTCGTAAGTTCAACAGCGAACGCAAGTTCTTCCCCGGCTATGTGTTGGTGAAGATGGAAATGACCGATGAGGCTTATCACCTCGTCAAAAATACGCCGAAGGTCACGGGATTCTTAGGCTCCGGCCAGAAGCCCATCCCGGTCACTGAAAAAGAAGTTCAGCGCATTATCGGCACGGCTGATGTTGCGGCTGAAAAGCCCAAGGTGGTTCTGTCGTTCGATATCGGCGAAAAGATCAAGGTCATCGACGGTCCGTTCGCCAGCTTCGACGGTGTGGTTGAGAGCGTCGATCAGGATCATGCCCGTCTCAAGGTTTCGGTGTCTATCTTCGGTCGCGCCACGCCGGTCGATTTGGAGTTCTCACAGGTTGAGAAGACAGCTTAATCAGTAATCCGGATTATTAAGTTCAAAGCCAGGTTTTGCAGAGGTTTTCCGTTGCAAAGTCTGGCTTTTTTGTTTGAAGCGGTTGCGCTGGCTTGGGAAACCGGCTATAGCGACCGCTCTTCGCGTCATGCGAGGTTAAATCCGTGGGAGGCCGATAGCTAAGGCCATCCATACCACGGCTCACAATATCCCAATATATCGGGATTACAGGAGATATCCAATGGCTAAGAAAATCCTGGGCTACATCAAGCTCCAGGTGAAGGCTGGCTCGGCCACACCTTCGCCCCCCATCGGTCCGGCACTGGGTCAACGCGGCGTTAACATCATGGGTTTCTGTAAGGAATTCAACGCGCGTACTGAAAACGTGGAAAAAGGCACTCCGCTGCCGACCATCATTACGGTTTATCAGGACAAGTCGTTCACGTTTGTGACCAAGACACCGCCTGCGACCTTCTTCATCAAGCAAGCTCTGGGCCTTAAGTCCGGTTCGACCAAGCCCGGTCGTGACAGTGCTGGCCAGATCACGCAAGCTCAGCTTCGTGAAATCGCTGAAAAGAAGATGAAGGATCTGTCAGCTCACGACATCGCTTCCGCCGCTAAGATCATCGAGGGCTCAGCCCGTTCGATGGGTCTGAAGATCGTCGATTAAGGGGAATTCTGATGACCAAAATTGCAAAGCGCATCAAGGCTTGGGATGTTGATTCCGTAAAGCTGCACACTGTCACCGACGCCCTGAATGTTGTGAAGACCAACGCCAAGGCCAAGTTTGACGAATCCGTTGAAATCGCCATCAATCTGGGCGTTGACCCTCGCCACGCTGACCAGCAGGTCCGCGGCGTCGTTCAACTGCCGTCCGGCACCGGCAAAGACGTTCGCGTCGCCGTGTTCGCCAAGGACAAGAAGGCTGAAGAGGCTTTGGCCGCCGGCGCTGAAGTCGTTGGTGCCGAAGACCTGGTCGAAAAGATCCAGGGCGGCTTCATGGACTTTGACCGCGTTATCGCGTCTCCGGACATGATGGCTCTGGTCGGTCGTCTGGGTAAGGTTCTGGGCCCGCGCGGCCTGATGCCGAACCCGAAGGTGGGCACCGTTACGCCAAACGTCGCTCAGGCTGTTAAGGACGCTAAGTCCGGTGCCGTTGAGTTCCGCGTTGAAAAGACCGGTATCGTTCATGCTGGCGTCGGCAAGGTGTCTTTCACCACCGAAGCGCTTGAGTTGAACGTCCGCGCTCTGGTTGACGCTCTGGTTAAGGCCCGTCCGTCGGGTGCCAAGGGCCTCTATGTTCGCAAGATTTCGCTGTCTTCGACCATGGGCCCGGGCGTAAAGGTCGATACGTCGTCCGCCCAAGGCTAACATCGGACTAATGCTAAAATTAAAGCCGCCCTGCAAAAACAGGGCGGCTTTTTTATTATTAACGGTCGCGATGTCCACGGTGGCCACGATCGTGATGATCTTGTCGATCATGCCGGTCACGATCACGATAGTAGGCGCGGGGTGGTGGCCCGTAGTGGCCGTAATAGCGTTCGCGGTAGACGTTGCGATAACCATAGCGCGGGCGGTCATTATAGTAGACAGCGACATAGCCGCGCGGCGGGGGTGGGGGATCGTAATAGCCACTATCATCGTATGAGTAATAGCGGCCCTCATAGCAATCGACACTGTTGCGACCCGCACTGTTGCCTACAACGCCGCCCAGAACCGCACCGGCAATAGCACCTTCGGTACGGTCGCCGCGGCCTGCGATATTGCTTCCCAGGGCGGCCCCGGCAATGGCACCTATGACAGTGCCGTTGGTCTGGGCCTCTCTTTGGCGGGCGTAACAGTATCCGTCATAGGCTGAGGCTACAGACGGCAGTGCCATGGCCAGCCCAAGCCCTAAAGCGATCGCAGCCTTGGGAAGGTGGCGTATTAATGGGTTTTTTGAATGTGTTTGCGTTTCCATACTCTTCACCGTGCGTTGACCTAATGTGTCAGTATGGAAACAGATTGCCGCACTGAACCTGAATGGTAACTGAATGGATTATGGCCTGTTTGTGGTAGTCTACCGGCTATATATAAGTGATCTATAAAGACCCTGATGCTGCTTGAAGGATCAAAGCCTGATATTTTCACCATATTCGTGAAAATGACCTTGATCATCCGTCCGTCTTAAGGCATAAGCCCGCCTTCTGGCATGTCATAAGAGATGCCTTCCCCTATTCGCGCTTGAGGGCTGGACATAAAGCTTTCGGCGATATCGTTAGATGCTCAAGGCAACGAAGCGGTAGCACAACTTTAAAGAAGAGAGACGGAAATGGCCGTACCTAAGCGGAAAGTATCGCCTTCACGGCGCAACATGCGTCGTTCGCACCATGCACTCGGCGCAAATCCTTACACCGAAGACAAGGATACGGGCGAGCTGCGCCGTCCGCACCACGTCGACCTGAAGACCGGTATGTACAAGGGCCGTCAGGTTCTGACGCCGAAGAAAGACTAAGTTTTCGGATTGCGACCAGGATTTAAAACACGGCCCATAACGGGCCGTGTTTTTTTATGTCCGAATTGCGGTTATGGTTTGGGGATGACGATTCCCTACACACTCGTGATTTTTGATTTCGATGGGACGCTGGCTGATTCGTTCGGCTGGTTCCTCGATATCTTTGACGAAGTGGCTGATAAGTTCGGCTATGATCGCGGGGATCGCAATAATCTGAGGGCGCTAAGGGATATGGGCGCGCGTGAGTTGCTGGCCTATCATCGGGTGCCGATGTGGAAGCTGCCCATGATCATGACCCATGTTCGCAAACTTCAGGGACAGCATATAGATCGTATTACCCTGTTTGACGGCATTGGTGAAGTGATCACCACGCTCAAACATCAGGGGGTTAAGGTAGCGGTTGTCACCTCCAATGCACGCGACAACGTAGAAACCGTGTTGGGGGCGGATATGGCCACACTTATCGACCACTATGCCTGCGGGGCCAGCCTGTTCGGTAAGGCGGCGAAGTTTAAGGCTTTGCTAAAGACGGCGGGCACGGAGGCACGCTGTGTCTTGTCGGTCGGGGATGAGATCCGCGATATAGAAGCCGCGCGCGTTGCAGGCTTTAAGGTTGGTGCCGTAAGCTGGGGCTTTGCCAATGCCGATCGACTGCGACGTGAAAACCCGGATCATTTGTTTGAATGCCCGCAAGATATATTGGCTGCCCTCACAACGCAGCCAGGCTTACATCCCAATATATGAAGCGTTAGCGTTATCACGGCTTGCGAAGCGGGCAGTTCTCCTCTAATCCCAAGCCGTTAGATGAAGCCTTTTAAGGACGCTCCCCATGACGGAAATCATTGATATTGTTGCGCGTGAAATTCTCGATTCCAGAGGCAATCCGACTGTTGAAGTCGATGTGACCCTGGAAGATGGCTCGTTTGGACGCGCTGCGGTTCCGTCAGGTGCGTCAACCGGCGCCCACGAAGCGGTCGAAAAGCGCGACGGCGATGCCAAGCGCTATCTGGGCAAGGGTGTGTTGCAGGCGGTAGATGCGGTCAACACGGAAATCTTTGACACACTGTCAGGTTTTGATGCGCGCGATCAGCGCCGTCTTGATCAGACCCTGATCAATCTTGATGGTACGGAAAATAAGTCACGCTTGGGCGCCAACGCTATTTTGGGTGTGTCTCTCGCGACTGCCCGTGCGGCCGCCCTGTCATCGGGTCTGCCGCTCTATAAGTATGTGGGCGGTATCTCCGCGCGAGTCCTGCCGGTGCCCCTGATGAACATCATCAATGGTGGCGCCCATGCCGATAATCCGATCGACATTCAGGAGTTCATGATTGTCCCCGCCGGTGCCGAGACCTTCTCGGAGGCTCTGCGTATGGGTGCGGAAATCTTCCACGCTCTTAAAAAAGGTCTGAAGTCCGCCGGCCACAATACCAACGTCGGCGACGAGGGGGGCTTTGCGCCGAACCTTGGGTCGGCCGAAGAAGCATTGTCCTTCATCATGAAGGCCGGTGAGCAGGCCGGTTACAAGGCCGGACAGGATTTCTGGCTGGCTATGGATGTGGCATCGACTGAGTTCTTCAAGGACGGCAAGTACGTCATGGAAGGCGAAGGCAAGACCGTTGATGCGATGGGCATGGTGGAGTATCTGGCCAAGCTGGCTGAGGCCTTCCCGATCTGCTCGATTGAAGATGGCATGGCCGAAGACGATTTCGAGGGCTGGGCAGCCTTGACAGAGCGTCTGGGCGATAGTGTGCAGTTGGTGGGCGATGATTTGTTCGTGACCAACCCCAACCGTCTGGAGATGGGTATTGTCGAGGGATTAGCCAACTCTATCCTAGTTAAGGTCAACCAGATCGGCACCCTGTCGGAAACGCTGGATGCGGTCGATATGGCCCACCGTGCGGGCTACACATCGGTCATGTCTCACCGTTCGGGCGAGACTGAAGATTCGACGATTGCTGACCTGTCGGTGGCGCTCAATTGCGGGCAGATCAAGACAGGATCTCTGGCGCGCTCTGACCGGCTTGCAAAATATAACCAACTGCTTCGCATCGAATCTCAGCTTGATATCGAAGCCGTCTATGCGGGCCTGAGTGTTATTCGCTCTTAAAGACGTATGTCCATAAATATGGTGACGGCGGGAAGGGCAACTTTCCCGCCGTTATTTTATGTGCCCATGGAGTCGCCGCAAAAGAGTTGATCAAAATCAATCAGATTTACGCACGGGGAAAGATTTTTTACATATCCGCCAAAAATGAATGAGGTGGCCGTGCAAAATCTAACACTTGCGCCGATTTTTGTTGGGAAAAGTGATAAATTCTTTGTTGGTCAAAGACATCATCGGTAACAGTTTGTTAACGGGCGGGCGTCAAATTGAGCCTTAATGCTGTCCGCCGTCCAGAAAGGGCGTAAGTCGTGTTTTTACACTTGAGACCTTATTTGCCTACCGCAATCCTATCTATATTGTTGGCCTATTGTTGCGTTCAGTTCATGACAGGCGACAAAGGTCTGTTTTCACAAGAAAACAGACAAAGAGACCTCATGGTTGCTGAAAATAAACTTGAAAAGCTCAAATCCGAACGTCAGGATCTTGAGTCACGGGCGCGTTATCTACGCACAGATAATCTTTCAAAGGATTTACTTGAGGAGCGTGCGCGCGTTATTCTCGGCTTCGGTGAAGCTAACGAATATGTGATCCGCGATCAAATCGACAAAAGCGCTAATTCCTGACACAGCAAGGGGCCTTTACGAGGGGCCATCCTTCTCATAAATGGATAGCGTCTAATTTATTCTGACTTTTTAACATGATGCTCAGGGAGGTATTCATGGCGCGTGCCGCTAAGGCAAGTGACGGAACCCAAGGTTCCAACTCCACCCCATCTGTGAACCGTAATACGTCCAAAGATGATCTTTTAAAATATTATCGCGAAATGCTGCTGATCCGCCGCTTCGAAGAGCGTGCCGGTCAGCTATATGGCATGGGCCTGATCGGGGGCTTCTGCCACCTGTACATCGGTCAGGAAGCGGTTGCCGTTGGTATGGAGGCGGCCTCGATTGACGGGGATCAGGTTATCACCGGCTACCGTGACCACGGCCATATGCTGGCCGCCGGCATGGACCCGAAAGAAGTTATGGCTGAACTGACCGGCCGTATCGGTGGATCGTCCAAAGGTAAGGGCGGTTCGATGCATATGTTTGACATCGAAACCGGCTTCTTTGGTGGTCACGGGATCGTCGGGGCTCAGGTCTCGCTGGGGACGGGTCTAGCTTTTGCTGACTTCTATAAGCAAAACGGCAATGTCTCCTACACCTACTTTGGTGACGGTGCGGCCAACCAAGGCCAGGTGTATGAAAGCTTCAACATGGCCAAGCTGTGGAAGTTGCCGGTCGTGTATGTGATCGAGAACAACGAATACGCTATGGGCACCAGCCTTGCGCGGGCGTCGGCCACCACTGAGCTTTATATGCGCGGTGCATCGTTTGGCATTCCGGGTGAGCAGGTCGATGGCATGGACGTATTTGCCGTCTATGAAGCCGGTTTGCGCGCGTCTGAGCATGCCCGCTCCGGCAATGGCCCCTACATCCTTGAGATGAAGACCTATCGCTACCGCGGCCACTCCATGTCCGATCCGGCCAAATACCGTACCAAGGAAGAGGTCGATGACGTTAAAAAGAACCGCGATCCGATTGATCATATCAAAACCATGATCGAACAGGCCGGGGTTACCGAGGACGAGCTTAAGGTCATCGATAATGAGATTAAGGCCATCGTCCTGGAAGCTGTGGAATTCGCCCAGACCAGCCCTGAGCCGGACCCGTCCGAGCTTTACACAGATGTCTATCTTGAGGCGTAAGGTTTAAACATATGACTGATATTTTAATGCCCGCGCTCTCACCGACTATGGAAGAGGGCACACTATCAAAGTGGCTGGTTAAGGCGGGCGATACCGTCTCGGCTGGCGACGTGATTGCTGAAATTGAAACCGATAAGGCGACGATGGAAGTCGAAGCCGTCGACGAAGGCCAGATCGAAGAAATTCTGATCGAAGCCGGCACTGAAGGAGTCAAGGTCAATACGCCGATCGCGCGTCTGGCTGGCGGTGATAATGCCGCCAAGGCACCGGCGAAGTCAGAGGCTCCCACAGTACAAGCCGTGATTGAGGATAAACCTGCAGAAGCTGCAGCACCGGCCAAGCCTGAGCTTCGCGATCCTGAATTCCCCGAAGGCACACCGATGGTAAAAATTACCGTTCGTGATGCTTTGCGTGACGCTATGGCTGAAGAAATGCGCCGTGACGAAAAGGTTTTCCTGATGGGTGAGGAAGTCGCCCAGTATCAGGGAGCCTATAAGGTCTCGCGCGGCCTGCTGGAAGAATTTGGTGACCGCCGCGTGATCGACACGCCGATTACTGAAATGGGCTTTGCCGGCGTCGGTGCCGGGGCCGCTATGGCTGGATTGAAGCCGATCATCGAGTTCATGACATTCAATTTCGCTATGCAAGCGATCGACCATATTCTGAACTCGTCGGCCAAGACTCTCTATATGTCGGGTGGTCAGATCAAGTCGTCCATCGTCTACCGTGGCCCTAACGGTGCCGCCGCCCGCGTGGGCGCGCAACATTCTCAGGACTATTCGGCGTGGTATGCGAACATCCCCGGTCTTAAGGTCATAGCCCCTTACGACGCGGCCGACGCCAAGGGCCTTCTGAAAGCGGCCATCCGCGATCCGAACCCGGTTGTGTTCCTTGAACATGAAATGATGTACGGTCTTGAGTTCGAAATTCCTGCCGTCGAAGACTTTGTCCTGCCGATCGGCAAGGCCAAGATCCAGCGCGAAGGCAAGGATGTTACCATCGTTGCCCACTCACGCATGGTCGGTTTTGCCCTGAAAGCCGCTGAACAATTAGCGGATGAAGGTATTGATGCCGAAGTCGTCAATCTACGTACCCTGCGTCCGCTGGATACCGACACGGTTATTGCTTCGGTGAAGAAGACCAACCGTCTGGTCACGGTCGAAGAAGGCTGGGGCCCTTGCGGCGTCGGCGCTGAAATCGCTGCCCGCGTGACTGCGGATGCGTTCGACGATCTGGATGCGCCGCCTGCGCGCGTTCATCAGGAGGACGTGCCCATGCCGTATGCTGCCAACCTCGAAGCCCTGACGGTACCGAGCGTTGAGAAAATCATCGCGGCCGTCAAACAAGTCTCGTACAAGTAAGGGAATACATCATGACTGATATTCTGATGCCGGCCCTTTCGCCTACGATGGAAGAGGGCATTCTGGCGAAGTGGCACGTTAAGGTTGGAGACAGCGTCTCCGCCGGTGACGTGATTGCTGAAATTGAAACCGATAAGGCGACGATGGAAGTCGAAGCCGTCGACGAAGGCACTATCGAAGCCATCCTGATTGAGGCTGGCACCGAAGGCGTCAAGGTCAATACGCCGATTGCGCGTTTGGCAGGTGAGGGTGGTTCTGCCGCACCGGCGCCTCAAAAGGCGGCTGAGCCAGCCAAAACCGAAGCTCCCAAGGCGGAAGTGGCTCCAGTAGCGGCGGCTGCCCCGGTATCAGCTCCGGCGGCATCATCTGGTGCGCGGGTGGCGGCATCGCCCTTGGCGCGACGCTTGGCTGAGATCAATAAGCTTGATCTCAAACTGCTCAAAGGCACGGGCCCACATGGCCGCGTGATCAAGCGCGATATCGAAGACGCCCTGAAAACCGGCGCTGGTAAAGCCGGGTCAGCACCTGCGATTGCCGCTGCCAGTGAACCGCGTAAGGCCCAAAGCCTTGAGCAACTGGGCATCGCACCGGGTTCCTATGACCTCGTGCCGCTGGATGGCATGCGCAAAGTTATCGCGCGTCGCCTGACCGACAGCTTCCGTGATATTCCGCACTTCCCGCTGACGATCGATATCGAAATCGACAATCTGCTGGCTGCCCGTGCCAAGATAAACACGGCGCTGGAATCGCAAGGTGTTAAGGTTTCGGTCAACGACATCGTCATAAAGGCGGTAGCACTGGCGCTTAAGCAAGTACCAGAAGCCAATGCGTCCTTCACAACCGAAGGCATTGCCATGCATCACAATGCCGATATTGCTATGGCTGTGGCGATTGATGGCGGGCTTATTACCCCGATCATCCGCAAGGCCGAGACCAAATCCTTGGCGCAAATTGCCAAGGAAACTAAAGATCTCGCCGCGCGCGCCCGTGACCGTAAACTGAAACCCGAAGAATTCCAGGGCGGCACATTCTCTGTATCCAATCTGGGTATGTTTGGTATCAAGCAATTTGCCTCGATCATCAACGAACCACAAGGCTGTATCCTGTCTGTCGGAACTGGTGAACAGCGCCCGGTCGTCAAGGGCGGTCAGTTAGCCGTGGCCACCGTCATGACCGTGACTTTGACTTGCGATCACCGCGTCGTCGATGGCTCGATTGGTGCGAAGTACATCACGGCGCTAAAGGATCTGTTGCAAGATCCGATTAAGATGCTGGCATAAAAACGGGCGCACTATGGTGCGCCTGTTTTTACATTTTATTTATCGCATCGCTGATCCGAAAACCGCGAAACACTTTTCGGGCGATGCTTAGGAGGAACTCTCTCCATGTCTTATGATCTCGTTGTTATCGGTTCCGGCCCCGGCGGTTATGAAGGTGCCATTCGTGCCTCTCAGAATGGCCTTAAGGTCGCCATCGTCGAGCGTGAAGCCCTGGGTGGCATCTGCCTGAACTGGGGCTGCATCCCGGCCAAGGCGCTGCTGAAATCGGCCGAAGTCTATGATAAGCTTCACCATCTTGAGGATTACGGACTTTCGGCATCAAACCCCGGCTATGATTTTGAAAAAGTCATTCAACGTTCGCGCGGCGTGACCAAGACCATGAGCGGCGGCGTCGCCTATCTCATGAAGAAAAACAAAATCGATGTCATCGAAGGCTCGGCGGTATTAGAGCCCGGTAAGGATGCACCCAAGGTTGTCGTGACGCTCAAAGCTGGCGGCACACAGACGATTGAAGCCAAGAACGTCATGCTGGCCGTTGGTGCCCGTGCGCGGGAAATTCCGGCCATCGGTGCGGTTTCTGATGGTGAGCGTATCTGGACCTATCGCAATGCCTTGGCACCAAAGTCTCAGCCGAAGTCGCTGATTATCATTGGTTCAGGCGCAATCGGCATTGAGTTTGCCAGCTTCTATAAGGCGCTGGGGACTGAGGTCACGGTCGTTGAGGCTATGGACCGCATCCTGCCGGTCGAAGATCATGAAGTATCGGCGGAGGCGCTTAAGGCCTTCAAAAAGCGTGGTATCAATTTCCGCGTCGGCGCCAAGGTCACCAAGATCGAAAAGCCCACCAAGGGCGTAGCGGTTCATGTCGAAGTCGCTGGAAAGTCAGAAATTCTGACCGCCGAAGGCTGCATTGTCGCAGTGGGTATCGTGGCTAATACTGACGGTATCGGTCTTGAAAAGCTGGGTGTGGTCATGGACCGCGGCCATGTTAAAAACGACAGCCATGGCAAGACCAATGTTAAAGGTCTTTATGCCATTGGTGACTGCGCAGGCCCGCCCTGGCTGGCGCATAAGGCCTCGCATGAAGCTGTGCATGCGGCGGACTATATGGCCGGCCGCAAGTTGTCCAATCTCAATCCGCCGATTCCGGGCTGTACCTACGCCACGCCTGAAGTTGCATCCGTTGGTATCACCGAGCAGGCGGCTAAAGAACAAAAACTCGATGTCAAAATCGGACGTTTCCCCTTCCGTGCCAATGGCCGGGCAGTGGCGTCGTCTGAGACGCTTGGTTTTGTGAAGGTCATTTTTGAGAAGACAACCGGGGCGCTTTTAGGAGCGCACATGATCGGTGCTAATGTGACCGAAATGGTTCAGGGCTTCTGTCTGGCCATCACCATGGAAGCCACAGAAGAAGACCTGCAAGGCACCGTGTTCCCGCACCCGACCATGTCGGAAGCCATCCTCGAAGCATCTTTGGATGCTGATGGTCGGGTCATCAACACTTAAACGGCAGTAAACTAGACGAAAAAGCCCGGCAGATTTACCGGGCTTTTTTTGTTGTTAGGTGAGCCCCAACCAATCTCTGACCGGCGGAATGCACCTCAAGACAAACCGTTCCAGCACAGCGATAAGTATAAGGCTTATGGCCATAACTGGTAGAAAAGCCGCCATGAACACTATGATGAGCAGTAGACGACCGCCAGGTTTTCCGTCAAGCGTTGCGGGTGCTCCCAACCTGTCAACCGGCCGTTTTGACCACCACATGATGACGGCGCTCACACTTAAGGTCAGTAAACCCAGTGCGGTAAGAAGTCCCAGTAACTGATTGAACCAGCCGAACAAATGGCCTTCATGCAATGAAATCGCCGTCAGGACGACCTTATCCATAAAGGCTTTTTCGGCAAAGCCGGTTTGTTTGACGACTTCACCAGTATCCGCACTTAAGGTTACTGTGCGACGGGCGGTCAAGTTTTGTGTAGTAGAGGCTGCCTGCCACAAGCGATCCCCATCAGGCTTGATGACAACGGGTGCGGGCACGTTAAGCGAGCGCACTATGGGCAGCAAAGCGTCTATGCCGGTCAGATCTGTGCCCATATCGGCCCCCATACCCTTTGCGGGGGCTCCTTGGCCATGGTGGGTGTGGTCGGCCTTAGCCTGTTGTTTGTCCTGGGCGCGGTTGCTACTCCATTCGGCTTTGGCGGAAGCGGGCTTGGTTGCGGCCACCACCGCCTTGAAGCCTGTACCCCATACCGAAGTCCACGGCAGACCTGAAAGCAGGAGTATCAGGGCGAAGGTGGAGATATAAATCCCTGTCACCGCATGAATATCGCGCCAGAACAGGCGCGATCCACCATTCAATCGTGGCCATAGTATGCCCGCCCAACCCGTGACCTGACGCGGCCACCAGAGATAAAGTCCTGTTACAATCAGGACGATGGCCCAGGAGGCAGCCAATTCAACAATGATCTCACCGGGCTTGCCTATAGTCAGTTCACCGTGGATGTTTTTGATGATGGCCATAAAGCGCTCATCTAGGGGTTGGGCTTTGAGGATATCCAGACTCTGGGGGTGGACATAGAGACGGTACAGTTCCCCGCCATCGTTTAGCGTTACCCGCAACGCATCATGGGGATTGTCGCGGATGTCTACCTGCGTCAGCGTGGCGCCATGCATAGCGTGCATGGCCGTATAAATCTGCTGACTGACGGGCTTGGGGGCGCCGTCAAAGGTCAGATTATTGTATTTGGCTTCTAACGCCGCCTCGATCTGCGGCTTGAACAGGTAGGTCGTGCCCGTCAGCGTCAGAATAATAATGAACGGAATGCAGAATAAGCCTGCATAAAAATGCCATCGCCAGATCATCCGATAATCGATGATCCGGCGGCGAACCTTATCGTTTGCCACCGGTTCCATCTTATCGGCTCATCAGTTTGATGCCGACAATTACCGCCCGACCTTCGCCGGGCCAGAACACTCTCCGGGCAGAGGCCGCGACCTTGGTAAAGTCGGTCACAGAATTGACGCTTGAGATATAGCGCTCGTCGCCAAGATTACGGGCATCGACATAAATTTCGATTGAGGGGCTCAGACGTTTGGACACCGACAGGTTCCAGACGGTGTAGCTCGGTGCCTTTGTGGTGTTGGCGAAATCAACCCACACGTCTTCTGGTACCCATTCTACCGACGGGGCTACCCGCCAGCCATTTCCATGACTGAAAGACATCTCACCGCGGTAATAATGCTCAGGCACCACCGGTAACTGATTGTCGCTATAGACCTTATCGCCATCGAATTTGAAATCAGACCAAGTGTAGGTCTGGCGAAGGACAGTCGACCACCCGCCAATAGTTCCGATTTTCCAGTCCAGTGCGGTCTCTAAGCCCTGATGGATTGTGTTTTGCGCATTGAAGGTTGCCGCCGGAAGGCCCGCATCGACCGGAATATAGGTCAGCATTTCACCGTCGATTTCGGCACGGTATATGGATGCATCCCAGACGAAATGCGCGCTGCGTCCGCGGGTGCCGATTTCAGCGGTCACAGCCTCTTGCGGTTGCACATTCACAAACTGCGGCAATGGGCTTTGAACCAACGCACCATAGTTGGGCGCTTCGACCGATTTGGTGATATTGGCAAAGACCTGATGGCCGGTTTCGTTCTGCCACATAAATCCGATGCGTGGCGCGAACCAGTCAAAATCCTTATCAGCGTTGTTGGCAATATTCAGGTGGTTTATGTAATCGCGCTTAGTCCAGCCGTAGGAACCACCCGTGATCAAAGCCAGTTGGTCGGTGACAAACAGACGGCCTTCGGCGAATACATCCCAGCTTTCAGAGTTTTGAACCGCTTCGCCTATGACCATGCCGGGTGAGCCCAACACATTGGTGGTTGTGTGGCTATCGACCAGACCTTTACGGTAGTTGGCGCCGATGAACAGGTCATAGGCCTTACCGCCGATTTCACCCTTGCCATCAAAGCGGCCAAAGGCCCCGTAATTCTGGGACTGCTGGTCGATGTGGATTGAGATAGGGTGGATCAGATGTTTCCAGGCCGCATAGACACCGCCTTCAAAGCGCCAGTCCTCATTGATTTGCCAGTCGGTTTGCAAGGTGCCGCGCGCAGACTTCACATTGCGACCGTATTTGACGGCGGCGTAGTTGGGCGCGTTGGTCATTTCCGGTGTCGTCAGAGCCTCTGTCTGACTAAGCGCGCCTGAAATACGCTGATCAAGGTCATTGCCCTGAAAAATGAAGCGCACAGACCGATTATCACCGAAACGGCGGCCGAGGTTTAAGGTCAACCGCTTAGCTTCCTGATCGGCATTGTCGCGCCAGCCATCGGCACGAAGCACGGTTGTGGCCAGATAAAGGTCGTAATCGCCAATAACATCGGCATAGGCCACATGGGCGCGGGCCGTGCCGAATGAGCCGCCTTCGACGCGCAAAAGACTGCGGTATCCGGCATCATAGCCGGTGGGGGTGACATAGTTGACCGCGCCGCCAAGCTGAGAGCCACCGAAGCGCAAGGCATTTCCACCCTTGTAAACCTCGATATAACGGGCGGATAACGGATCGATTTCCTGAAAATCACCTGAGCCATCGGCCTGATTGAGGGGGATGCCGTCAACACTCAGCCATGTGCCCCGGTTGTGGGTGTTGTTGCCGATACCGGAGCCGCGAATCGAAAAGCGGCTGTCTTCACCGAACTTCTTTTGGGCAAACACGCCGGAGACATTTTTCAGGGTATCAAACAGGCCCATAGCATAGCTGTTGCTATAGGTCTCATTGGCGACCACCGAGACGGCGCCCGGCGTGCGGGCCAGCTTTTCACGGGTGGTTTTGACGACACTGGGGTCTTCTGAAGACGCGTTGGCAGTGACGATAACGGTCGGGATATCAGTCTCGGCCTCTGCGGCATGAGTATAAACCGGCAGGGCAAGCAGGGATGCGCTGGTCAGCAGCGCACAGGATAATTTTGTCATGGGACTTCACATCTGAAACAGAAATAGGCACGTCCGGGTAAAGACCGGACGCAGGTGATGTATTTCAGATGTGGCTGGGTGGTCCGCAGGAGTGAGGACGGGGCGGGGCCTGAGACTGCGGCCGCTCATGCGCCCGGTTTAACGGAACGATGGCGGCAATAGCCGGATACTGAACCGGCTCAAAATGTGACCAGTCTGGCGTTATGGCGGTTAGGCTCGCCAACACGCAATCCGGACATTTCAGCCCTTGGGTCTTTGTAGAATCTTCGGCCTTGAGTGTGGCGGTAAGGTTGTAATCGACAACCGGTTGCGCATTGCCCCCATCGCCGGAACACATCACGAAAACAGTTTCGCCGCCCCGCGACATGGCCATCACATGGGTGGGGAACACGACTTGCAAAAACAGAGCGATCGCCACGCCGAAAGACGCCCAGAAACGGGTATCTGAGGCGGTATTAGCTCTGCAATGTGGTCGTGATCTGGCCATATTCGCCTTTAGACGGTGGCTTATGTGCGATGTCAAGACAACATAGATGTATTGACCGATGCGGCATTACGCCGCACGCACCTCAATATCGGCCAGGCGCTGAAGGGTCACATAGTCGGTCTTGCCTGAGCCTAAAACCGGCACTTCGTTGACTTTGAGGATCTTTTTAGGGATCGCCAGAACGGGTGCGCCATTTTCCTTGGCCCAATCGGTCAGGGTGGCAATATCAGCAGTCGAATGATCGGTGATTAGCACTAGGCGCTCACCTTTTTTATCATCCGCGACAGCGACCACCGCATGGCGATTCTGCGGCCATACGACTTCGGCAATACGCTCTACGGCGGTTAAGGACACCATTTCACCGGCGATCTTAGCGAACCGTTTCACACGGCCAAGTATGTGGATATAGCCTTCGTCATCAATATTGACGATATCGCCCGTGTCGTGCCAGCCATCCATTGGGGCTTCGATAATATCGGGGTTGGCCTCATTCAGGTAACCCGCCATAATATTGGGGCCCTTGATGAAAAGACGCCCGCCGACAGCAATACCATCAACCGGGTCGAGCCGGTAGCTCATCCCCGGCAAAAGTTGGCCGACCGTGCCGTGACGGTTGTGGGCCGGATTATTGACCGCCACGACCGGAGACGATTCAGTAACGCCATAGCCTTCGAGGATTTCCGCCCCCCCGAATTGGGTTTTAAACAGTTGATGGGTTTCTTCGCGCACCTTTTCAGCGCCGCAAACAATGAAATCCAGCGATTCAAAGGCATCGGGCTCAGCGGTTCGGGCGTACTGATTGAGGAAGGTGTCGGTCGAAAAAAACAGTGACGCTTGAGTTTCTTTTATCAGCGACGGAATCTGCTTCACATGCAGCGGGGAGGGATATTGAAACGACCTCAGCCCCAAAAGTAGAGGCATAAGAACCCCACCCGTCAGGCCCAGCGAATGGAAAATCGGCATGGGATTGAAGGCAATCCAGTCCCGCTTGATATCAATATGGCAGTCCAGTTGGGCGACGTTAGATGTCAGGTTACTTTGGCTTAAGACCACACCGCGCGGGCTGCCGAACGAGCCTGAGGTGAACAGAATAACGCCAGGATCAGAGGGTTTGGCCTTATGGGCGGCAAGCTTCGGAAATAATGATCCCCACAGGGCGTAAGCCTTGATATCCAAGGTCACTTTTTTGCGCAGATCATCCAGATAGACGACCTTGACATAGCCCTGTATGGCCTCAATCAACTCATCCAGCTTGGCTTGCTCAACAAATCGGCGTGAGGTCAAAATCGTCGTGAGGCGAGTTAAATTCACCGCCGCCTTGATGTTGGCCTGACCCGATGTGAAATTAATCATAACCGGCGTCGTGCCATTGGCATGGAGCGCGAAGAATGACATGGCGCCGCCAATGCTGGTCGGCAGCATCAGGCCGGTTCGGGGTTCAGAACCGATATGTTTCGAGATAAGCCGAGCCAGAGCAAAGGTGCGCCGAAATAATTCTTTATAGGTGATCGGCTGGCGTTCCTGATCCTCGATAATGACACGCTCCGCCCCCATTGTGGATTTGGCTTTGATCAGGGCGTCAAAGAGAGAGGCGGAGGCGTCTTCCGCATTAAAGCTGCGCTCCATGCGCGGTGGCTCCCATCAATATATCGGTTCCGAAACGCCATCTGGCCGTATTATTTCGGTTTTCCTGAATTTAACCTCATTCATCACCATGGGTAAAGGTTTATGACAACCCATATTTCAGCGTAATGTGGTCTGTGTGTGCGTTTGTTCAATGAATTTATTAATTTCAGCGCTCAGGTCTTTGTTTTTAAATATTCTTTTGGTAGAGCAAGTTTTGATGCCCGCACAGATCCGCCCTGCATCATTCGGCGGCGCTGCCTCTTCGCCCGTTATGATGAGCCGCCGGGGGGCCTCCCGGCCAAAATTCAACCCTTTAAGTCCCCGAGATGTCACGTTGCCTACGGCCTTATCCATTTCGATTTGCCAGGTTTGACTTACCGAGCGCAGGCGCAGATCCGGATTGGCTCTTTGCCATTTATGCGCCGTCTGCGCCCACTCATCTGATGGCACATTTTCGCCGCGCCAGCCTGTTGGGGCGGGCTCCGGGGGGCGCAGATAGGGTGAATAGGCAATAATTCCGCCAATCGGGATGGTTTTGGGATCAATCGACAGAGCGGTCAGGGCACCGGTTCCCGTGCCGACAATATAGACGGGGCGAACGGATGAAGGGCGTATGACCTTACTGACCAAATCCTCAACCGCTTGAACGCTATGATGAAAATCAGGTGTATGGATTTTGTCGCCCTGTAGGAAATAGCGTCCGGAGCCACCCTGACCGGGAGCCTCATATATCCAGACCGTATAGTTCAGTGAAATCAGATCACCGGCCAGTTCAAAATAGGCTTCGGCCGGAAACCGGGCGTCCGCGACAATCAGTATGTCGGCTCCTGGGTTAGTCGGAGGTGCCGCGACGCCGTAACGGGCTTCAGGGAGGTTGCCGCTTTTAAATCCGCTCCACACAAAGCCTGCCGGCGGGAAATGTTGCGGTGACAGCCCCGGAGGGGTTTGACTATCGACAAAGACCTTGTCTGGATGATGCGACGTGTCATCCTGATTTTTAGTGCAGCCTGCCGCGCATAACACGGTCAAGGCCACTATGGCTGGCAATAGTCGCATGGTGCACCGTATGAATCAGTCATGGATTTGTCAGGCCCGATTGTATGATAGGGGCGAATCCTTTTCCGGGCTATCTGATTTGTTACAGGGTGTTTTATCCTGTCACGCTTTTTGATCTGAAAACTGACTGCCGCCTGAGTACGTGGTTTATTTGACTTGATATTGACCGGCAAAAAGACCAATTAGGTTATGAAATGGTCGCACGGTTGTGGGGCTGCCCAAGGTTTTAAGTAGAATGGTCACGATCATCAACCGGCTCGGTAATGCGGCTGTTAATGCTCCCGATACCGAACTTGCCTCGCCTGTTCGGGAATTGCGTCATCCTGAAAAACAGAACCGCCCGGAATCACCGATTTTGAAAAAACCGGACTGGCTGCGGGTTAAGGCACCGGGCTCGGCGGGTTATAACGAAACCCGCAAGATCGTGCGCGATGCCAAGCTGGTTACGGTGTGTGAAGAGGCGGCATGCCCCAATATCGGGGAATGCTGGACCAAAAATCACGCGACCCTGATGATTATGGGTGATACCTGTACGCGGGCCTGCGCCTTCTGTAACGTCAAGACCGGCATGCCTGCGCCGCTTGATCATGATGAACCGAACCGCGTCGGTATGACCGTGGCCAAGATGGGCCTATCTCATGTGGTTATCACGTCTGTCGATCGCGATGACCTGAGTGATGGCGGTGCGCAGCATTTTGCCGAAGTCATTCGCCAGATCCGCCTGCAATCGCCGAAAACGACGATTGAGATTCTGACGCCTGATTTCCTGCGTAAAGACGGGGCTGCGGAAATCGTCATCGACGCCAAGCCGGACGTTTTCAATCACAACTTAGAGACTGTGCCGCGCAATTATTTGAAAATCCGGCCTGGTGCGCGTTATTATCACTCCCTTCGTTTGCTGGAGCGCGTGAAAGAACGTGATGCGCAGCAGTTCACTAAATCCGGCATTATGGTCGGCCTTGGCGAATCCAAGGAAGAGGTCATGCAGGTTATGGATGATATGCGCTCGGCCGGCGTCGATTTTATTACAATCGGTCAGTATCTTCAGCCGACCCGTAAACATGCCGCCATTGATCGCTTCGTGTCACCGGATGAGTTTAAGGCCTATGAATCTATTGCGCGCGCCAAGGGCTTTCTGATGGTGTCATCGAGCCCGTTAACCCGGTCTTCACACCACGCAGGCGAAGATTTCGAGCGCTTAAGAACCGCGCGTGCGGCCCTGACTGGTCGCTAAGGAAGTTTCAGTGGCAAAGTTTCATTTAAACCGCGTTTTACCTTTTTCTGCCGATAAATTGTTTGAGATGGTCGGGGATGTTGAGCGTTATCCTGAGTTCGTACCGTGGATAAACAATTTGCGGACGTTTAATGTGTCGCGTCCCAGCGATGACATCACCAGGTTTGATGCGGATGTGGCCGTCGGTTTCAGCTTTCTGACGGAGCGCTTTACCACCCGCGTGACGCGCTTTAGTGAAAATAAGACGATTGATATTGTCCTGCTCAAAGGGCCATTTAAGCGGCTGCACTGCACCTGGAAATTTTCAGACCAAACCATGAGCAATGGTAAGATTGGTGCTGCGATCGATTTCAATATCGACTTTGAGTTTAAAAACCCATTCCTGGATGGTTTTTTGCGCGCCAATTTCGATAAGGCCGTGTCTAAGCTCATGGCCTGTTTTGAGGGCCGCGCACAGGCGCTGTACCCGACTGTATAGTTGCGGCTAAGCGGGTAAATCCAGCGTTTTCAAATGGTCATAGACCCATTTTAAAGCTAAATGTACACTTTCCTCGCGAATATAATGGCGGCCTTTATCCTCAAAATAATGGACATGGCTCATGGTTTGCGGCTCTCCGTCAGTGCCTTTGAAGCTTAGGCCAAAACACACCATCCCGACAGGCTTAAGTGCGGTGCCGCCAGCGGGGCCTGCGATTCCCGTCACACTTATCGCTATGTCCGCGTTGGCGTGCTTCAATGCACCTTCGGCCATAGCGTAGGCGGTTTCTAAACTGACCGCCCCATGCGTATCCAGAATTTTTGGTAACACCCCCAAAAGCTTGGTTTTGGCGACGTTGGAATAGGTCACATAGCCTTCTTTATATATATCGGATGCACCGGGTATTGAGGTGATCGCGCCAGCAATCAGTCCGCCGGTGCAGCTTTCAGCCGTCGTCAACACCTTACGCTTAAGCTTGGCTTCGGCCACCACATCACCAGCCAGACTATAAAGAGGAGATAGATTTTCGGTCATCGTAAAATATCCTTAGATATCTTTGGGCTATCTTAGAGACATACCACAGGCATCAACGAAAAAGAGCGGGGTTTTGGCCCCGCTCTCGTAAAGATATTGTGTGCTTAAGGGATTACACGCCGGGATGCAGCGGTGCATCCAGATTGGCGTTGGCAAACTCCCAGTTCACCAGCTTATCGAGGAAGGTCTCAATGAACTTAGGGCGCAGGTTCTGATAATCGAGGTAATAGGCATGCTCCCATACGTCCAGCGTCAGCAAAGGCTTATCGCCCTTGGTGAACGGCGTTTCGGCATTGCCCGTCTTGACGATTTTCAGCTTACCTTCGGCGCCCAAGACCAGCCAGGCCCAGCCTGAACCAAACTGAGTGGTGCCCGCCGTCTTGAAGGCTTCGGCAAAAGCCTCATACCCACCAAAATCAGCGTCGATTTTTTCAGCGATCTTGCCGCTTGGCTTGCCGCCACCGTTAGGGGTCATGGATGACCAAAAAAAAGTGTGGTTCCAGACCTGAGCCGAGTTGTTGAACACACCGGCGTTAGTGCCTTCGGATTCTTTGACGATGTCGACCAGAGACTTGCCTTCAAACGGGGTGCCCGCGATCAGCTTGTTGAGGTTATCCACATAGGCCTTATGGTGTTTGGCGTGGTGGAAGCTGAAGGTGTTGGCCGTCATATAGGGCTCAAGCGCATCAGCCGCGTAGGGAAGGGGGGGAAGTTCGAATGCCATGACGACCTGCTTTCGTGTGTGAGGATAAACGCTAATATCCCCACACATATATTGAGGGGAAAATTTTGAATTCAAGGCATTATCTAGTGAGAATGTCTCGCAATAATACCCCTATAAATTCAATGGGTAACAAGAACCAGCCACTATAAATTATCAAGCCCGAACCACCGGCATCTCGATCAAACAAATCGCCTGAGCCGCCAGCCCTTCTTCGCGGCCTGTAAACCCCATTTTTTCGGTCGTGGTCGCTTTGACACTAATGCACTCCACCGGCAGGGACAGGATTTCGGACAAACGGGCGCGCATGGCTTCGCGGTGAGGTTTCACCTTCGGGCGCTCGCAGATCAAAGTGACATCAACATTCACCAGTCGCCCACTTTTTTGACGAACCAGGGTGGCGGCGTGTTTCAGAAACACATCAGATGACGCGCCTTTCCACTGCGGATCAGTGGGCGGAAAATGATCGCCGATATCCCCTAAGCCCACAGCCCCTAAAATCGCATCGGTCAGGGCGTGAAGTCCGGCATCGGCATCCGAATGTCCAATAAGGGTTTTATCATGCGGGATTTCCACCCCGCACAACCACACGCTTTCGCCGTGCCCCCAGCGATGCGCATCGAAGCCCTGACCGACACGTATCTGGGTTTGGGTTTCTGACATGATCAGCGCCTCCAGTAACTCAAAATCTTCTTTGTAGGTGAGTTTGTGGAGGCGCTGAGAGCCTTCGACCACCTCAACCCTTATGCCTGCATGATCGGCCACAATGGCGTCATCCGTGGGCTCCTGACCGTTCGTCCATGCCTGATAAGCCCGGACGATATCACCGAAGCGAAAGACCTGCGGCGTCTGAGCACGCCAGAGATGTTCGCGCGTAGGCGCATCTGTAATCGTATCATGATCAGTTTTTTTCAACGAGTCCGTTACCGGCAAAGCCAATATAACCGCCCTTGCCGTCTCCATGCGCAATAGCAAAGAATCGATGAGCGGAGCCGTAAGGAATGGCCGCGCGGCATCATGGATCATGATAATGTCATCACCCGCGGCGTTCAGAGCCTTCAATCCGGCCTGAACAGATTGGGCGCGTGTGCTGCCCCCCGGTGTCACTATGGCATTGGGAAACTCAGCTTGCGCTTTGGCCACATCGTCTTCGGGGACAACAATGATAATTTGCGCAGCGCCTGCATTTTCAAAAGCTTCTACGGACCAGTTCAGAACTGGCTTCCCGCTAAGCGACATCCATTGCTTACGCCCGCCTGAGCGTGTACCAGAACCGCCCGCAACTATTATAGCTTTAAATGTCATGGCTCAGAGCGTGGTCTCAAAATGGAAGGAACTGATGACCAGCCCTTCCCGGAAATAAAAACGATGCGCCTGGGTACGATGTGTACCGCTATCCAGACGTAATTGGGTGCAACCTTCAGACTTTGCCTGTGATTTCAACCAATCGAGCAAAGCTTTGCCATAACCTCTGGAGCGTTGATCCTGAGCGCTGACCAAATCATCGACATAGAGAATCTTGCCCGACACCAACCATTCATGGACGCGAAACCCGGCGCAAGCAACGACTTGCCCGTCATCTTGGACATAGGCTAGCCTCCAGCCACTCTCTGACATTTGGCGGCGGGCACGCTCCAGCAAATCCTCATCGTCCTGCAGATGCGGTCGCAAGGCTTTCATTACCTGAAAGCACCGGCGGATATCGTCGTCGCTCTGCGCCAGTTTGACTATCGCCATAGAACCCTCCCAGTTTAGATTAAGCGTTTAAAGCGGCTTACGAATGGGGTCAATTGCACGATGTTTCCAAATCAGGGGATTTCCTGTATGTGCCCCCTATGTTCAGCACAGGTCTTAAAATTGGTGATGTCGATATCGGCGGGCGGGTGCTGATTGCGCCTATGACCGGCGTATCAGACCTGCCGTTTCGAAAGATAGCCACCAAACTGGGGGCCCGTTATGCCGCTACCGAAATGGTTGCCTGCGCTGAGCTTGAAAAGGGCCGTCCTGATATTGTGCGAAAGGCTCAGTTGGGCGATCATGATGGCCTCAAAATAATCCAGCTTATTGGGCGCGACCCCGCCTATATTGCCCGCGGCGCCGCTTTAGCTGAGGCGGCGGGTGCCGATATTATAGATCTTAATTTTGGCTGCCCTGCCAAGGAAGTGACCGGCGTCTTGTGCGGGTCTGCGCTTATGCGCGATCTCGATCAGGCCTCGCGCATTATGGAAGCTGCGGTGACGGCTACCCGCCGTCCCGTAACCGTCAAGATGCGGCTGGGGTGGGATGATCAGCAGCGTAACGCAGCCCTATTGGCCAAACGCGCCGAAGATATCGGTGTACAAGCGGTCACGATTCATGGCCGCACCCGTCAGCAATTTTACAAAGGTGAGGCTGACTGGCAGGCGATAAAGTGTGTAAAAGAGGCGGTGTCGATTCCGGTTATCGTCAATGGCGATATTGTAGATCCTGATAGCGCCCGTAAGGCTTTGGCTCACTCAGGCGCCGATGGGATTATGATTGGGCGTGGGATATATGGCCAGCCGTGGCTGGCGAACTACCTTGATAAAGCCGTGGGCGCTCAAACCCATATGACTTTACCGACTTTAAGGCAGCGCCTGGACATTATCCTTGAGCATTTTCACGATAGCCTCTTTTTTTATGGCGCGCCATTGGGCTTGCGAATGTTTAAAAAACACCTCGGCTGGTATATTGAAGCCGCAAATTATAATCCTGACCCGATTGTCCGTCGGGCTGATAAAGGGCGAATTTGTCGTCTGGAAACCCCACAAGACATCGAGCGAGAATTGAAAATCCTGCTATCTGCGGCCTAAGTTTCATCAAAAGCTATGAAAAGCGAAAAAATAGACGCTTTAGAGCAACATTAATGTTGATATATGGACACAGTAGTGCGCAAATGCCACGGCTGAATTTTGGCATTTCGGAATTGGGTCTTGAAGGACACAGCGGCAAAACGGCGAATAGGTCTGACGCTGATGCGGGCGTCCCGGGGGCTGCGTAACGCAAGTCCTGCGGGCCTGAGTATGGCCGCTGCCTATGTTTTGTCGGCACTGATTACCGCGTTCATTATCTGGATGATTATCGCCACGCCGGGGACTGGCCCTATCGGCCCGGCCAGTCGTGTCCTTTTCATTTTGGTATGCCTTAATCTTTTGCTCTTGCTGGGGCTTTGTTTTTTCGTTGTTCGCCGGATTTATCAGATCGCGCAATCGCGCGGCGCCGATGCGGGTGCACGTCTGCACCTTAGGTTTGTTACCCTGTTTGCGCTGGCCGCGGTTACGCCAGCCTTTGTGGTGGCCTTATTTTTTGGCGTACTGGTCAACAGGGGGGTGGAGACATGGTTTAGCGCCCGTGTTCAGTCTTCGGTCGAAAACGGGGCGAAAATTGCCGAGCTATTTGTTGATGAGCAGCAAAAGATTGCGCTCGATACCGTCGAAGATATCGCCCGCAGTATCGATCATGAAGAAGGCCGCGCTCTGTTTCCCAATCGGCTGGCCTTCGCGATGGCCCTGCAGGATTTGGCGGCATCGCGTGGTGGGCTAGCAGCGATTTATCTGATTGATCGGAGTGGGCAAGTTTTAGCTCGGGCTGAAAGTGAGGATGCGCCGGTTTATCTAGCCCCACCCCGTGATACTATTTCAGAAGTCTCCGGAGGGGAGGCGCGGGTGGCGTTGTTTTCAGGGCCCGATGCCGTTCGTGTGGTCTATCCCCTAACCATGTATGACGGCGCACAGCTTTATGGGGTGAGGCTGCTGCAACCGGGCATGATGACGCGCCTGTCCAGCGTATCGCGGGCTGTGGTTGATCTGCGCGAAGCGGCGGAAAACTCTAATCGAGTGCAGGGTGTTTTTGCGCTTGCCTATATAGAGACTGTGCTTCTGGTGCTGGTTGGTGCTGTTTGGGTAGGGGTATCGGCTGCGGATGCGATTGCGGTGCCGGTTGCCCGGCTGGTGCAGGCAGCCGATAAGGTCGCGGCAGGCAATTTAGATGCGCGCGTTGTCACCAGCCATCAGTCCGAAGACATTGCTGTGCTGTCACGAGCGTTTAACCGCATGACCAGCGATCTGCAAAGTCAGCAGGCGGCCTTAAAATCGGCGGGTGAAGAGGCCGAAGCACGGCGGCGGTTTATCGAAACCGTGCTGTCGGAAATTTCCGCCGGCATCGTCGGTATAGATGTGCTGGAGCATATATCTGCGATCAACCGTCATGCCGCGAGCTTTCTCAGCGTTGTGGGCGAGGATGCCATCGGCTTTAATATTCGCGAATTAGTCCCTGAAATTGCTGATCTTCTTGACAAGGTCTCGGTCTCAAAGGTTGAGGAACAAGAGGTCGATCTTATCCGTAAAGGGGAGACCAGGCGTCTGCGTGTGCGCATCTCAGGGCTTGAAACCGGCGGGGCCGTTATCACTTTTGACGACATCACCCGTTTGGTGGCCGCACAGCGAAATGCCGCCTGGAAAGATGTAGCTCAGCGTATTGCACACGAAATCAAGAACCCTCTGACCCCGATTCAATTGTCAGCGGAGCGCATTAAGCGCAAATACCGTGACCATATTGATGGCGATCTGGAAGTCTTTGATCGCCTGACCGACACCATTATTCGTCAGGTCGGTGATATCGGACGCATGGTGGATGAATTTTCGGCCTTTGCCCGTATGCCGGTGCCGAACTTTGCCGAAGAAGATGCCGCAGAGTTGGTCAGGCACGCTGTCTTTGCCCGACGGGTTGCTGATCCGGACATACAGATTGATATTATTGAGCCGCTGCCGGACACGAAAATTGTCTGTGACGGACGCCTCTTGGCTCAGGCATTAGGAAACGTGCTTAAAAACGGCGGTGAGGCGATTGCATCACGGCAACTGGCTGCGCAGAAATTGGCTGAACAGTCAGACCTTATCCCGCCTGAACCCATTAAAGGGCGTCTTCGGGTTGAAATGTCGATAAGCGATAGCGTGGTCCGCATCGACATTGAGGATAACGGCATCGGTCTGCCCGATAAGGATCGCGATCGTTTGACCGAACCTTATGTGACTACGCGCGACAAAGGCACCGGACTGGGGCTCGCGATCGTCAAGCGTATTGTTGAGGATCACGGCGGTGATTTCAGTTTAAGCGACGCGGTTCACTTAGGTGGAGCCCGCGCGACCCTGCGGTTACCGCATACACAAATTATGACCGATGCCACAGATACTGTGGCACGTCAGGACACTACCAATAAGATGGTGAGGCTGTGATGAAAGTATCTTCGGGTGTTGATATTCTGGTCGTCGATGATGAGGCCGATATCCGTGAACTAATTGCCGGTATCCTTGAGGATGAAGGTTATTCGGTGCGAACCGCAGCCGATTCCAATGCGGCGTTGCGTGCAGTAAAGGCGCGCAAGCCTTCGCTGGTTGTACTGGACATCTGGATGCAAGGCGGCGGGCTTGATGGTCTGGAGCTTTTGGACGTGATCCGTGAGCTTGATCCTGATATTCCGGCAGTTATGATTTCAGGGCATGGCACCATTGAAACCGCCGTGTCCGCCATCAAGCGCGGGGCCTATGATTTTATAGAAAAGCCTTTTAAAACTGAGCGGTTGATTATGATCGTTCAAAGATCGCTTGAAGTGGCTTCATTGAAACGTGAAAATCGTCGCCTACGCAATCAGGCTGTTGTGCCGGATGGTTTGGTGGGTAATTCCGCCGCAGCACAGCTATTGCGCACTACGATTACCAAGGTCGCTGGCGCTAATTCACGTATCATGATTTCGGGGCCTGCCGGATCAGGCAAGGAACTGGTCGCGCGCATGATCCATGACGCGTCGCCGCGCGCCAAATGCGAGTTCGTACCCATATCTTCTGCAGGTATGACGCCTGAGCGACTGGACGTTGAGTTGTTCGGCGAAGAAGGTGATGGCGGGCGGCCACGCAAAATCGGGGTGTTTGAACGCGCGCATGGTGGCACGCTGTTCCTTGATGAAGTGGCCGACATGCCGATGGAGTCGCAAAGCCGGATTTTGCGGGTTTTAGTCGAGCAACGGTTTGTTCGCGTCGGCGGTGTTAACGATGTTCAGGTTGATGTCCGCGTCATTTCGTCAACCTCCAAAGACTTGCAACAAGAAATCGCAGCCGGACGCTTCCGTGAAGATTTGTTCCATCGCCTGAATGTCGTGCCGGTCAGGGTGCCTGGCCTGTCGGAACGCCGCAGTGATATCGCTGAACTGGTGCAGTATTTTATTGAGCGCATTGCCTCAGCACAGGGCCTGCCCAAGCGCACCTTAAGCGAAGATGCCATGGCCACCCTTCAGGTTCACGAATGGCCGGGTAATGTGCGCCAGTTGCGTAATAATATTGAGCGGTTGCTGATTCTGGCCTCCGGTGATCCGAACGACCCGATCACGTCCCATATGTTGCCATCCGAAGTGGTTGAATCCGCCGTTGCAGGCGCGATACGTCCTGAACGCATCATAGCGCTCCCCCTTAGAGAAGCTCGTGAAGTGTTTGAACGTGAATATCTGTCGTCGCAAATCGTTCGCTTTGGCGGAAACATTTCGCGCACGGCCAACTTCATTGGCATGGAGCGGTCAGCCCTGCACCGTAAGCTGAAAAGCCTTGGTCTGGCCCATATCCGTGGTGCCGAAGACGAAGATATGTAACTGTTGAGATAAAGCTATGTCCAGAATTGCCTATGTCGATGGCCGGTATGTACGTCATGCCGATGCCTGTGTTCATATCGAAGACCGGGGTTATCAGTTCGCTGATGCCGTTTATGAGGTGTGGTCGGTATTCAATGGCCGTCTGGCCGATACACAAGGCCATCTTGACCGGCTTGATCGCAGCCTGAACGAACTGCGTATTGAAACGCCAATGAGCCGGTCGGCGCTTTTGGTGGTGCTCTATGAGGTCATTCGCCGTAACCGCATCAAAGACGGCATGGTTTACCTTCAGGTCAGCCGTGGGGCCGCGCCTCGCGATCATTTTTTCCCTGTAGGCGTCAGGCCCACTCTGGTAATCACGGCCCGATCTGTTGACCGCAAAGCGGCCGCCACCAAAGCCGAAGCGGGCATAAAGGTCATCACCCAGCCAGATATTCGCTGGGGACGATGTGATATCAAAACCGTAGGTCTGCTGCCAAATGTATTGGCCAAACAGGCCGCCAAAGACGCTGGGGCTTCGGATGTTTTACTTGTCGATAGTGATGGTTTAATCACCGAAGGCGGTTCGGCCAATGCCTATATCGTCGATCAGGCCGGTGTAATTCGCACGCGCAGCCTGACAGCCAATATCCTGGCAGGGATAACGCGTGCGCAGCTTTTGAAAATACTGGGCACGACCGATATTCAGCTCAAAGAAGAGGCGTTTTCAGTCGCGGAAGCCTTGGGCGCTAAAGAAGTGTTTGTCACCGCGGCCACAAGTTTAGTCATGCCGATCGTTGACATCGATGGCCATAAAATCGCTGACGGCAAACCGGGGCCGGTGGCGACGGCTCTGCGCGCTGCCTATATCGAAAACGCAATCGCGAACGCCTGACATTTCGGATCAAAAATTTATCGTGTAAAGAGTTGCTCTTAGCTTGCGATGTGGCTTATGATACACATCTATGTCTGTGTGAGGGGTAATGTGCCTCTCAGGATTCAACGAGAAGGGCCAACCAATGTCCCACGATAAAAAACAAAACCTGCAAGACACGTTTTTGAACAGTGTCCGCAAAACCAAAACCCCTTTGACCATCTTCCTCATCAATGGTGTGAAGCTTCAGGGCATTGTCAGTTGGTTTGACAATTTCTGTGTCCTGCTCCGCCGTGACGGTCAGTCGCAACTGGTTTACAAGCATGCGATTTCGACCATCATGCCCGCCGCACCGGTGCAGCTCTATGAGCAAGAGGACGATTCCGACGATTAAGTCCGGAACTTTTCCGGGCATAAGGATTGATATTGACCGGTAAATACGTAGATCACACACCTGACATTCAGCGCACGGTCGTGATTGATCCTGAAATTTCGGTTCATGCCTTGCCGAAAAACGGCGAAGCTTCGATTGAACGAAAATATGACAGTTCTCGCCTGGACGAGGCTGTTGGCTTAGCCATAGCTCTCGATTTGAAAATCGTGGGCTCTTTGAGTGTGCGTGTGCGTAAACTCAATCCCGCCACCTTGTTCGGTCAGGGGTGGGTAGATGAGGTGCGCGAGCTTTGCGAAGAACTTGAGGCCAATCTGGTCGTTGTTAACGGCAGTTTGTCTCCGGTTCAGCAGCGCAATCTGGAAAAGGCATGGGGTGTAAAGGTCATTGACCGCACCGGCCTTATTCTTGAGATTTTCGGACGCAGGGCCCGCACCAACGAAGGCAAGCTACAGGTCGAACTGGCGCGCCTTGAATACGAAAAATCAAGACTGGTGCGCACCTGGACCCACCTTGAGCGGCAGCGCGCCACGGGCACAACCGGCGGCCCTGGGGAAACCCAGATCGAACTCGACCGGCGCATGATTGCGGATAAGATCAAACAGCTAAAAAGCGAACTGGAAGAAGTGCGCCGTACCCGCGGCCTGCATCGGTCGGCCCGCAAGAAAGTGCCCTATCCGGTTGTCGCTCTGGTCGGATACACCAACGCCGGCAAATCAACCCTGTTCAATCATCTGACGCGGGCTGAGGTGCTGGCAAAGGACATGCTGTTTGCGACACTTGATACAACGCTGCGTACGCTTAAGCTGCCCAATGGCCGCTCAGCGATCATTTCGGACACGGTTGGATTTATTTCCGATCTGCCGCACGAACTGGTGGCTGCGTTTCGCGCAACACTTGAAGAGGTGATGGAAGCGGATTTGATCCTGCATGTCCGTGACATGTCTAATCCCGAAGCCGATGCTCAGGGTAAAGACGTCGAGCAGGTTCTTAAAGTCATACTGCCAGATCTCGACCGCAGCCGGATGATGGAAGTGTGGAACAAGATCGACCTGATGGATGACGATAGTCGCGATGTTTTACAGACGCGCGGCATCCTGCATAAAGCCGAAACCAAGCCTTACCTGGTGTCGGCGATTACGGGCGAGGGGATCGATGCGCTCTTGCAAGCCATCGCCCGCAAGGTCGATCAGGAGGGTACTGAGCTTGATATCACCCTTGATCCCTCGCAAGGCAGCCTTATGGCATGGGTCTATCAGAACGGGCGCGTGCTTGACCGGTTTGACTATGAAGATGGCCGCGTCCAGCTTCATGTGAAACTGTCCGATCAAGCCTTGGGGCGTTATGAGCGGATGGCGGCAGAAGCCTAAAACAGACTCAGGGTTTCGTCGGAAAACTCCGCTTGAGCCACAATTTTAGACACGGCCGGATTTGAGTTAGAAGGGGTTGCGGTTTGCAGCCCCTTTATCATGCGGTTGGCAAAAGCGGGTTTGTTTTTTTCAATTTCAATCCGCAAGTCTTTGGGCGTGTCAGTCAATTCGTATTTATGAGACCACGACATAAACTCAACCAGTACCGGTGCCAGATCTGCCCCCTTTGAGGTCAGGCCATAGATAACCTTACGCTTATCGGTCGGATCAATCTGGCGTGAAATCAGGCCGTAGGCTTCGAGTTTAACCAGACGATCCGTCAGAATATTTGTGGCGATTTTTTCTTCGGCATTCAGGAAGGACTGAAAGCTTTTTCGGCCCTTGAACATCAGATCGCGAATGATCAGCAGTGACCAGTTATCGCCCACAGCCTCCAGCGCCAGATTTATGGCGCACCGTGAACGCGGCGCTTTGGATACTGATGTTTTGGTGGCCTTCGGAGAAGCTTTTTTCAGAGCCCTGACCGGAGATTTACTGGTTTTTCGGGTCTGATTTTGAAGCGCTTTTGTCATATTAACACCACGCCTGATTACTTGCGATGCAAAAGTCTTATCCGATTCTGGAGGATCGTGACAAGGCCACCAGAAAAACTTGCGTATCGCAATAGATTGCAAATGGAATTGAACTCATCACCGGGCTATTTTCAATTCACAGCATAATCCACATTAAAATCATGCCGCCTGTCATCGATCGCTTGTCAGAGCGTGCGACTCTGCCAAACATCATGACACGTTTTCGCAGGGGCTCGCCATGACATTTAAATGTGACACACCACTGTCTGACTTGCCAGAATCGGGGCGCATCCAAATTCGCTGCACGAAATGCGGATTAATGCGCCAAACGACACCACGCGACCTGATGCGTGTCGGAAGATTCAATGCCAATATAAAACTCGACCAGTTGGAACGGGCTTTTGAGTGCGACCGTCAGGTTTGCCGCAGCCCGGTTACGTTTACCCCCTTTGGCGCGATTGGCACCCTGACCGCTTAAGCCTCTGCGCGAACCCACTCAATAAATTGTGATTAGCCATGATCGCCAAGATGGTGAACATTGTTCACAATAAAATTCGGGGCGGAAATCAGTGTCTAAATCCATAAATCCTGCGCAGTCACACCACGTCAACATGGCTCAATTGCTGGCCTTTGTGGGGCCGTGCCTGCCGTTGGCCGCCTTGGGCTTACCTCTGGCCGTCATCCTATCTGAATATTATGCCAGCGAAATTGGTCTCAGCTTGGGAACAGTTGGCCTGATTTTCATGAGTGTCCGGCTGGTCGATATATTTGTCGACCCCCTTGTCGGTTGGGCAATGGATAAAACCCGGACGCGCTTTGGGCGCTTTAAAGTTTGGATGGCCATTTGTCTGCCTATACTGTTTGTCAGCACAGGTTTCATTTTCTTAGCGCCCCCCGGTGCGTCGCCCGCTTACCTGTGGGTGTGGTTGCTGGTTATTTATATTGGCTTTTCAATTGCGACCCTGTCTCAGGCTAGCTGGGGCTCAGTTTTGTCGCCCGACTATGATGAACGGACGAAGGTTTTTGCCTGGTGGCAAATGGCCAATATTGTCGGCATAATTGCCGTTTTGCTAATTCCAGTTATAGTTCAGTCGGTTTTACACGGTACCTATCGTCAGGCCGTACAATATATGGGCCTGTTCATAATGGTTTTGTTGCCCATCATGATCGGCATCGCCCTCTGGAGGGTGCCTGAGACGCAATCCGATGCGCCACTTCACAATGTCCGCATCAGCGACTATTTCCGAATGCTTAAACGACCGAATGTCATCCGCGTGCTGCTGGCGGATCTATGGCTGGGTCTGGCGCCGGGCATCATGGGCGCTTTGTTCTTTTTCTATTTTATGCAGACCAAAGGGCTAACGCGCGAGCAGTGCTCAATCAGTATGTTCCTGTATTTCGTCGCGGGACTGGTCGGGGCGCCGTTGTGGACCTGGGCCTCCAAAAAATACAATAAGCACCGGACACTGATTGTCTCGGCGCTCATTTTTGCGGCAGTGTATGCGTTGCTAGCCTTCCTGCCTGCCGGCAACTTCCCGCTGGCCGCCTTTTTAGTGTTTCTGGCCGGCATTCCCTATGCCGCCTCCTTACTGCTGACGCGTGCCCTGATGGCCGATATAGGCGATGAAGTGCTGGCAGAGTCCGGGCAAGACCACAAAGGTGCGTTGATGTCGATATTATCCGCCACCACCAAGCTGGGTTACGCGTTCTCCGTCCTTACCCTGTCGGTACTGGCCGCTTTGGGCTTTGATAACAAAGCCGCCAACAACGCCCCCGACGCACTTATGTGGGTGCAGATATTCTTTATCGGCCTTCCGGTTGTCTTTCTTTTGTTGGGGGCGTGGGCTATGAAATCCTATGACCTGACGCCTGAACGGTTCGCGAAAATTCAGGCCATGCTCGCCGACAAAGGATTGATACGCCATGCCCCTTCCCAACCGACCGGCCATTGACGACCTTTTGGAAGTTATGAACCGGCTGCGGGCAAGGGAAGGCGGGTGCCCGTGGGATATTGAGCAGACCTTCGATACCATTGCGCCTTATACTATCGAAGAGGCCTATGAAGTCGCCGATGCGATTGCGCGCAAGGACATGCGTGACCTTAAGGAAGAACTTGGGGATCTGCTGTTTCAGGTTGTGTTCCATGGCCATATTGCCAAGGAGCAGGGGCTGTTTGATTTTGATGATATTGCCCGTGCGATGACGGATAAATTGATCCGCAGACACCCGCATGTTTTTGGGGCTGAGTCTGAGCGGACGTCTGAGGAACAGACTGTGGCCTGGGAGGCCATAAAGGCCGAAGAGCGCAAATCCAAAGCAAAACATGGCATTCTGGATGATGTGCCTATTGGGTTGCCTGCGCTTACCCGTGCCGCGAAACTGACTAAACGCGCCGCACGGGTTGGTTTTGACTGGCCTGATCTTCGGGATGTTCTGGCCAAACTGGATGAAGAAACCGAGGAGCTAAAGGTTGAGATCGAGGCAGGTAACCTCGAAAATGCCAAGGCTGAACTGGGTGATTTGTTGTTTGTAATGGCTAACCTGGCCCGGAAACTTGATGTAGATCCGGAGGAAGCTCTGAGGGGGACTAATGCAAAATTCGTCCGCCGGTTTTCAGTGGTTGAAAGCGCGCTTGCCGAACGTGGCCTGACGCCCGATCAGTCGACATTGGAAGAAATGGATGCACTCTGGAACGAAGCCAAAAAGGCCGAGCGGGATGCGGCATCAGAATAGCCAGTACGCTCGCTGCAATCCAAATGCGGCGGCAAAGGCGGTGGCGGATACGGTTAATCAGTAAACTGCCGTGGTGGTTTCCCGCGAAGGGGTTGGCGCTGGTAATCCTTTCGCTATACAAAGCTTGCGAACCTTTGCTGCGTAAGATTTGGATACATCAGGATGGAGGACGATACCCTCTATCATTGTGCTCACATCCACCTTGGGGGCATAAACGCGCAAATTTGGATTGGCTGTCAGTGCAAAATGATCTTCTGAGAACTTCTGAAGGCCAAACTCATCATTGGTAGGCAGTGTCATTATCGCACGTACTTCTGCTTCATAGCGGAAGTTGATGTCCTTGTGCATGATGCATTCAAACATGTTGCCCCATGGCAGCCGATCTGTTGAGTAGTCAATATAGCTGATGACTCCCATCAATACTTCGATTGGCAATGCCTTTCGTAATGCGGTGTAGGTCGTCTTTATTGCAACGGCCCGGTTGGTTTTCGTGTAACAGCGCCACATTGAATAATTCTCGTGCATATTCATATGCCAACACGACACATAGTATCGAGGTCGAAAATTTCTTCTGAAATCGGCAAGGAATTGCCGGTTGTGAGCGAGGGTTGCTCGCTGCTCCTCCGTGGTCGCATTTCGCGCTTCTTGCTTCCACCACTCGATTTCGCCTAGTGGTGTGGAGCCTTCGAGAGGGTCGCCTAAATTATCTGCAGTAGGCATGAAAATGCGACCATGATCTAACAGCCACTCAAACTTGTCGAAATCCATATATCGCCAGATTACTTGCTCATTGTTATCAGGCTGGGGAAAGGACGGGTGCGTTGCATGCTCATCAATCATTATAGCCAGACCTAATTCGCGCAAAAGTATTCTATCAGCGGCACCAATGTTCAATTGGGCTGGGCCGCTCATGCCCACAGGCTACTACCTATTGATAGAATTGGCAAAATGGCACGGTAAAATATACCTCATGCCCTTTCGGGCCAAAAGGAAAGTCCGCGAACTGATCGTAGAGCAGGCAGCCGCCAATGAAGAGTTGCTCGGCGGGGAGGTCGAGGTGGACGAAAGCTATTTCGGCGGTGTTCGCAAGGGCAAGGTGCCTGTTTTCGGCTTGCTGAAACGGCGCGGCAAAGTCTTTGTCGTCCCTATTTCAGATGCCAAAGCCACCACCTTGATGCCGATTATTCGCAAGAAAATTCAACCGGATAGCATCGTTTACACGGATACCTTCGGTAGCTACAGCGCGCTCGATGTTTCCGAATTCCATCACAGTCGCATCAATCACTCCAAGCTGTTTGCCGACAAGCAGAACCACATCAACGGCATCGAGAATTTTTGGAACCAGGCCAAGCGTGTTCTGCGAAAATACAACGGCATTCCCCGGCAAAACTTCTTCTTATTTATCAAAGAATGCGAATTTTGATTCAATCACGGATGGCCCAAGCAGCAGCTCAAAACGCTGCGTTCTTGGGCAAACCTCGGATCCCTATCTACGACAGTTTTCAGAGCGCCTAGACGTAATGCCAGGCTTCGGCAGCGGCGCGGATTAGCGCACCCGCCTTGTGAACCGTTTCGTTATATTCGTTAATAGGAACGCTGTCGGCCACAACGCCCGCGCCAGCCTGTACATAGACTTTTTGGTCTTTGAAGAGGGCGGTGCGCAACACTATGCAGATATCGGTCGCGCCGGAACTTGAGATATAACCAACACCCCCGGCATAGGCGACGCCGCGCTTGACGTCTTCCAGTTCGTCAATGATCTCCATGGCACGCACCTTTGGCGCACCGGACAGAGTGCCCGCAGGCAGGGCGGCAAGCAAGGCATCAACCGGATCTATGTCATCCGGTGTATCGCCTTCGACGTTAGATACAATATGCATGACATGGCTGTAGCGCTCGATGACAAATTTTTCAGTCACTCTGACAGTGGCCAGTTTAGCCACCCGGCCGACATCATTGCGGCCCAAATCAAGCAACATCAAATGCTCAGCGATCTCTTTAGGGTCGTTGAGAAGTTCCTGCTCTAAGGCTTTGTCTTCCTGAGCGGTTTTACCGCGCGGGCGTGTACCGGCGATCGGGCGGATCGTCAGTTTACCATCACGGATGCGCACCAGTATTTCCGGGCTTGACCCGGCCATCTGGAAGTTACCGAAATTGAGGTAAAACAGGTACGGCGAGGGGTTTTGCCGCCGCAGAGATCTATAAAAAGCGAACGGATCGACCTCAAACGGCGCTTCGAAGCGATGGCTTGGGACGACCTGAAAAATATCACCGGCGGCGATGTATTCCTTAGATGCCTCAACCATTTCGCAGTATCGCTCTGGCGACGTCGGAGATGCTAAAGGGGGCTGGACGCGGGCTTGCGGTTTATCGCGGCTGGGCAGGGCTACGCGCAGGTCGGTTTCGACCTGATCGATGCGGGCTACAGCATCAGCATAGGCTTGCGATGAGCTTTGATCGCCTGGCCAAACCGGACTGGCGATGAGAATCTCGTTAGAGACATTGTCAAACACGCAGATGACCGACGGACGCACCATGACCGCATCGGGCAAGCCCAGCGGGTCAGGATTTGCTTTCCCTAGCGGCTCTGTCAAACGGATCAGGTCATAACCGAATACCCCAAACAGCCCCGACACCATAGGCGGCAGGTCGGCCGGAATATCCATACGGTTGGCCTTGACCAGGGCGCGCAGAGACTCGAGCGTGGGCAAGGCTTCTGCCGTGTAGTCATTCTTAGCTATGGCATCACCCGCGGCCAACTCAGCCTTATCTCCAAAACAGCGCCACACCAGATCCGGCTTAAGCGTTATGATGGAATAGCGCCCTTTCAGAGTGCCGCCTTCAACGGACTCAAACAGAAACGCGAATTCACTATCTTTGGCCAGTTTGAGATAGGCCGAAACAGGCGTTTCCAGATCGTCTACCAAACGGCGGCAAACGACATGGGGCTGACCGGCATCGTAATCTTCCCGAAAGGCGTCCTCTAAACTCAAAGCGCTCATCTTATTTCTTTTCAGTGGACGCGGGCGTATCGGTCTTGGCGGGCGGGGTTACGCCCAAAGCCTTAATCGCTGTTTGCGGATAGGTCTTGGTTTTCAGAAGGGCGCGCGTCGATGAACGCGACATCTCTTCGACATCGCGGAAGGTTGCCTGTGTCAGGCCGTGTTGCGCCAGAACCGAATTAACATTCGCCGAATTGGCTTCCGGGGCGGTTACGGTATCGACGCGGCCAAGGACATAGGCGAACTCGCTGGCCTGAGCGTTGAACGTGTCGCCCTTTTTCGCCGAAAATACGCGGGCGGCGATTTGTGGCCCGACCTTTTGCTGTCCGGTCTGGCGATCAAGGCCTTTAAGAGTCTCAACCGGTGCCTTAACCGAAGCGGCTACAGCTTTGAAATCCTCGCCTTTACGCAGACGTTCGCTCAGCGCATCAGCCTTAATGCGGATAGCATCCATCATTTTCTGCTGCATATAGGCCTGAACCATTTGCTGTTTGACCTGATCCAGTGCGGGCACTTCAGACGGTACGATTTCATTCACACGCACGGCAAAATATTCGCCGTTGCCGAGTTCCTGAACTTCAGATTCACCGCCTTTGGGTTGATCGAAGGCTACTTTGATGACCGGCGCGAACTGGGCATAGTTTTGACCATTTACGGCCTGACCTTCTGCCGTCATAGGCGGCAGGTTGACAATGTTCAGATTGAGCTTCTTGGCCGCCGTTTCTATGCTGTCACCGGCCGCACGGGCTTTTTCAAAGGCCTCGACCCGTTCGTAGACAATTTCGGTTGCCTTTTCCTGACGGTATTCCTCGGTCAGTTGAGGCTTGACCATATCAAAGCTTGGTACCGACCCCGCCGTGATATTAATGACCTTGACCACAGCAAAGGCGAGATCGCCCTGAATGGGGGCGGACACGGCGCCGCTGGCAAGAGAGAAGGCGGCGTCAGCTATCTTTTTGTCAGGAATCGCGGTCTTGGGTTTGTTATCATAGTTCACGACTTCGCCGCCCGCGGCTTTTGCTGCGACATCAGGGGATTGACCGGCTTTCAGGGCCGATTCAGCCGCTGCGGCTGCCTTGGCATCCTTGGCAGAAATCTGCACAAGTGTACGGGTTTCAGCCTGCGATAGCGTATCGCGCTTAAATTCGTAGCGTTTTTTTAGCTCAGCTTCATCGATCGTAATCGAGGCCATCAGATCCTTAGGCGCAAAAGTCACCAGCGAAAACTGACGAAACTCAGGGCGACGCAGGCGCTCCTTGTTTTCGTTATAAAACGCTGTCAATTGGGCATCGTTTGGCTGAGCGGGCTGTTCGACATTGGCGGGTGACAGGATAAACAGGCTGACATCACGGCTTTCCATGCCAAAAGAAGCGGCGAGGGCACCATAAACACGCGGCAGTTTGAGGCCCGCGGCGGCGGCGTTACCGAAATGATTGGCGGCAATTTCGTCCCGGAACAATTGTTCGAATTTGGTCTCCGTCAGGCCCTGCTGGCCCAGAAACTGGGTATACTTATCCTTATCAAATCGATTTGTGATCGAATCGAAAAACATTGGATATTTGCTGATCTGGTCGACGACCATCTTGGCGGAGGGCTTAATGCCCGCCTTTTCGAGGTAAGACGACAGCGATTCCATGCTGGCCATCTCTTCGAGAATACGCACATGCAGGCCTTCGTTCACCGCCTCTTCATTGGTGACAGCTTTGCCGGATTGTTCCTGAATGCCTTTTTTGTAGTTATCAAAGGCTTTGGAAAAATCCTGTGCGCTGACTTCGCGCGATCCGGCCTTGATAACACTATTGCCGTTGGCAGCCGACAGGACATCCAACTGGCTGCCGCCGACGACGACAAAGCTGAGCGCCAGAATGCCCATCAGGATTTTAAATGTCCAGGTCTTGGTGAAAGCGCGAAACCCGTTGATCATGAAAGCCCAGACCTTAGTAAAATTGACGGCATCGGTGCGCTTGAGCGCGATAAGTTCTGATCCGAAAGCCAGTTGGCCGTGATATAAAGGAGGAACTGCGGCGGATTCAAGACAGTTTTTACCTTACCCCTTGCGAAAGACCGCAGGTATCGGGATTTTGTAACAATAGGAATTTATTTGTTTTCCGGTTTTTAATCGTTTTTGGCTTTAATTGCTGCACCTGCTAATTTAAAGACTTTTTATGACCTCACATACCCTGATCGCGGGCAACTGGAAGATGAACGGGCTTTTATCGTCATTAGACGAAGCTCGTGCCGTTGCCGAGGGCAGTTCTGACAGCGTTGTCAAAATTGCTGTATTTCCCCCATTTACCTTATTACATGCTATGTCCCAAACCCTTGGGTCGGATAGTCATATTATACTTGGTGGGCAAGACTGCCACCACGAAGATAATGGTGCTTATACTGGTGATATCTCTGCCGCTCAATTGCGAGATGTTGGGGCGCGCATGGTTTTGTTGGGGCACTCAGAGCGTAGGCACGGCCACAAAGAGCCGTGTGAATTGGTCGCGCTAAAGGTACGCGCGGCGATCAAGGCCGGTCTTGAACCGCTAATTTGTATTGGTGAGACCTTAGAGCAACGCAAAGAAGGGCTTACGCACGCAGTTTTGTCAAAGCAGTTGCGTGACAGTCTGCCCGACGATCTGATCGGCAAGGCGTTCCATGTGTCTTATGAACCCGTCTGGGCCATTGGAACGGGGATGATTGCCACAGATGATCAGATTATTGATGCTTTTGCCCTGATACGCCGGGTAATTTCTGAGCGGTTTGGCGAGGAATTCAAACCCCACCTTCTATACGGTGGATCGGTCAAGCCGGACAACGCCGCAGAGGTGCTGAGGCTTGAGGGTGTCGGCGGCGCTTTGGTCGGCGGCGCATCGCTTAAGGCCGCGGATTTCCTTAAGATAATCCACAGTGCGCCTTTAGTTCACGAACTGAAGTCATAAAACTGTTGCCGGATCGGTTTCGGCTCTGGAAAAATCTGTGTGGCAATGCTAATGGGGCGCAAAGATTGCGCGCTCACGCATGTGGCGGATTGCGCCCAAGGATTAAAACGGCTCATGTTATTTGGTATTTTGCTCACCGTTCAGATCATTATCTGTCTCGCGCTGGTTGGTCTGGTGCTGATTCAGCGTTCCGAAGGAGGCGCGTTGGGTATGGGGGGCAGCCCGTCGGGGTTCATGTCGGCGCGCGGTGCAGGCAATTTCCTGACGCGAGCAACATCCATTCTGGCCATCCTGTTTTTTGCCAATTCGATTGGCTTAACCATTGTTGGCAACATGTCCCAGCGCGGATCATCGGTTGTGGATCAGGTTGGTGAAGGTAATATCAATCTTGATGCGGCCAATCTTCCTGCCGCAGCCCCTGCGGCACCTGCCGGTGCCACGGCATCGTCGGCAGCAGCGCCGTCTTTGACCGAATTGCCCCGCCCCAGTGCGCAGGTGATTACGCCGTCTGCGCCACAGCCAGTCTCTAAGCCCGTCGCATCGGTAACACCACCGTCGACCAGATCAGCAACCCAATCTTTGGCGGCACCCGGTGCCGCTCCGGCGAACGACCCGATCGCAACGCAGCCTGCGCAGTAGTTAAACACGAAACACAGGTTGCTAATTTAACTATTTGAAGTGGCTCATTATTTATATTTTGAGCCGCTTTTTCTTTGTAGTGATTTCTATATCCCAAGGCTATCGTCATGACAGATACACCCACAGGTGCCCGTTTTATTTTTATAACCGGCGGGGTGGTGTCTTCGCTGGGCAAGGGCTTGGCTTCAGCGGCTCTGGGGGCCCTGCTGCAGGCGCGGGGTTATAAGGTTCGCCTGAGAAAGCTTGACCCCTATCTGAACGTCGATCCGGGTACGATGAGTCCGTACCAGCATGGCGAAGTTTTTGTGACCGACGATGGTGCCGAGACCGATCTGGATCTGGGCCATTATGAACGCTTTACTGGTGTCAATGCGCGCAAAACCGATAATATAACGACCGGACGTATCTATTCCAATATTATCGAAAAAGAGCGCCGCGGGGACTATCTTGGCGCTACGGTGCAGGTCATTCCGCATGTTACGGATCAAATCAAAGCCTTTGTCCTGTCTGATCAGGGCGATGCTGATTTTATTCTGGTCGAAATCGGTGGCACCGTCGGCGATATTGAAGGTTTGCCGTTCTTTGAAGCCATCCGCCAGTTGGGGCAGGAACTGCCCCGTCGTCAGTGCTGTTTCGTCCATCTGACCCTGTTGCCGTGGGTGAAAACCGCTGGTGAAATGAAAACCAAGCCGACCCAGCATTCGGTGAAGGAACTACGCTCGATCGGTATTGCGCCGGATATATTACTGTGCCGGTGTGAGCAGGAAATCCCGAAGGAAGAACGTCGCAAGATCGGTCAATTCTGCAACGTGCGCGAATCAGCCGTTATTCAGGCTCTTGATTCGGAAAACATCTATGCCGTTCCGATCGATTATCACCATCAGGGCTTTGACACCGAAGTTCTATCTGTTTTTGGGATTGATGATGCTCCTGAGCCGGACTTATCGCTATGGAAGGATATTTCGCAGCGCTATTCCTATCCAGACGGTGAAGTAAATATCGCGGTTGTTGGCAAATATACCGTCTTAAAAGACGCCTATAAGTCATTGATTGAAGCACTTTATCATGGTGGAATGGCCAATAATGTGCGCGTTAAAATCGACTGGGTTGAAGCCGAAACCTTTGAAAAGGACACGGATTCGATACGGCAGCGTCTGGAAAGCGTCCATGCGATTCTGGTGCCTGGTGGCTTTGGTGAGCGCGGGGCGGCGGGCAAGATCGAAGCTGTGCGTTTTGCGCGTGAAAGCAAAATACCCTATTTTGGCATTTGCTTCGGGATGCAAATGGCCGTTATCGAGGCGGCGCGTAATCAGGCCGGAATCTCAGCGGCTTCATCCACCGAGTTTGGCGAAACCCAGGAACCGGTCGTTGGTCTGATGACTGAGTGGCTGAATGGCAATGAATTGTCTAAGCGTGCCGCGGGCGGCAATCTAGGGGGCACAATGCGGCTGGGCGCGTTTGAGGCCAGTCTGGTGCAGGGGTCGCTGGCATCACGGATTTATGGCGACACCAATATATCTGAGCGTCATCGCCACCGCTACGAAGTCAACCGCGACTATATCCCCCAGTTGGAGGCCTGTGGCCTTAAATTTTCGGGCATGTCACCGGATGGCCTGCTGCCGGAAATTGTCGAACGCGATGATCATCCGTGGTTTGTGGGGGTTCAATACCACCCTGAGCTTAAGAGTCGACCATTCGCGCCGCACCCATTATTCAAAAGCTTTATAGACGCGGCCAAGGTCAGAAGCCGCCTGGTCTGATTAGGAGATAATTATGCGCAAACTCGTATCTTCAGGTTCGCCGTTTGAGGGCGAAATCGGCTTTTCCCGCGCTGTTCGATCGGGAAATCGCATTGAGGTTTCCGGAACCGCGCCTATTCGTGATGGCAAAACGGTCGGCATTGACGATGCCTATGAGCAAACCAAGGCTTGTCTTGAGATTATTATAAAAGCGGTCGAGGCCGCCGGTGGCAAACCGTCCGATATCATCCGCACACGCATTTTCCTGACCGACATGTCGGTCTGGAAGCAGGCGGCGAAGGCTCACGGCGAAATCTTTGGTGATATTCGTCCGGCCTCATCCTTCATTGGCACCAGCGCCCTGATCAATCCGGAATGGCTGGTGGAGATTGAGGCTTCGGCGGAACTTGCTGAGTAATCGATTTCTGGTTCAGATAAATATGAAAAAGGCGGGCCTCAGTTGAAGCCCGCCTTTTTTGTTTGTGTTGGGATTTAAGCTTAGAATTTAAATCCAGTGCGCAGGCTTATGGAATAGTTTTCATAAGCATCATACTTTTCGGCTTCGGCTTCGAGCGCCAGATAGCCATACTCATTGCTGGCGGCGATCCGGAAGCCAACCACAGGGCTGCCGCCTTCGACATCACCGCCGTTCAGCGTGAATGGATTACCAGAGCCGAACCGTGCCGTTGTGTCGGCGATTTCGACCGATACGTTTTGGCGATAACCCACCCAGATTTCAGGCTGGATCAGGGCTTTTTTATTGGCACGGCCAAAGAAGACGAGGGCACTGGCGCTGGCCATGTGGCTGTCACGCGAATCAACCGTCAGATCAAAGCTGGACCCGCCGCCGGTTTCGGTGCGTTCATCTTCGTTGAGAGCGTAAAAGTCGACGGCGACTTGCGGACGCATGGATATCGGCCCCATTGAAGTTTCATAGGATGCCCCAATATTGCCGGAGTAGCTGATACCGCTCCAGTCGGCTTCAGCGACCATGACTTTCTGGGCGCTGATCAACTCACGCTTTGAGTCAAAGGTTGCGCGCCCAATACCGGCGCTGGCCCAGGCCTTGAAGTTTTCGTTATATAAACGCCAGTAGCCGCCAACGCTAATGTCAGAAGTGGATGAAGTTTCGTTCGCTGCCGCAAAGGTGTCTTCGGGCGTCGTGGTCGTGTAGGCGACGTAAACGCCGACCGCCTGATTGCCCATTAAGCCGCGTTCGGCACCGCCGGCAAAGGCAAAGCCGGTTGATGTGAAGCCTGTGGTTTCGGCCCGTTCACGCTCCATGTGGAAGCCATATTCCTGAAGCCAGTATTGCGTCTCACCGTCCGACGGGAGGAAGGATTGCCGCGCCAGAGAGTGGGTGAGGGCTTCGTGACCTTTTGACAGGGTGAGCAGGGCTTCACCCGAATAGTCGGGCAGGAAGGCGGAATAGATTTCATTGAAGCTGTTTGGGTTGGTTTGAGCCAGCAAGGCCAGTTGGGTGGCCGCATCCGTCTGAGCCGCCGTCAGAACCGCGTCCAATGCGCTATATTCATTGACGGACAGTCCGGATTCGCTTTGGGTCTTCAGCCTGAAATCGGCATAGAGGTTGGTGTTGGCCGTGCCCGTCGATAAGGTGGCATTATAAAGCCAGGGCACGTTCTGGCTCAGCGTCGCCACATCAAGGTTGGCTATGCTGATGTTGTTGCCGGTCATCACCGTAAACTGTGTCGGTGTTTTAGTGATCTCGGTCAGGGACAACAGCACCTTAGCGCCGCTGTCGATGGTGGTTGTACCGGTATTAATCAGCAAGGGCGTTGTAGCGGTGTCGGGATTAAGTACCAGATAAAGCTCTGACTTCGCCCCAAGATGCAGGGATGATAAATTTACTTGCGATCCGCCAGTGAGGCCCAGTCGGGCTTCGGCGACATCAAGTGCGACCGTACCGCTGCCGGTGATTTTACCAAGCACTATGGCTTTCTTGTCGAGCAGTATGGTGTTGCTGCCAGCCCCGAAGTCAATGTTTCCAAGAACTTGTCCGCCGTTGATGGTTATCGAATCATTTCCGGCACCCAACAGAATGTCGCCCTGAATGAAGGGGGCTGCGATGGTGTCGTCGTCCGGTTTAGTGTCGGTTTGAACCAGAGTAAGGCCTGCCGTATTGGTGCGGGTATCAATCGCCATGCCACGATTGACGGCTGTATCAGCGACACCGTCATTGTTCTCGTCGGCGGGTACCGTTATGGAGGTAATGAAGCCGGTATTGTTAAAGGTGGTAAGGCTGTTAGATCTGTCGCGGATCCCAATGGCATTTGACGTTGTACCGGCACCGGTAGCCGTGATCGTGCCGCTGTTTGTGAAGGTCGGTACGGTGGCACCTGCGGCGATATCGACCACAATCGCGCTGTTGTTATTCAGCGTTGTCGTGGTAGCCCGCATGGTGCCGGAGTTGATGAAACTGGCGACATTAGCCCCGCTCAGCAGAGATATGCCGGTGGCATTTCCCTTGGTGCCAACAGCGGTGATATTGCCTTGAATCGACAGGCCGTTTTGCAGGGTCACATTATGCCCAAGCCCGCCAATCTGAATGGCGGTCGCATTGACGTCTTTATAGAGGCCCGCTGCGTTGACATTGCCTTTGACGACCAGGCCGTAGCTGTCGGTCGCTTTGGCGGTGACGACGCTGTTGAGTGTGATATCCTGAGTGGCTGAGCCAATAAGCAGAGCGGGTGCGCCGCCGTATTGTGTCAGATTGGCCGTCGTCTGATTGGCGTCAAGTGTGCCGTCACCATCGCTGTCGGTATTGGTGGTGTCGGCAGTTACGGTCGAGTTCAGCAACAGCCCCTTAGACAGGTTGCCCGAAATGCTGACCAGCTGGCCCGATTGATAAAGGTCATCCGGGTCAAGCAAGGCGAGTTGGGCATCGCTCAAGGAAGAGGTGAACCGATAACCAGTGCCCGCCATGGTGCCGTCGAGAATCACAGAGCCGCTGACGTTGCCGCTCAGATTTAAAGCTGAAGCGTTTCGGCCGAGCGCATTAACGGTGCCGCTGACATAGACATTGCCCGTGACATTGTTTTCAATCGAGATGCCTTTGGTGTCCGTACCCGTGGCCGCAATGGCGCCATCAAAGCTAAAATTACCAACTTGAGGGGCTTCCAGACGGATGCCGTAGGATTGATTCCCCTCAATAGTAATGGTCGAGCCGCTGGTGACTTCGATCTTACCGGTGAAAGGCGACGCCCCTACAAGTCGGATTCCGTATCGTCCGGTGCCGGTCGCAAATTCTCCGTCAACAAAATCATCATCGTCAGTCGTTGAATCTGCGGGCGTATAATTGTCCGTGACCGTGATGTTCGACTTTACCGAAACCTCACCAGTCGTTCCGCCATTTATCAGTATACCCGTCGAATTATCAGCCGATGACGCCATATTAATGGCACCTTCGGTTGTCACTTTATTGTTGGAGTTCAGAGTGATGGCGGTGCCGCTGGTCAGCTTTATGGATCCAGCCGAAGCGATCTTCACATCGTCTGCGGCGCCGCTGTTCGCGGTGGCTGTGACAATGGGTGTTGTGCGTTCAGTCGTGATGCTGGTCTCGGCTGACGCCGTATGAGCGGATATGCCCGCAGCCAGAATCAGGCCGATGGCTGTGGCATTGCGAAGGTGTGATTTACGCATCTGGCTACTTTCAGAAGTGTCGGAAACAGAGCCATGGGCCCGGTGGAGGTCTGATTATTTTATGAAAACTTGGGAATACGCTTTACCTGGCGGAGGCAGCCCACATGTCGATACCGTTACATTGTGTTGGTGACGCCTCAAAAACCGAATTTGCGGCGAACATTGGCACGAATGTGGGCTTTTATATGTCAGTTGGGAAAAATTGCAAATGCGCTGAGACGTGAAACGTCTAAACGAAAAAAACCGCGAGGCTTTGAGCCTGCGGTTTGCAATACATAGGATATTAAAAGAGATGCGGTGCCACTTAAAATTTTAAGTGGCGCGAGTGACGGGACTCGAACCCGCGACCCTCGGCGTGACAGGCCGATACTCTAACCAACTGAGCTACACCCGCATCCCTAATGCCCTGCGTAAACTTAAATTTCAGAAGCGGTTGCCACCTATGTTAAATAAGTGGCGCGAGTGACGGGACTCGAACCCGCGACCCTCGGCGTGACAGGCCGATACTCTAACCAACTGAGCTACACCCGCATTCTGAAATTTTAGTTTCTCGATAAGACAGTGTGGCCGAGATTTTAAGGTCTGGCAACCCTGCCCTGTCAGGAGGTGCGCTAGATAGTTCGGGCGAGGGGGCGGTGTCAAGCGCCGAGTTCCTGAAAAGCTCTAAATTTTGAAATGGCTGTGGAAGGTTGATTGCAAAATGCGATTAATTCTCAATAGCTTTTAAAAATAACACAAAAATCAAAAAACACTCGATTTGATCCTTTTGAGTATTTGCCGCGGTGCGATGGTTGGTCTAATACGCTTCTTGATTCCAGCCGTCCTTAAGGTGTAACAGCACTTTCAGATAAAGGACTCATTTGAGGTTTCCGATGAACGCGCTTTTGCTGCAATATCTTCCGGTCATCATTTTCATGGGTATCGCTGCCGTTTTAGGGTTGGGCTTTATCGTTGCGGCGCTGGTTCTGGCGCCCAAGGCCCCGGATACTGAAAAGTTGTCGGCCTATGAGTGTGGGTTTAACGCCTTTGATAGTGCCCGTCAGAAATTTGACGTCCGGTTTTATCTGGTGTCGATTCTGTTCATCATCTTTGACTTGGAAGTCGCGTTTCTCTTTCCGTGGGCCGTGTCGATGTTTGATTTGCCGCAAGCCGGTATGGAGTTTGCCTTTTGGTCGATGATGTCTTTCCTGACGATCTTGACCGTTGGCTTTATTTATGAGTGGAAAAAAGGAGCCCTGGAATGGGAGTAGACCTTTCCAATACAGGCCTGATTTCAACGTCGGGGCAGCCTTTGGCAGCGGGTATGGCGGGCCGCTCGCGCGTTGAAGGCTATAATCCCGACATCCACGATAAGTTTTTTGAGCAGGTCTCGGCTGAACTGAACGAAAAAGGTTTTCTGGTCGCGGCGGCCGATGATGTCATCACCTGGGCGCGTACGGGCTCTCTGATGTGGATGACGTTCGGTCTGGCCTGTTGCGCGGTTGAAATGATGCAGGCCTCTATGCCGCGTTATGACATGGAACGCTTTGGCATGGCGCCGCGCGCGTCACCGCGCCAGTCAGATCTGATGATTGTGGCGGGCACCTTGACCAACAAGATGGCGCCGGCGCTGCGTAAGGTGTACGACCAGATGCCGGATCCGCGCTATGTGCTGTCGATGGGCAGTTGCGCCAATGGTGGCGGCTATTACCATTACAGCTATTCGGTAGTTCGCGGTTGTGACCGGGTTGTGCCGGTTGATGTCTATGTGCCCGGTTGCCCGCCATCGGCTGAAGCTCTGCTGTACGGCCTCCTGCAATTGCAGAAGAAGATTCGTCGTAACGGCACGATCGCACGATAAGGGGAGGGTGTTATGTCATTAGAGAAACTGAATGCTCTCGCCGAACGCGCCAAGGCCGATTTCAAGGATGGCCTGCTGGATGCGACGTTCTCTTACGGTGAACTGACGCTGACGGTTGAGCGTGAGCGTACAATTGAAATCATGACTAAGCTGAAAGACGGCGAGCATTACCGCTTTCATCAGCTTATTGATCTGACGGGCGTGGATTACCCTAAGCGCGATCTTCGTTTTGATGTCGTGTACCATCTTTTGTCGTTGACGAAGAACCTGCGTATTCGGGTTAAGGTTATGACCGATGAAGTCGTGCCGGTAGCCTGCCTTCGTGAAGTCTACCCTAACGCGGATTGGTATGAGCGCGAAGCCTTTGATATGTACGGAATTTTGTTCGCTAATCACCCGGATTTACGCCGGTTGCTGACGGATTACGGTTTTGAAGGTCATCCGCTGCGCAAGGATTTCCCGATGACCGGGCATGTCGAAGTGCGTTACGACGAGGCGCAAAAGCGCGTGGTTTATGAACCTGTAAAACTGGTTCAGGAGTTCCGCAAATTTGACTTTATGTCTCCGTGGGAGGGCGCGTCCTATGTCCTGCCGGGCGATGAGAAGGCCAGTAGCTAAATAAACAGCTAAAAACCTGAAACGGGGGGCGTTATGGGTAGGTTTAAATCGGTTCGGTCGGCAGTAAAGTTTTTTGCCGTCAGTTTGTCGGCGGCGTATCTTTTTACCATCGTCATGAAATTGACCGGATGGTTTACGCGCTCACCCGATATACCGGATGAGGGCATGGCGACGACGGGGATGTCGATCATCGTCGGTGTGGCGATATTGATTTTTGGGGCTGCGGTGCGGCGCTTTACGGCAGCGGAAACGCAGGCCGCATTATTGGGGGCTTCAGCCGTGCTTCTGGCAACGCCAGTGGTGCAGTTGGTGACGACGCATAGTTTTGATTTGTCGATGCTGGTGGTTTCCGGTTTTGGCATTATCACTCTGGTGGCGGGGCTGCTCGTGGCATTGACGCGCAGACCGACGCTGGATGAGTAAATTTCGCGGAAGCCGCTGGTTCAGACTGGCTGTTTTCGGGTAGTGGGATAGAAGGATGTGATCATGGCGGATGATGTGAAGCCACAGAGCGATCTCAAGAGCGAGCTTACGCGTCAGAATTTTGACGATCGTAAGTTCACGATCAATTTCGGTCCCCAGCATCCGGCGGCACACGGCGTTTTACGTCTGGTGCTTGATCTTGACGGTGAAATTGTTGAGCGCGTTGATCCGCATATCGGCCTGCTGCATCGCGGCACCGAAAAGCTGATGGAATATCGCACATACCTGCAAAACATTCCCTATTTTGACCGTCTTGATTATGTCGCCCCGATGAATCAGGAGCACGCCTTCTGTCTGGCGATCGAAAAGCTTCTGGGCGTTGACGTGCCTAAGCGCGCGCAGTTGATCCGGGTGCTGTTCTCCGAAATCGGCCGCGTACTAAATCACCTTTTGAACATCACCACTCAGGCCATGGATGTGGGCGCTCTGACGCCACCGTTGTGGGGCTTTGAGGAGCGTGAAAAGCTGATGGTGTTCTATGAGCGGGCCTGCGGGGCACGTCTGCATGCCAACTATTTCCGCCCCGGCGGTGTCCATCAGGATCTGACACCTGAACTGATCGACGATATCGAGCAGTGGTGTAAGGAGTTCCCGCGAGCCCTGAACGATATTGAATCTTTGGTGACCGAAAACCGTATCTTCAAGCAACGTAACGTCGACATCGGCGTGGTTTCAGTTCAGGAAGCGTTCGACTGGGGCTTCTCCGGCGTCATGATCCGCGGGTCAGGCGTCGAATGGGATCTGCGTAAGTCGCAACCCTATGAGTGCTATGATGAGCTCGATTTTGATATCGTCATTGGCAAAAACGGCGACTGCTGGGATCGGTATCTGTGCCGCGTTGAAGAAATGCGGGTTTCGGTTAGCCTGATGCAGCAGTGCATTGAGAAACTTCGGGTAACGCCGGGCGATGTCCTGTCAAATGACCACAAGATCACACCGCCCCGCCGCGCCGAAATGAAAAACTCGATGGAAGCGCTGATCCATCACTTCAAGCTCTATACCGAAGGCTTTAAAACCCCAGAAGGTGAAGTCTATGCCTGCGTCGAAGCGCCCAAGGGTGAGTTCGGGGTTTATCTGGTGTCGGACGGCACCAACAAGCCTTATAAGTGCAAGATCCGCGCACCGGGCTTTGCTCACCTTCAGGCGATGGACTGGATGAACCGTGGCCACATGCTGGCGGACGTGTCGGCTATTCTGGGATCGCTGGATATCGTATTCGGTGAGGTTGACCGCTAATGAATATCTGGTTGGCTTTCGCGCTGTCGTTTGGTTTTCTGGCGGTCGCAGTGTATCTGCGCTACCTGCTGGCCAAGGCGGCTTGGTCGTATCACCCTGATGGCGCAAAAGGATATCTCAAGGATATTCTGCTTGAGACCATCGTGTCTTATGCACCGATGCTCGCTATCATTTTCTCAGTGCGCCTCTACATCGAATTTAATCCGCAAGATGCCGGATCACCTTTGGTCATGGGGTCTATCGCCGTTGCCGTGGTATCCATGCTTCTGGCCAAGCGTCTGCCGTTTGTTAAGGCGGCCAGCCAGCGCATGATGAAGGCGCGCTCCGACCGTTGGGAGGCTGCGGCTAAGCAATGATCTGTTTTTTCTTTAATAGTGAGAGAGAGGCCTGATGTCTGTTCGCCGCCTCGCCAAAGAGCAGCCCGAGAGTTTTGCCTTCAAGCCCGAAACGCTTGAAAAGGCTAACTGGTGGATTGCCAAATACCCTGATAACCGTCGTCAATCGGCGGTCATTCCTATTCTGTGGCTGGTCCAAAAGCAGGAAGGCTGGGTCAGTGAGCCCGCTATTTCCGCGATCGCCAAGATGCTGGGCATGGCGCAGATCCGTGTTTATGAGGTCGCGACCTTCTACACCATGTTCATGCTGGAGCCGGTAGGATCGAGTGCGCTCATTCAGGTGTGCGGCACGACGCCGTGCATGTTGCGTGGCTCCGACAAGCTGATGGACGTTTGTAAATCCAAGATCGGCGCTAAGGATAAGCTGTCTGCTGATGGTAAATTTACCTGGCAGGAAGTTGAATGTCTGGGGGCCTGCACCAATGCGCCTATGGCCCAGATTAATGACTATTTCTATGAAGACCTGACCCCCGAAAACTTGGCGCAGATCATTGATGATTTTGCCGCCGGTAAGTCGCCCAAGGCAGGGCCTTATAACGGTCGTCACACGTCTGAACCTATTGGCGGGGCGACGACCTTGCTCGATCCCAAACTTTATGATGGCTCAGCCACAAAGCCGATCAAAATTCCGAATGCACCCGTTCCGGAGGCAAATGCGTAACATGGCCAAAACACTGGGTATTCTCGAAGATAAAGATCGCATTTTCACCAATTTGTACGGCTTCCAGGATTGGGGTCTTGACGGTGCGAAGCAGCGCGGCTGCTGGAATGCGACCAAGGATATTCTGTCCTATGGACGCGAGTGGATCATCACTAACGTCAAGAACTCTGGTCTGCGCGGTCGGGGCGGGGCGGGCTTTTCGACCGGGTTGAAATGGTCGTTCATGCCAAAAGAGGTTAAGGATCGTCCGCACTATCTGGTCGTCAATGCCGACGAATCCGAGCCCGGCACCTGCAAAGACCGTGAGATTATGCGCCATGATCCGCATCTGCTGATCGAAGGTTGCCTGATCGCGTCGTTCGCCATGCAGGCCCATGCCTGTTACATCTATCTGCGCGGCGAATATGTGTTTGAGCGCGAGCGGTTAGAGGCGGCGGTTAAACAAGCCTATGAAGCCAGGCTCATTGGCAAAAACAATGTCCACGGCTGGGATTTTGACGTTTACGTTCATCACGGTGCCGGGGCCTATATCTGCGGCGAAGAAACCGCTCTTTTGGAATCGCTGGAAGGCAAAAAAGGCCAGCCGCGTCTTAAGCCACCATTCCCGGCGGGGGCTGGGCTTTATGGCTGCCCGACAACCGTAAACAATGTTGAATCGATTGCCGTCGTCGGCACGATCCTGCGCCGTGGCGCCGAATGGTTCGCCGGTTTTGGCGCCCCAAATAATACCGGCACAAAGCTGTTCTGTATTTCCGGTCACGTTGAGCGACCTTGTAACGTCGAAGAGGCCATGTCGATACCGTTCCGTCAGTTGATCGAAGATCATTGCGGTGGGATTCGTGGTGGGTGGGGTAACCTCAAGGCCGTCATTCCGGGCGGATCATCGGTGCCGATGATTCCGGCCGAGCAGTGTGAAAACCTGCCGATGGACTTCGACAGTCTGCGCGCCCTGCGCTCTGGTTTGGGAACGGCAGCGGTTATCGTCATGGATAAGTCGACCGATCTGATCCGCGCCATTGCCCGCCTCAGCTATTTCTACAAACACGAAAGCTGTGGCCAGTGCACACCGTGTCGTGAAGGTACCGGCTGGATGTGGCGGGTTATGGAGCGCATGGTTAAGGGCGATGCTGATCCGTCGGAAATTGACATGTTGCTCGAAGTCACCACTCAGGTCGAAGGTCACACGATCTGCGCGCTGGGTGATGCCGCGGCCTGGCCGATTCAAGGCCTGATTCGCCATTTCCGCCATGAGATCGAAGACCGCATCACGCTTTACCGTTCGCGTAAGTCTAACGTGGCCGGCCATTCTATAGCGGCGGAGTAGGGGATATGCGCGGAAAAGTCCTGTCATACGACGACAGCTTGGCTCAAGGCCTCATCAGCGGTGATGACGGCGTGCGCTATGGCTTTACCCGCGCAGACCTTATGGGTGGCGCTCGCTCAGTTGCGACGGGCTCGACGGTTGATTTTGAAGCCTCCGATGGCCGGGCCGTCAGCGTTTATGTCGTCTCCACAGGCCTGTCCGATAAGAACAAATGGGTGGCCGCCCTGTTGACTTTCTTCTTCGGCATCTGGGGCGTGCACAAATTTTATCTGGGTAAGAACACCGCCGGTGTCATCATGCTGGTGTGCGGGACGGTGGGATGGTTTCTGGTCATCCCCGGCATAGCTGTCGCCCTGATATCGTTTATCGAGCTTATCATCTACCTGCTCAAATCCGAGCAGCAGTTCCACGAAGATTATGTCGCTGGCGACCGGTCTTGGTTCTGATAAATTGTTAGTATTTTCGCGTAGTTATCTTACGATACCTGCGTTACTGAATGAGGTTTGAAGCCTATGGCGAAAGCAAAAGTCAACGGCGTTGAGGTCGAATTCGATCCCGGCATGACCGTGCTTCAGGTAGCTGAACTGGCGGGGGAAGAAATCCCGCGTTTCTGCTACCATGAGCGCCTGTCGATCGCGGGCAACTGCCGGATGTGTCTGGTCGAGGTAAAGCCCGGACCGCCAAAGCCGCAAGCCTCATGCGCGCTACCAGCCGCCGAAGGTCAGGAAATTTTCACCAATACGCCGATGGTCAAAAAGGCCCGCGAAGGCGTGATGGAGTTCCTGCTGATTAATCACCCGCTCGATTGCCCGATTTGCGATCAGGGCGGTGAATGTGATCTTCAGGATCAGGCTATGGGCTATGGCCGTGGCGGTTCGCGCTATGCTGAGAACAAGCGCGCCGTCGAAGAAAAATATCTTGGCCCAACGATCAAAACCTTCATGACCCGCTGCATTCAGTGCACGCGTTGCGTTCGGTTTTCCACCGAAGTCGCGGGCGTTACCGAAATGGGCATGATCTCACGCGGTGAAAATGCAGAGATCACGTCTTATCTGGAACAGGCAGTATCGTCTGAACTGTCGGGAAATCTGAACGATCTGTGCCCGGTCGGCGCTTTGACTCATAAACCGTGGTCATTTAACTATCGCCCGTGGGAACTGCAAAAAGTTGAGTCGATCGACGTGATGGATGCGCTGGGCGCGCACATTCGTCTGGACTATCGCGGGCCGACGGTTCTGCGTGCTTTGCCGCGCCTTAAGGAAGACATCAACGAAGAATGGATCACCGACAAGACCCGCTATGCGGTTGATGGTCTGTCGCGTCAACGTCTTGATAAACCTTACGTTCGTAAAGCTGGCGGTTTGCAAGCGACCACCTGGGCGGAAGCTTTGAAGGCTGTTGCTGGTAAATTGAAAGCGACTTCACCGGACAAAATCGGCGTGATCGCGGGGGATATGATCGATGCCGAAGGTTTGAAGGCAACCAAGGATCTGTTCTCTTCACTGGGCGTCACCAATCTTGATTGCCGTCAGGATGGCTCCAAGATCGGCCGTGGCGCTCGCGAAGCTTACCTGTTTAACACGGGCATTGCTGGCATCGAAGACGCCGACGCCATCCTGATGATCGGCACGGATTTGCGCAATGAAGCGGCGCTAATTAATGCCCGTATCCGTAAATCCTGGCTCAAGGGCGATGTGCAGGTGGCGGTTATCGGTGAGCCCTATGATCTTACCTATGATTACGTCCACTTAGGCGCTGGCCCCAAGGCTCTGAAAGACCTTAAGAAACACGTTTTCCGAGATGTCTTGAAGAACGCCAAAAAGCCCGCCGTTCTGGTGGGGAATGGCGCGATTTCTGGTAGTGACGGCGCCGCGGTGCTTAACCTGATCGCCTCCGAAGTCCTGAGTGCATATGATGTGGTGCGTGCCGACTGGAACGGTTTCAATATCGTCCACCAAGCCGCGTCGCGTGTTGCCGGGTTGGATATCGGCTTCGTTCCGCAAGGTGGCGGTCTCGATACTGAGGCGATGTTGGCTGGCGGATTGGACGTTGTCGTACTGCTGGGTGCCGACGAAATCGATACAGCTAAACTTAAAGGCAGCTTTGTCGTGTACATCGGTCATCACGGTGATGCGGGCGCGGCCATTGCAGATGTGATTTTGCCGTCAGCCGCCTACACCGAAAAATCAGGCATCTATGTCAATCTCGAAGGCCGGGTGCAAATCGCTGAACGCGCCGTGTTCCCCAAGGGGGACGCCAAGGAAGATTGGGCCATCATGCGCGCCCTGTCCGAAGCTCTGGGCAAGACCTTGCCGTATGACAGCCAGTCTGATCTGAGGGCCAAACTGATCGCCGATCATCCGACCTTTGGGCGGATAGATGTGAAGCCTTCACAAAAAAGCTTTGATGTCAAAACCCTGGGTGCTAAGGGCGAGGTCTCTGACCGAGTCTTCGCGTCAAATATCAAGGATTTCTACCTGACCAACCCGATAGCCAGAGCCAGCGTGGCCATGGCGGAATGTTCCGCTGCCCGAGCGCCGAAGCTGTCTGTGGCCGCCGAGTAAGAGAGACGACTGATGGAAGCAACTTCATTTTGGGCCACACCCTGGGGCTGGACGATCATTACGGTCGGTCAGGCTCTGGCGGTTATCGTCGGCGTGATGGTCTCTCTGGCCTTCCTGCTATGGGGTGACCGTAAGGTCTGGGCTGGCGTGCAGATGCGTAAAGGGCCCAACGTCGTGGGGCCGTTCGGTCTGATGCAATCCTTTGCTGATTTCTTCAAGTTTGTGCTTAAGGAAGTCGTCATCCCGGCCGGTGCCGATAAGGTCGTGTTCCTTCTGGCACCGCTGATCACCTTCATTTTGGCGTTCATGTCCTGGGCGGTTATTCCATTTGCGCCGGGTTGGGTCGTATCTGACATCAATGTCGGCATTCTTTATCTGTTTGCGATCTCGTCCTTGGGTGTTTACGGCATCATCATGGGCGGTTGGGCATCGAACTCGAAGTATCCGTTTCTGGGGGCGCTGCGGTCGGCGGCCCAGATGGTATCTTATGAAGTCTCTATCGGCCTGATTGTTATCTGCGTGATCCTGCTGGTTGGTGACATGAACCTGTCGCGTATCGTTGAGCATCAGGCGGGCGGTTTCTGGAACTGGCATGCATTTGCGCCCAAGACCATCATCGTCATGTTCCCGGTCATGATCATGTTCTATGTCTCGGCACTGGCGGAAACCAACCGTCCGCCGTTTGACCTGCCGGAAGCGGAATCCGAATTGGTGGCGGGTTATCAGGTCGAATATTCTTCGACGCCATATCTGCTGTTCATGATTGGTGAATATGCCAACATCGTGCTGATGTGCGCGCTCATCACCATTATGTTCTTTGGGGGGTGGCAGGCGCCATACCCAACGGCAGGTTTCCTTGTGCCCGGCTCGGTGGGCGAGGCTATCCACGGTCTGATGTGGTTTATCCTAAAGGTAGTTTTCTGGTTTGTGATGTTCGCCATCGCTAAAGCTATCGTTCCGCGTTATCGCTACGACCAATTGATGCGTCTGGGCTGGAAAGTGTTCCTGCCTGCCTCATTAGTGGCTGTTGTTTTGATTGCGGCCTACCGCGTATTCGGAGGTAATTTGATATGATGTCCCGTATCGGCCAAGCCATCAAAGGCGCCATGCTGATGGATTTCATCGGGGCCACGGGCCTTGCGGTGAAGTACATGTTCAAGCCCAAGGCGACAATCAACTATCCGTTTGAAAAAGGCCCGATCAGCCCGCGTTTTCGCGGTGAGCATGCCCTGCGCCGTTATGCCAATGGCGAAGAACGCTGTATTGCCTGTAAGCTGTGCGAAGCCATCTGTCCGGCTCAGGCTATCACAATTGAGGCTGAACCCCGTGACGATGGTTCACGCCGCACGACCCGTTACGATATCGACATGGTTAAGTGCATCTATTGCGGCCTGTGTCAGGAAGCCTGCCCGGTTGATGCGATTGTCGAAGGGCCGAACTTTGAATTTGCGACCGAAACCCGCGAAGAACTCTACTACGACAAGGAACGTCTGTTGGCGAACGGCGACCGTTGGGAACGCGTTATTGCGCGTAACCTCGAACTTGACGCGCCTTACCGGTAAAGGATGACGCTATGACTTTGATGGCTATAGCCTTTTACATCATGGCACTGATTACGGTCGCATCCGGATTTTTGGTGATTACCGCCAAAAACCCGGTGCACTCGGTGCTGTTTTTGATCTTGGCCTTCTTTTCGGCAGCCGGGTTGTTTGTGCTGCTGGGGGCGGAGTTCCTGGCCATGCTTTTGGTCGTGGTCTATGTCGGCGCGGTGGCGGTTCTGTTCCTGTTTGTTGTCATGATGCTGGATGTGGATTTCAGCAAACTACGGCAAGGATTTGCCAACTATCTGCCGATTGGCGGCGTTGTGGCGTTGCTACTCATGACGGAACTGATCATGATTAGTTTTGCCGTCGCTGATCGTGGTGCGGCCGCAGGTAATGAGCCGCAAGCCTTTACGGCCGATGCGACCAATATCGAAACCATCGGTCGGGTGCTTTATACCGATTACGTATATCTGTTCCAGGCGGCAGGGTTTGTGCTGCTGGTGGCTATGATCGGTGCCATCGTGCTGACGCTCAAGCACCGCACCAATGTCAAGCGTCAGGATATTTCTAAACAGGTCGGTCGTCAGCGCAAAAACGCTGTGGCTATCGTCAAGGTCAAAACCGGCGAAGGGATCAAAGAATGACTATCGGCCTCGCACACTATCTTACCGTTTCGGCCATTTTATTCACGATTGGGGTGCTGGGCATCTTCGTGAACCGACGCAACGTCATTATTATCCTGATGTCGATCGAGTTGATCCTTTTGGCGGTCAATATCAACTTCGTGGCCTTCTCAAGCTATCTGCATAATGTACAAGGGCAGATCATGGCCATGTTTGTCCTGACAGTGGCAGCGGCTGAGGCCGCGGTCGGTCTGGCTATTCTCGTTACCTTCTTCCGTAATCGCGGCGATATCGAAGTCGATGACGCCAGCATGATGAAAGGCTAATCCATCATGCCGAGCATAGTTACTGTTCTGGTTCTGGCGCCGATGGTCGGCGCGCTGATTGCGGGCCTGTTTGGCCGCCGCATTGGCAATATTGCCTCCCAAGGGGTTACGACCGGGCTGTTGTTCCTGTCGTGCGCCCTGTCGTGGTATGTGTTCGGGGCTCACACCTGGGGCGGCATGTCGGATTTTACCGTCAAGTTGCTGGACTTCATCAATATCGGTACATTCCAATCGGCGTGGTCGATCCGGATCGACGCCTTATCGGCCACCATGCTGATCGTCGTCACCTCGGTGTCTTCGCTGGTCCACCTCTATAGCTGGGGCTATATGGCCGAAGACCCGTCGCGGCCGCGCTTCTTTGCCTATCTGTCACTGTTTACCTTTGCCATGCTGATGCTGGTGACAGCGGCTGACTTCATGCAGTTGTTCTTCGGTTGGGAAGGGGTAGGGCTGGCGTCCTATCTGCTGATCGGGTTCTGGTTCAATAAAGCCAGTGCCAACAATGCGTCCATCAAGGCGTTCGTCGTCAACCGCGTCGGTGATTTCGGTTTCGCGCTGGGGATCATGACCGTCTACTGGATGTTCGGCACCGTTAATTTTGCGGAACTGTTCCCAATGATCGAGGCCAAGGCCGGCACGACCTGGATGTTCCTTGGCTATTCATTCAGTGCCATTGATCTGGCCTGCTTCCTGCTGTTTATCGGCGCTATGGGTAAGTCCGCGCAGTTCTTCCTGCACACTTGGTTGCCGGACGCGATGGAAGGTCCAACCCCCGTGTCGGCCCTGATCCATGCGGCAACCATGGTGACCGCCGGTGTCTACATGGTCTGTCTGCTGTCTCACATGTTTGAATATGCGCCGGTCGCCAAGATGATTGTCGCTTATGTTGGCGCGATTACGGCGATCTTTGCGGCGTCGATCGGGTTTACCCAGAACGACATCAAACGCGTTATCGCGTTTTCGACCTGTTCTCAGCTTGGCTACATGTTCTTTGCGGCCGGTATTGGCGCTTATCAGGCCGCCATGTTCCACCTGTTCACACACGCTTTCTTTAAGGCGTTGCTGTTCTTAGGCGCCGGTTCGGTCATCCACGGCATGCACCATGAGCAGGACATGCGTAAAATGGGCGGGCTATATAAGTATATGCCGATCACCTATGCCGTCATGACCATCGGCACCATCGCCATTACAGGTCTTGGGATCCCGGGCACGCAGATAGGCTTTGCGGGCTTCTTCTCTAAGGACGCGATCATAGAATCTGCCTGGGCGATGAGCGAAACCCCTCAAGGCATGTTTGCCTTCATCATGGGCTTGTCGGCAGCGCTTTTGACGTCCTTCTATAGTTGGCGTCTGGCCTTCATGACCTTCCACGGCAAGAAGCAGTGGGAACATGCTCACGACGACCATCATGGCCCACTCAGAGGCTCACGGCCATGACGATCACGCGCACGATGATCATGGACATGGGCACCACGCCCATACGCCGCACGAAAGCCCGCTGATCATGCTGGTGCCTTTGCTGGCCTTGGCTGTGGGAGCTGTCGCGGCTGGCTTTATCTTTGCGCCTTATTTCGTCGGTGATCATGCCCACGATTTCTGGGGCCATGCGATCTTTACCGCACCCACCAATAACGTCATGCACGATGCGCACCATGTTGAGATGTGGGTTAAGTTTGCACCGCTGGTTGTGACCTTGCTGGGTCTGGTGTTGGCCTGGTTCTTCTACCTTAAGCGCCCGGATCTGCCGAAGAAGATGGCCGCGAATGAGGGGCCGCTCTATACCTTCCTGTATAATAAGTGGTTCTTCGATGAGATTTATCAGGCCACTCTGGTCAAGGGCTCGCGCGCGCTCGGTAATTTTTTCTGGAAAATCGGTGATGTTAAAATCATTGATGGTCTGGGGCCCAATGGGGCGGCGTGGTCGGCCTTGAAAGCCGCTAAGAATCTGGTCAAGACCCAAACGGGTTATGTCTATCACTATGCGTTTGTTATGTTCTTAGGTGTCGCGGGTCTGTTGACCTGGGTCGTATTCTGGCTGGCCGCTTAAGAGGGGATAAGTTTCAACAATGTCACTGGTTATACCTAATCTCCTGAGCGTCATTACCTTCCTGCCTTTGGCAGGGGCGCTGGTCATACTTGTTCTGCGAGCGATGTCGCGCAAAGACGATGAAGCCGCGATCGACACCAATGCCAAGTGGATCAGCCTGTGGACGACACTGGCGACGCTGGCTTTGAGCGTGGTCATGTTGGCGGGCTTTGACCACACCACGACCGAATATCAGTTTGTCGAGAAAATTCATTGGTTTGGGCCCTTGTCCTACCATCTGGGTATAGACGGCATTTCGATCCTGTTCGTGGCCCTGACCGCATTCCTGATGCCATTGTGTATTCTGGCGTCGTGGACCTCGATCAAGACGCGTCTGGTCGAATACATGATCGCGTTTCTTATTCTGGAAACCCTGGTCATCGGCGTGTTCACAGCACTTGATCTGTTCCTGTTCTACGTCTTCTTCGAAGGCGGTCTGGTGCCGATGTTCCTGATCATTGGCATCTGGGGCGGTAAGAACCGGATTTATGCGGCCTATAAGTTCTTTCTCTATACCCTGCTGGGGTCGGTGTTGATGCTGGCCGCCATGCTCTACATGGTGAATGTCGCTGGCACCTCCAGTATACCAGAACTGTCTAAATTCGCATTTGCTGAAAATGCTCAGCCGTGGCTGTGGTTTGCCTTCTTTGCCTCATTTGCGGTCAAGATGCCGATGTGGCCGGTACACACCTGGTTGCCGGATGCCCACGTTGAGGCGCCGACCGCGGGTTCGGTCATGCTGGCGGGGATACTCCTGAAACTGGGCGGCTACGGCTTCATCCGCTTTAACCTGCCAATGTTCCCGCAGGCGTCGGAAATGTTCACGCCGTTTGTATTGGCCTTGTCGGTTATCGCCATTGTCTATACGTCGCTGGTGGCGTGGCGTCAGACCGATATCAAAAAGCTGATTGCCTACTCATCCGTTGCGCATATGGGTTTTGTGACCATGGGGATTTTCGCCGGCAATCAGGCAGGTATTCAGGGCGCGGTCTATCAGATGATCAGCCACGGTATCATCTCCGGCGCTTTGTTCCTCTGTGTCGGCGTGGTTTACGACCGGATGCATACCCGTGAGATCAGCTTCTATGGCGGTCTGACCAACCTGATGCCGCACTATGCCTTTGTGTTCCTGCTGTTTACGATGGCCAATGTCGGTTTGCCGGGCACGTCGGGTTTTGTCGGCGAAATCCTGACCATGACCGGGGCTTATCAGGCCTCGACCTGGACGGCCCTGATCGCAGCTTCCGGTGTGATCTGGTCAGCGGTTTATGCGCTCAATCTGTTCAAGAATGTCATGTACGGGCCGGTAACCAATCCGAAGCTTGAGGGCATTAAGGATTTGTCCGCGCGCGAAACTCTGGTTTTTGTGCCGCTGGTTGCGGGCACGCTGCTGCTGGGTATCTATCCGGCGTTTATATTTGATTTTACGACCGTCAGTGTGGACGCCTTGGTTGGCGTCTACCAAGCGGCTATCGGCGGTTAAGGGTGGCTTGATATGGACTTGAACCTCGGTCTGAATTTGGCGCTGCCAGAACTGATCATCGCTGTAGGTGCGCTGGTTATTCTGGTATTTGGTGCCTTCCGTGGCGACAAAGGTATGACATCGGTCAGCGCCTTGTGCGGGGTAGTGCTTATTGCGGCGGCCTATTTTGCAGCTTTTGTTGAACACGGCACGGCGTTTTCCGGCTCGTTTGTCATTGATGGCGTGGCCGCCTTTGCCAAGGTCTTTATCTACATCGCGGGCGTTTTTGTGATTGTGCTGGGGCAGGGCTATTTTGACCGCGTCGACAATCGCCGCTTTGAATTTCCGATTCTGATCCTGCTGGCAACACTGGGTATGAGCATGATGGTGTCGGCGGGTGACCTGATTGCGCTCTATATCGGTATCGAACTGCAATCGCTGGCGCTTTATGTTCTGGCCGCCTTCCGTCGCGATGATCCGAAGGGTTCCGAAGCTGGCTTGAAGTATTTCGTACTTGGAGCCCTGTCGTCAGGCCTGCTGTTGTACGGTGCGTCGCTGATATACGGCTTCACCGGCTCAATGAATTTCAATGATATTGCGGTCGCGGCGGCAGCTAATCAACAAACGGGCCTGATCTTTGGTCTGGTGTTCCTGATCTGTGGTCTGGCGTTCAAAATTTCAGCAGCGCCCTTCCATATGTGGACGCCGGATGTCTACGAAGGCGCACCAACTCCGGTTGTGGCCTTTGCGGCAGGCGCGCCTAAATTTGCGGCTCTGGTGCTGATTGCCCGTGTCCTTATGGGCGGTTTTGAGGATTCGATTGAGCAATGGCGTCAGGTCATTCTGGCCATTTCGGTTATGTCGTTTATCGTCGGTGGCTTAGGCGGTTTGATGCAAAAGAACATCAAGCGTCTGATGGCCTATTCATCTATCGCCAATATGGGTTATGCGTTGCTGGCCATCGCCGCCGGTACTGAATACGGCGTTCAGGCGCTGTTGCTGTTTTCGGTGCTTTACATGGTCGATACGCTCGGCATGTTTGCCGTGCAAATGGCTCTGTCGCGCAAAGGCCAGCCGGTTGAAAATGTTGCCGATCTGACTGGTATGTCTAAAATCAGCATGCCCATGACTATCGTTATTACCATCCTGATGTTGTCGTTACTAGGTATGCCGCCACTGGGTGGATTCTGGGGCAAGTATTACATCTTTGGTTCAGCTTTGGCGGTCGAAGGTTTATGGCCATTCGCGGCACTTGGTCTGGCCGCATCGGTTCTGTCTGCCTTCTATTACCTGCGCATCCTTAAGGTCATGTGGTTTGATGCCCCGACCGATGAACTGGATAAAGCTCCGACTGAGGCCAAATGGATTGCCTACGGCGCCGCGGCGTTTGCATTTCCGATTGCTATGTTGGCCCTTCACTGGCTTGATCCGTTAGCGCAAATGGCGGCCAGCAGTTTTGGTCTTAAATAAAGAAAGGTGTCCGGGTACGGTCGGCGACTATGGCATCTTACTCTTCGTCCCGAATTGAAGTTTTTGATGTCCTGCCGTCCACCCAGACGCTGGCGGTTGAACGGTTGCGATCCGGAGTGGTTGGATCAGGCTGGATTCAGGCTCGGATGCAAACGGACGGCATCGGTCGCCGGGGGCGGGCGTGGTTAGGTTTTTCAGGGAACCTGATGGCATCCTGGTACGGTTTACTGCGCTTAGACGTAGGTCATGTGACCCAACTCTCGTTTGTTGCAGCCCTTGCCGTTACAGATCTATTGCGGCCGCTGGTGCGTGATAAGGCTGACTTGGCGATCAAATGGCCCAACGATATCCTCTATAAAAACCAAAAACTGTGCGGCATTTTAGTGCAGAGTGAGCCTACCGAGGTCGAAGGCTATCTCGGCATCATCGTCGGCATTGGTCTGAATGTCGCTGCGGCGCCGGAACTCGAAGCTTATGCCACGGCGGCCCTTAAGCACGTCGTTCTGACACCCGAAGATTTTGATCCCTTACTGTTGCTTGAAGACCTGAGCGTCTATTTCGATCAGCGCTTAAAGCTTTGGCAGGAGGCGGGGTTTGGCCATGTCGCTCAGGATTGGCTTGAACAGGCCTATGGCCGTGATCATCTGATCGAGGCAGAGGATGCGGGCGGCTCCATCAATGGCAAACTGCAAGGCCTTGACCCATATGGTGCCTTGAAGATCATGGATGCATCCGGCGTGGTTCATCACTTTAGTGGTGGTGAAATTGCCTATAGGGACAATTAACGGACGCAACTCACTGCGGAACCGGCGAAAGAAATGATATGCTGCTTGCCATAGAACAGGGCAATACCAATACTTTGTTTGCCGTCCATGATGGGGAAACCTGGGTAGCGCAATGGCGTGCGTCGACCGATTCGACCAAGACGGCGGATGAATATGCCGTCTACCTGTACCAATTGCTGCAGATGAGCGGTCTTGATTTCAAATCGATAACCGACTGCATCATATCCTCGGTCGTGCCGCAGTCTTTGTTTAATCTGCGCAAACTGGCGCAGCGTTATTTTAACAAGCAACCCTATGTCGTCGGCGACAATACCGTCCTCGGGATCGAGGTGCGGATCGATAAGCCGAAAGAGGCGGGGGCTGACCGCTTGGTCAATGCCATAGGCGCGCACATCGCCTATTCAGGCCCATTGATCGTGATCGATTCCGGTACTGCGACTACTTTTGATGTTGTCGCGGCCGATGGCGCGCTGGAGGGCACCGCGATTGCCCCCGGTATCAACCTGTCGGTTCAGGCACTCCATCTGGCGGCTGCTAAACTGCCGCGCATTGCAATTGAACGACCGGCTCATGTAATCGGCAAAGATACAGTCTCGGCCATGCAGTCGGGCATATTCTGGGGCTATGTTGGTCTGATTGAATACCTTGTGACCTCAATTCAGGCAGAGTATGGTCAAAAAATGAGTGTAATCGCAACGGGCGGTGTTGCCTCTCTGTTTGAGGGCGCAACCGACAAAATTGACCACTTTGATCCTGATCTGACCCTGCGTGGGCTCCTTGAAATTTACCAGCGCACCGTAGGCGCTTCAAAAGCATAAAAGAAAAAATGAAAAAACATAAAGATGAACTCGTGTTCCTGCCGCTTGGCGGCTCGAACGAAATTGGCATGAACCTGAACCTCTATGGCTTCGGGCCAGAAGATAACCGGCAATGGATTCTGGTTGATGTCGGCGTGACCTTTGGTGACCTGACGACGCCCGGCATTGAGGTCATTGTACCCGATCCGAAATTTCTGGAAGGCGAAACCATTCTAGGTGTGGTGCTGACCCATGCCCACGAAGACCATATCGGTGCCTTGGGCTGGCTGTGGGATAAGATTAAAGCGCCCCTCTATGCCACGCCTTTTACGGCATTTCTAATCCGGGAAAAGCTTCGTGAAGCTGGGGTCGATGATTTTGATCTTACCGAAGTTCCGTTAGGAGGTAGCATTAAGATTGGGCCATTTGAGATTGATTACATTACAATAACCCATTCGATACCTGAGCCAAACGGGCTGGCTATCCGCACCCCGTTAGGGACGATCCTGCACACCGGTGACTGGAAAATAGATCCCGACCCGATCACCGGCAAAGCGACCGACATCAGCGCCATCACAAAGCTGGGGGATGACGGCGTGCTGGCCATGATCTGCGATTCTACCAATGTGTTTGTCGAAGGTGCATCAGGCTCAGAGGCTGGCGTTCGTGACGAACTGGCTAAGGTGATAAAGACCCTGAAAGGCAAGGTGGCTGTGGCCTGCTTTGCATCTAACGTCGCGCGGATGGACAGCGTAATCCGGGCCGCCGAAGCCTGCGGTCGTAGGGTATGTCTGGTAGGCCGTTCCATGCACCGCATGACGGCGGCGGCGAAACACGTCGGCCTGTTGAGCGGGATCAGTGAATTTGTGACCGAAGGCGAAGCCTCCAAAATGAAGCCCACCGAAGTGCTTTATCTGTGCACCGGCTCTCAAGGCGAACCGCGGGCAGCTCTGTCGCGGATAGCGGACGGTAATCACCCCTTGGTCAAACTCAAATCCGGTGATGCTTGTGTGTTTTCATCGCGGGTTATTCCAGGCAATGAAATTTCCATTCGCTCCCTGCAAAATCGCCTGTCGGATTTAGGCGTTGAAATTCATACGGAAAAAGATCATCCGGGCATTCACGTCTCCGGGCACCCGGCACGCGACGAACTGCGTCAGATGTATGAATGGGCGCGTCCACGTATTGCGGTGCCTACCCACGGTGAGCGCCGACATCTGCAGAAACATGCCGCCTTAGCCGCTGAAATCGGCGTGCCAGAACAGATTACGCCTAGAAACGGCGATATGGTGCGCCTGGCACCCGGTCGGGCTGAAATTATAGATGAAGTGCATGCAGGGCGCCTGTTTGTTGATGGTGGTATGTTGGTGCCCGAAGGCGCTGACGCTCTGCGCGAACGCCGTCACGCTGCTCATAATGGCATGCTGTTTTGCTCGTTTGCGCTGGATCGTAAAAACAAACTGGTCTCGATTGTCGAAGTCCGCGGTTTGGGGCTGGCCTTTGAAGATGACGACACCATCTCCGATCAACTGGAAAATATGTGCGATCTGGTTGAAAAGGCGCTGCAAAAATTGTCGCCGGAAGAACGGGATGATGATGTCACGGTTGAGACAACCGTGGCGCGCGTACTGAAAAAAGCGGCCCAGAATATCTGGGACCGCCGCCCGATCGTGGAAACGATTATACTACGGCTTTAACAGAGCCAAAATGTCTTCATATAGCTTGGCCGGGATCGTTACAGCTCCGGTCTCAAGACTGCGGGCGCGGGCTTCATAGCGTCGCTGTGACGGCAGGCGCGCGCCTTGGTCGATGATCGCATTAAAAAGCGCTTCAGCGCGATCTGTATGCCGCGCCCAGTCCGGCCCCATGAAAGTTTTGGGATTAATCGCAATGATTAGTTCGCCATGATATGGCGTGGCACCTGTACCGGCATCGTATGCCTGCGATTCCAGACTTAAGAAATCGCCGATCAACGGGCCTGCCATTAGTTCTATCATGGCCGAAAGGGCCGAGCCTTTATACCCACCAAAGGTTAGCATGGCGCCACTCATTGCGGCCTCAGCGTCAGTGGTGGCGTTGCCGTCCTTATCGACGGCCCAACCTTCGGGAATAGCTTTACCGGCCCGACGATGAAGCTCGATTTCGCCGCGGGCGGCCGCACTGGTGGCGAAGTCAAAGACAAATGGGTTGCCGCCCGGTCTTGGCCACGCAAACGCGATGGGATTGGTGCCGAACACGCCCTTGGTACCCCCGTAAGGCGCAACCCAGCTATGGCTTGGGGTCATCGCAATAGCTACTAGCCCTTCCGCCGCGATGGCCTCAATTTCAGGCCACAAAGCCGAGAAGTGATAACAGTGGTTGATGGCAAGTGCTGCCATGCCATGGCGTTTGGACTTTTCAACTAAAAGCGGGCGACCCATGTCAAAAGCCAGCAGAGAGTAGGCCCCTTTGGCATCCACGCGCACGAGCGTGTCCGCGGCATCACTGATTTCGGGTTCTGCATCTGGCGAAACCTTGCCGGAACGTAGGGTATGAACGCACACGAGCAGCCGATAAAGACCATGAGATTGGCATTCGTCTCTCTGGCAGGCCCATATAACCCTGGCTATTGATTGAGCATGATTTTTTGAAAAACCATTGTCTATTAGGACATTAATCGAAAGATTTAAAGCTTCATCTAGGGTAATGGTCGCGGTCATATCTTAGCTCCGGTAATACGACCTTACCCTTAATTTAAATGTATACAATATACAAGTTCAGCTTAAGATTTGACCATCACATAGCTGCCCGGTGCGTCCATAATGGGTTTAAGCGGGCCTTTTGAGGGATCGCGCGCTTCAACCCAATCGCCGGATTTGGCATGCAGCCACTCAGCCCAATAGGGCCACCATGATCCGGGATGCTCGGCCGCTTTCGAGAACCAGTCATCATAGCTTGGCGCTGCAGACAGATTTTTATTGATCCAGTGCATGTACTTTTGAGCGGCGGGTGGATTGACGACACCGGCAATATGTCCTGACCCGGCCAGAACATAGGTCACGTCTCCGCCGAACATTTTCGCCCCCTTAAACACGGACAAAGGCGGGGCAATATGATCTTCGCGACCGGCCTGAGTAAATACCGGAATTTTTACGTTTTTAAGATCAATCTTAATGCCGCCCAGTTCTAGCTCACCTTTGGACAGGGCATTTTCATTGTAAAATTTACGCAGATAAAACATATGCAACGCCTTGGGCATTCGCGTCTGATCGGCGTTCCAGCACAGCAGATCAAATGCCGTAAGATCCTTACCCATCAGGTAGTTATTCACAAAGAATGACCAGACCAGATCATTGGCGCGCAAAGCGTTAAAGGTATCGGCCATAGCCGCACCCGGCAAAACCCCGCCCGCCGCATCCATTTGCCGCTCCAGCTCATCGATCCAGGCATTGTTGGTAAAAAGGAGTAAATCGCCAGCTTCGGAGAAGTCATGTTGAGCCGTAAAAAAGGTGGCTGAGCCTATGCTGTTGTCACCTTTGGCCGCCATATGCGCCAGAGCTGTGCCCAACAATGTACCGCCAATGCAGTAGCCGACAGCATTAACGGCTTTGGTGCCGCTCTGCGCCATGACTTGCTTTGTGGCTTCATAAACACCTTGGGTAAGGTAATCTTCAAAGGTGACATCCTTCATAGATGCATCGGGGTTTACCCAGGAGGTCACGAAAACTGAAAATCCCTGATCTGTCAGCCATTTGATTAGAGAATTCTTAGGTTGTAGATCAAGTATGTAGAACTTGTTGATCCATGGCGGGAAAATGAGCAGGGGGATTTCACGCACGTTTTCAGTCGTAGGCGTGTATTGCAATAGCTCAAAAAAGGCATTTCGATAAACAACTTTACCCGGCGTCGTGGCGACGTTTTTGCCAACTTCAAAATGTGCGTAATCGGCTTGCGAAATTTTGAGTTTACCATCACCGCGCGCCAGATCTTCGGCAAACTTTTGCATACCTTTGACCAGACTTTCGCCGTTTGTGTTCATCAGGGTGTCAAGGGCAGCCGGGTTAGACATCAGAAAATTTGATGGCGAAAAGGCATCCGTTACCAGTTTTGTAAAAAACTCGACACGCCTTTTGGCAATGGGATCAATGCCTTCTACGGATGAAATAAGGTTGTTTAACCAGTTAGACGACAACAGATATGACTGCCGCATCATATCGAAAATGACATTTTGCTCCCAACGCGGATCAGAAAACCGTTTATCTTTGATTTTGGCTGAGGGCATTTCGGTATTATCATCGGCGCCGAGACTGCGCCGGGTCATGGCGGCCCAAAGCTGTAAATAGCCAGTAATGAGTTCGGTTTGCGCATTAACGAGCTTATCAGGATTTGAGGCCAGAGCATTAGCCACCGTGGTCATAGCGGGGCCGACCTGAAACGGATCGGACGGCACATTATCCGTTGCATCATGAGGCCGAAACAGGGTTTGAGCCAAAGCACTCTGCGCCGTCATCGCCGCCTTGGCCAGATTTAGCGACAAATCCTCAAGATTTTTCAGGGCATCCGGATTAAATGCTGAAGCCGGACCGTCGTTCGGTACATCAGCCTGTGGCTGAGACGTTTTGTGAGGTTCTGCCTCAATTGGAGTTGGCTTTGTCGATGCTTTGGGAGTGGATTTTTTCGGAAGCGCCTTACGCGAGGAGGCATCTTCTTTAGCAAATAAAACCTTTTTAGTCTTATTGTTATTCTCTTTTTCTAATGTTTTTGTTTCGGTCTGTAATTTCGGAGCAGAGCCAATATGGGACTTGGCTTTAGGGGGGCGGGCAGACGGCATGTAAATCCCTTTGCTATGAATCATGACCTTTGAGTGATCATATCAACATAATCATGCGATGGGCAGTTTGTGTGACATCGTTAGGTCATTTTTTCCTTTCAGATCGTGTCATAGGGTTTTATTACTGCCGATCTGGTGAGGGCGTATGGTAAGCTCACACAAAGGAGCCGCGAATATGAACAAGCGTTACATTTCGGTTATTGCGCTTAGTGCATTAGGCCTGCTGCCGCATTCGGCATTTTCGCAAACACAGGCCCCTCTTAGAGGCGATGTTATCTGTCGTGCCGACACGCCTTCTGTGGCGGCGGCACCTTTAGTCACTACGTCAGATGCGCCAGCACCCGCTCCGCCAATGCCTACCGCGACAGTTGTCAGGGATATTGAGCGTGATGAAAGGGGCTTTCCCAAGTGGTCCAATTTCCCCGCGGCACCTGATAATATTCCGACATCATCCGATATCAAACAGCGCGTGAGCGATATCAAAGCTCGCGAAGATGCGCTGGAGCAAGCCGTCATGGGTCTTAAGTGGGATGCTATCGATCCTGCATCCTACAGCTCAAGCGTACGTGCGCGTCTCAATGCCGATCTTAGCCAGCCCGTGACAAAGAACAATTGCGGCGACATCCATCAGTTTGCTCTGTCTGCCCGCGCCAGGGTAGTCCTCCCGCCGTCCCCAGATAGATAACATAATTAAAAAACTAAACTCAGGCCAGGAAGTATAAGAAAAAACATGCCAATTACAGATTTTACGCTCAGCCTTGATGTCGTGCGGGTGGCTGAGGAAGCCGCTATTGCGGCGTTTTCTCAGGTAGGGGGCGGTGATGAAAAAGCCGCGGATCAAGCCGCCGTTGATGCTATGCGCACGGCACTCAATTCTATCGATATGGATGGCCGCATCGTCATAGGCGAAGGGGAGCGCGACGAGGCGCCGATGCTTTATATCGGGGAAACCGTAGGTACAGGCAAGGGGCCGCAGATTGATATAGCCCTTGATCCACTAGAGGGCACCACGCTGGCGGCCAAGGCCATGGCTAACGCGCTGGCAGTGATCGCATTTGCCCCGCGCGGCGGGCTTTTACATGCGCCCGATACCTATATGGACAAAATCGCTATCGGTCCCGGATATCCCGAAGGCACGATCGATCTGGATGCAACGCCGGAAGAAAATGTTCATAACCTTGCCAAGGCCAAGGGTGTAAAGGTCAATGAAATCGTGGCCTGCGTGTTGGATCGGCCCCGTCACGAAAAGATCATTTCGTCACTTCGTAAATCAGGCGCACGCGTCCATTTGATTACAGATGGCGATGTGGCCGGCGTTATTCACACGGCTCAGTCTGAAACCGCAATAGATATATATTTGGGGCAGGGTGGAGCCCCGGAAGGTGTTCTGGCCTGCGCCGCCTTAAAATGCGTCGGCGGGCAGTTTCAGGGGCGTCTGATGTTTAGAAATGATGATGAACGCGGTCGCGCCGTCAGACTGGGGGTAACTGATTTTGACCGCAAATACATGCTGGACGATCTGGTAAGCTCTGATGCTGTTTTTATAGCGACCGGTGTAACCCACGGTGCCCTTTTAAAGGGGGTTCAAAAAGAACAGTCGGGACGCGGGGAAGCGTTTGTAACAACTGAGACTCTGGTTATGATGTCAAAGACCCGCACGATCCGTAAGCTGTCGATGCGCAGGCCCCTTTGATGGACATATTGTGACGCCAGATTCTCAGACTATTACCGCCTATCTTGATGTAAGCCGTTCCGCAACGGGGCGCATCTGGAGCCAACGTCACGGCCTGAACACTCCATCAGATGATGTGCATCGGATCACAAATCTGCTTGCCATGAAAGGCGAGATAGCCGGAGCGTATCTGGAGCCAATAGCCCAATCCATTGCGGGTCGCGGTATTACCCCAGAGGGGCTTGAGGATTATCTGCAGCCGACCTTGAAAGCCTTATTTCCCGACCCGGAAGGGTTTGCGGACATGCCGGTTCTGGTTGCGGCCATGCTGGATGCGCTGGACTATAAGAAGTCGATCTATGTCTTTGCGGATTACGATGTCGATGGTGCGACCAGTGCCGCCCAGCTTGTGCGCTGGTATCGTCATATGGGCCATGAACTTCAGGTCTATGTGCCTGACCGGCTGACGGAGGGCTATGGCCCGTCAGTCGCGGCCTTTGATACATTAAAAGCCAATGGTGCTGATCTGGTGGTCACGGTTGATTGCGGGGCTTCGGCGCATCATGCCCTTGAGTATGCGGCATCCATTGGCCTTGATGTGGTTGTGATTGATCACCACCTGATGCGTGAGGCCCCACCGAAATGTCTGGCCGTCGTAAACCCTAACCGACCGGACTGTCAGTCCGGGCAAGGCAATCTGGCGGCTGCGGGTGTTGTGTTCGTGGTGCTGGCCGCCCTCAATCGTGAAGCCGAGCGGCGAGGGTTTTTTGCCGCACGCGCCAAACCGGATTTGCGCCAGTGGCTGGATTTGGCGGCCCTCGGGGCCATTTGTGACGTCACGGCGCTTACCGGCTTTAACCGCGCGCTGGCCTCTCAGGGGCTTAAGGTCATGTCGCGCCTTGATAATACCGGCATCAAGGCACTGATTGAAGTGACGGGGTTGGATCTTAAACAAAAGGATGGCGCCAACAGCCTGATGAGCGTTTTTCATTCAGGTTTTGTCATTGGTCCGCGGATAAACGCTGGCGGCCGGGTAGGGCGCGCCGATCTTGGGGTGCGGCTACTGTCAACTGATGATGCGAGTGAAGCTCGGCTTCTGGCGCAGGAACTGGATGAACTCAACAAGACACGTCGTGAGGTCGAAGCTGAAGTGCTGGAGCAGGCAATTGCCATAGCTGAGCGCGAACATCTACTGACTAAGGACGATGATGTGATCATTGTGGCTCATGAGGACTGGCATCCAGGGGTCATAGGAATCGTGGCCGGGCGTTTGCGTGAGCGTTGGCGTAAGCCGGTTATCGTCATCGGCATTGATCCCATTTCGGGGATTGGCAAGGGCTCCGGGCGGTCTCAGCCGGGGATAAATCTGGGTCATGCCGTGGGGGCCGCCTTTGAAGCCGGTATCGCCATTTCCGGCGGCGGTCACGCCATGGCGGCGGGTTTGAGCGTGATGCGCGATCGTATCAATGATCTGCGCAGTTTTCTGAACGCGCAGGTGCGCCAGCAAGTAGGTAATGAGGCCGTGCGGGAGAGGCTGGAAATAGACGCCGCCCTAAGCTGTGCCGGGGCTACGCGTGATCTGCTGGAGGAGTTTGAGATTATGGCACCGTTCGGACAAGGTAACCCGGAGCCCGTGTTTGCCCTCTCTCATATGCTTGTCAGCTATGCGACGGTCATGAAGGGCGGCCACATTCGGGTTCAACTGGATGATGACCGCGGCCATAGAATAAAGGCTATAGCCTGGCGCGCGGAAGATACCGCTATTGGAGAGATGTTGCTTCGTCCGCCCGGCCGGGTACATGTCGCCGGACGATTGAAAGCGGACGATTATATGGGCCGCAGAGGGGTGCAGCTTGAGATCGAGGACGTCGCCCAGGCCCGAAGTTAGATATTCACAAGTCGATGTAAAATACCAAAAATAAGGCTTGCATCGTTTATTTTGTGACGCTATCAAGCGCACCTCTTGATGCGGTCCCTTCGTCTATCGGTTAGGACGTCAGGTTTTCAACCTGAAGAGAGGGGTTCGACTCCCCTAGGGACTGCCAAGAGATTGCCGGTTAACCGGCTTAATAGATGCGCACGCGGTCCCTTCGTCTATCGGTTAGGACGTCAGGTTTTCAACCTGAAGAGAGGGGTTCGACTCCCCTAGGGACTGCCAGCACTCTTCTCTGTTTCCCTGAAAATCGATAGTGTTGATTTTAAGCCACTATCGCAAAGGTTTTGAAACAAGACTGACATATTCGCTAAATTTAATATATATATTACGCGTTCGATTAACCTTAAGCCGTGATGGCTGTGTAGGGTTACCGGGGGTTGTTGCACGGGGGATACTTTCGCATTTTTTGAGAAAAAGAATCAAAAGGGCCTCCCTCTTTTGGGATATCCGTGTTATTAATATTTATACTTGATGAAGTTTATATGGCGTGGTGAGGGATTATGAGTTTGTACGAATTGAATAATCGGGCTGAAGCTGAGCCGCTCGTCGAAATCAATGGTCATGTCAAATGGTTTGATACAACCAAAGGTTACGGATTTATCGTCCCGCAGGATTCATCACTTACCAGCATGCGTGATGTGCTTTTGCACATTTCAAGTCTACGTGACATTGGCCGTGATTCGGCTAACGAAGGTGCGGAGATAAGCTGCAAAATAGCTAAACGTGCTAAGGGCTGGCAGGTTATTCAGATTGATCATTTGGGCGAGCAAGGTGCCGTCTCGCCGGTACGTTCGACCCTTTCAGATGCAAAGCCTCATTCCAGTGCCGCCGTAAACGCCATAACCGTGGGTGACTTAGAAGCCGCCACGATCAAATGGTTTAATCGTACCAAAGGCTACGGTTTCGTCGTGCGCGGAAACGATCCAACCGATATCTTCATCCATATTGAGACGCTTCGCCGCTTTGGGCTCGAAGACGTCCAGCAAGGTGAAATTATCATGGTTCGTTTTGGGGAAGGCCCTAAAGGCCTGGTGGTTACGGAAGTCCAGCCCAAAGCTTTTGCCTGATTGCATTGTGGCCGGGTGGCTCTGGCCATAAGTGGGGCTCTATGTCATACCTTCCTGAGTTATTCAGGAAGGTATTTTTTATGCCGAATCTTCATCTAAAAACTGGCTCCGCGGGATCGTCCCTGACCGCAGTTATGCTGTCTGTGGCGGTGGCGTTCGCCGGTCTTAGCGCATGTGCAAAACCGCTTACTGACAATGCTCAGATAAAGCCGTATTCGTCACTTGAGCCATTAACGGTAAAAACGCCGACCGCCGTACATGAGTTCCGGGTTGAAATCGCTGATGACTTTTCTGAGCGCGAGCAGGGCCTGATGTATCGTAAAAATCTGCCGGAAACTCAGGGGATGCTGTTTGAGTTTCCGGATACATCCGAGCGTGCCTTCTGGATGAAGAATACGGTTATTCCTCTTGATATTATTTATATTTCCTCTGAGGGCCGGATTGTGTCCATTCAAAAGCAGGCGCAACCGTTTGACGAAACCCCGTTACCATCATTCGCGCCCGCCAAAGGGGTGCTTGAAATTCAGGGAGGGCTTGCTGACAAACTGGGTATCAAGGTCGGAGATCAGATTATACACCCTTTTTTCGCGGCAAACCCATAAAACCGCCCAGTCTTAACTAAATAGGGCTTGCGGCCTAAAGGCTTAAGTGGCAATAAGCGCGCCTCTCTGCATAAGAGACGTCGGGGTGTAGCGCAGCCTGGTAGCGCAGCTGTTTTGGGTGCAGCAGGTCGGAGGTTCGAATCCTCTCGCCCCGACCATTTAAAAAGAGCGGTTCGTTTCGAGCCGTTTTTTTTATACCTGAGTTTCAGGTTTCCACCGAAAAATAAAAACCTAAAAGAATTTGTATGCGGAGCTCTTGCCAAAGAAATGCGCTGCGACTAAACAACCGCTTCCCAAAGCGTCGGGGTGTGGCGCAGCCTGGTAGCGCGCCTCGTTCGGGACGAGGAGGCCGGAGGTTCGAATCCTCTCACCCCGACCATTAAAAAAGCGGTTCGTTTCGAGCCGCTTTTTTAATGTTACAAACCCTGTGGCCGGATTTGCATTTGCCGGACTTTGATAGTAACTAGCCAAAGAGAAGCCTTCCCGGATTCTTGCAGGAGACGTGAGTATGTTTGCACGCATTTTCAAACCCGCCAAAACCGCTATGCAATCGGGTAAGGCAAAGACCCAGGATTGGGTGCTGGAGTTTGAGCCTGCATCAGCGCGCCACCCCGACCCGCTTATGGGGTGGATTAGTTCTGCCGATACGCGTGCGCAAGTGCGTCTGACCTTTGAAACCAAGGATCAGGCCGTAAACTATGCCGAGCACCACGGTATTGCCTTCCGGCTGATAGAGCCGGAAGTGCCGCCCAAGATTATCAAGGCCTATGCTGATAACTTCGCCTACAATCGCAGGCAGTCCTGGACGCACTAAGGCTTTAAGCGCCATAAAAGACTCCGTAGCTCAGTTGGATAGAGCATCCGCCTTCTAAGCGGACGGTCGCAGGTTCGAATCCTGCCGGGGTCGCCAATGGTTATCTGGTTGAACTATAAAATGGTTGGTTTACCCGCTATTTATCTTTGACCCGCCTTTTGAAGCGTCCTAAGGTTTGAGCTTACCTTTTGTGGATCAAAGGTGTCCTGATGCCGTCGCGGCATTTTACTCATCTGACAGGTACGGCCCTGGTGGTTATTATTACCGCCGTGATGTTCGTTGCCGCATGCACGCCCGACCCGTCTGAAGAGCGTTCGGCATCAGCGCCTAAACCCATTGAAAATGAAGCTTCAACGGATAAGATTGTACGAAGTACTTACGGTGCGACTCTAAAAGCCGTGCGCGCGCGGGGTAAGTTAAACTGTGGTGTCCATCCGGGGTTAATCGGATTTTCATATCGTGACAACCGCGGGACATGGAAGGGTTTTGATGTTGATTTTTGCCGGGCCACGGCTGCGGCGATATTTGGTGACCCTGACCGCGTTAATTACATCCCTCTGGAGACGGATAAGCGTTTTGAGGCCTTGCGACGGGGGCAGATTGATGTTCTGTGGCGCAATTCATCCTGGACCTTATCGCGAGACGCCTCGGAAGGCTTGAATTTTGCCGGTATAAACTATTATGACGGGCAGGGTTTTTTAGTGCGCAGGTCTTTGAGGCTGAACAGCGCAACAGAGCTAAACGGTGCCCGTATATGTGTGCAGAGTGGCTCCACGACGGAGCTTAATCTGGCGGATTATTTTCGGGCCAAATCCATCAACTATACGCCGGTCGTTGTCGCGACCGAGGATGAGGCGCGCAGCTTATACACAGCTGAAAAATGTGATGCTTTCAGTTCCGATATATCGGCACTGGCGGCGGCGCGAACGACACTGGATGATGGACAAAACCACGTCATTTTACCGGACGTGATCTCCAAAGAGCCTTTAGGGCCCGTTGTACGCGAAGGGGATGCGCAGTGGGATGACATTGTCCGCTGGACCTTAAATACGACCATTCTGGCCGAAGAGTATGGCGTGTCGTCACAAAACATCGACGACAAAATAAAAACGACTCAAAACTCAGAGGCTAAACGACTTCTGGGTGGCGACAGTGCCTGGGGGGCAAGTATGGGGCTGGATGCCAGATGGGCCTATAATATTGTAAAGCGGGTCGGTAATTACGGTGAGATTTTCGATAGAAATATTGGCCGTAATTCGCCGCTTAATCTGGATCGTGGGCTTAATGCGCAGTGGAATGGCGCGCCTGCGGGCCTAATTTATGCTCCGCCCGCGCGTTAGGCTAAACGGAGACGGGGGTATCAAGATGTTCCTGTCCCCATTGTGCCCATGAACAGTCATAAAGCCTCACAGCCTCATGGCCGATTTCATACAGTGCAAGCGCCAGAATCGCGGCTGTAACGCCGGAGCCGCAGGTCGTGACTGCGGTCTGATTTGGTATCAAACCCATATGGGTAAATATAGCCTGCAACTCTTCCCTGGGCTTGAGGCGGCCTTCGGTTAGAAGCTCGGTGTAGGGCAGGCTATGGCTTTGAGGGATATGGCCGCTGCGTAATCCGTCCCTCGGTTCAGGTGTCAGGCCGTGAAAGCGCGCGCGGGATCTGGCGTCAAATATCATAAACTGATCATGGGGCAGGCCTGAGAAAATCTCATCCATCCCAATGACCATATTTGCTTTAAAATCAGCTTTGTAAGCGGTGCGGTGCTTATTATCTATGGCTTCAGTTACAGGCATATGGGCGGCCTTCCAGGCTGGTAACCCACCTGCCAGAATCTGAACTTTAGGGTGTCCCATCAGTTTAAATGTCCACCATACGCGGGCGGCTGAGAACAGGCCCTGCTGATCATAGACAACCACATGATCCGCTTCAGAAATCCCCATATCAGACATTGCTTCTGCAAATTGATCGGGGGTAGGCGCCATATGCGGTAAATGGGTGCTGCGATCACTGATGGCCTCAATGTCAAAAAGCTGAGCACCGGGGATATGTTCTTTCAGAAACGCGGCATGCATATCTGATCCATCCAGCGCCCAACTGCCATCAATGATTCTGACGTCGCGGCTTGTCAGTAATTTCGAGAGGCATTCAACACCGATCTGAGATGAGGACATGTCGGCTCCGAGCTTTATGGATATGATATGTCTAGCCTATTTATGGCGGTTATCAAACGCTTCCAGCGCGCGCTCCCGTGCAAAAGCGTGATCGACAATGGGTGCCGGATTTAAATCGCTTTCAAGGGCATCAAACAGGCCGCCCGTTGTTTTTTTCAATTTCTGTTCAGGCCTATTTAGTGTGAAGCCGGTTACATATTTTTTCCGGTAAAGTGCTTTGGGGTCAAAGCTTTCGGCCTGAGTGATGGGGTTGAATATCCGAAAATAGGGCGCCGCATCCGCGCCGGAGCCCGCCACCCATTGCCAGCTTGCGGGGTTATTGGCCGGATCCGCGTCAACCAGACAATCCCAGAACCATTTCTCACCCCACCGCCAGTCAATCAAAAGGTGCTTGATCAGAAAAGAGGCGGTGATCATACGCACGCGATTATGCATGGTTCCTGTCTGCCATAGCTCACGCATCCCGGCATCTACCAGACTGTAGCCGGTCAACCCGCGTTTCCATGCGTTGAACTCCTTGGTATTATTGCGCCATTCAATACCATCGTATCCGGTTTTGAAATTCGCCTCATGCAGTCTCGGCTGTTGAGCCAGAAGGCCATAGGAAAATTCGCGCCAAACCAGTTCCGACCGCAACTTATCAGCATGAATGGCCAGATTGGGGTGGAGAAACTGTGTGTCGTGAATGGCTTTTAATACTCTGTGAGGACTGATTTCTCCAAAACGCAGATGGGCGGAAAGCTTTGAGGTGGCGTCCATATCCGGCCTATCGCGATAGTCGGCATAGTATCTAAGACCATGCTCAATAAAGTCATCCAGTCTGTTGAGGGCTCCGTTTTCGCCGGGTTTCCAGATATCGAAGCCATCAGCCCAGTCAGAACCCGAAGCGGTTTTCGTGTGACTGATGCCTAAATCATCAATCGATTCTGATTCGGGCCAGCGCTTTGGTGCGTTCCAATCATATGCCTGATTCGAAGGTATGACCGGTTCGGTATAACCCGCAGCCACCAATGCCCGATAAAAGGGGGTGAATACGCGGTAAGGCTCGTCGGTCTTGGTGCGAATATGATTAGGCGGAGACAGCAGGCTGGTGTTTAGTCGATTAAAACGGATCGACTGAGCCGTAAAATGGCTCTCTAATGTGTCATCCTCTAGTTCAAGTTTAGGATCAAAGCTTCGCGAACAAACTATTATTTTAATGTTATATTTTCCGCACAACTCTGTGAGAATTTCTTTTGTATCACCCCGCCTTATGATTAGCTGACTTCCTCGCTGTTTCAAATCCGCGCTTAAAGCCATAAGCGATCTGTGCAGCCACCATTTTGAGGCTGCCCCCATGGGGCGCGTGCCTGAGGTTTCGTCATATATGTAAATCGGAATAATGGGTAAGCCTGAGGTCAGGGCCAGCCGGACACCCTCGTGATCGCGTAGCCTCAGATCAAATCGGAACCACAACATACAGGCGGGTATATTGGATGCGTCATTATTTGGCTGTTTTTGGTTCATAGATCGGATACTCTCAAAAAGCGCTTGCCAAAGCGAATGGCAGCAACCATTTGATACGTCAAAATCATGTTCCGGGATTAGCGTCCCACAAAATTTTCAGGAGTTGCAGGTCTTGGTACAGCCGAATGCGGTTATTAATGTGAAAACCCCATGGGGAAAGCCTGTGGTCATTGGCGGCGCTCACAAAATCGCTATCATCGCCGGTCCGTGCCAGATGCAAAGCCGCGAACACGCGCTTGAAACGGCGCACGCGCTTAAGGATATTGCTGATCGGCTTGATATCGGGCTGATTTATAAGACATCTTACGATAAGGCTAACCGAACCTCAGCCAGCGCTCAACGTGGTATCGGCATGGAAAAGTCGCTGGAAATTTTTCAGGAAATCCGTGAGGCGACGGGCCTGCCCACGCTTACTGATGTTCACGAATCAGCGCATTGCGACATCATAAAAGACGTCATTGATGTCATTCAGATTCCAGCTTTTCTGTGTCGGCAAACGGATCTTCTGATTGCGGCTGCACAGACTGGGCGTGCTATAAATGTTAAAAAGGGCCAGTTTCTGGCCCCCTGGGATATGAAAAACGTCATCGCCAAGATCAACAGTGCGGGCAATCCGAATGCCATGGCCTGTGAGCGCGGAACGTCTTTTGGTTACAATACGCTGATTTCCGATATGCGTGGCTTACCTATAATGGGGCAGATCGGGTGCCCGGTTATATTTGACGCTACCCATTCGGTTCAGCAACCGGGCGGGCAGGGAACGTCTTCAGGTGGGCAACGTGAATTTGTGCCTGTGCTGGCGCGTGCGGCGGTTGCTGTTGGCGTGTCGGGTGTGTTCATTGAAACTCACGAAGATCCCGATAATGCCCCGTCTGATGGCCCGAATATGGTGCCGCTGAGCCAGTTTGAAGCGCTGGTTTCGGAATTATTGGAGTTTGACGCCATAGCCAAGTCAAAGCTTAAAATGCATCAGCCCGTTACGGCTTGAGCTGGAACGGCGACGCGTCATGACCTTTAAAACTTTATATTAGTTCACCCATCTATGGCCCTTAAAAAAACTACATTTTTTCAGGATATAGGCTGGCGGATAGAGGCGGTTTTTTACGACCTGTTTGTGGCCGTAATTCGCGCCTTGCCTGTTGATGCAGCCTCTGATCTTGGCGGATGGCTGTTGAAGGTATTTGGCCCCCTGACCAGCGTACAGAAAACGGTACGCCGTAATCTCGATATCGCGTTTCCTGATCACGATGAAGCTTGGAAGCGGAGCATTATCACCGCCCAATGGGAAAATTTAGGCCGGACGTTTGCGGAATTTCCAATCATGGATCGAATCCGCATGTCAAACGGGCGTGTAGAAGTGATCGGCGGTGAGCGCCTTGAAGCGCTGGCGCATGCGGACACGCCGGTTGTTTTTATTTCAGGTCACTTTGCGAACTGGGAGATTATGCCGTCAACTATTGTTGATTACAAAGTTCCCTGCCTTATGACCTATCGGGCGGCAAATAATCCCTATGTAGATCAACGCATTAAAGACGGTCGTTTTCGTTATGGTGTAAGGTTGTTTGCCCCGAAAGGCGGTGATGGTGCCAAAGACCTTTTGCTGGCAATGGGGCGCGGAGAATCGGTTGCCCTGATGAACGATCAGAAATTCAACAAAGGCGTTCCCACACCATTTTTCGATAGCGTTGTGTACACTGCGCCGGGGCCTACGCGGCTGGCTATGCGCTTTGGCACGGTATTGCAGCCTATGTCGGTTGAGCGTACGCACAAAGCCCGGTTCCGTGTGATCGTCCATCCCCCTATAGAAGTTGATGATACCGGAAATCGCGGCACTGACATTGAAACCACGGTCTGTAAGGTCAGTAAATTTGTTGAGGCGTGCGTTATAAAGCGCCCTGAAGAATGGTTTTGGGCTCACAAACGCTGGCCGAAAGAGACTTACAAGGTTCACGCTAAGCAGATTTAACGGTTGTGTCATTATGTGAAACCTGAGGTGTCTTGTCTCCGTGATGACTGAGCCTATGATGATCATACAACTAAACGAGGCCATAGCGTATTCATGCTGAAACCGAGGTGGTTTAAAGGCAATTGGTCCACAATTGCGCTTATAGCGTTAGCGTCGGTAATAGCTCTGGCGCTGATGATGTTTAGCGATGACATAAAACGCCATAATCTCGATCCCAAGGTTCCGTTCCAGACCTATCGCCGTCCTGCGGCGCCGGATTACGGCAAGGCAACGGCGTGGTATATGAATCCGTCCCTGACGGGAGGCTTATCGACCCGCAAGGCGGACGTGTTCTTCGTCCATGCCACGACCTATACCGGCGGGAAAGCGTGGCTTGGGCCAATCGACGACCGCGGGACAGCTACTGAAATCGAGCAGGTGCAGCTACCTAATTATGCCGGACCCTTTGCCAGCGAAGGTAATATCTATGCGCCTCGTTACCGGCAGGCCAGTCTTTACAGCATGCTGACCCGGCGTGAGGATGCTCGCGAAGCCCGGCAATTCGCCTATGGCGATGTTGAAAAAGCCTTTGAGGCCTTTCTAAAGCAGCGGCGCAGTCCGCACGGGTTTGTGGTTGTCGGCGTAGAGCAGGGCGGCGTGTTGGTCGATCGTCTTATCAGAAGCAAAATCATGTCCGATGCAGGACTGTCTTCGCAGTTTATCGCAGGTTACATGATTGAAACCCTTGTTCCAACCTCAGCTTATAAGGCCACAAATGGCGTAACAGCCTGCGCGAATCGCTCTGAAACAGGTTGTGTAGTGGCCTATCTCAGTGTGGATGACGGCCGCCCGGATCAGGCTATACAGGCTGAGCGGCGCGCCTTGATCTGGAATGAGAACAACAATCTTGCTGTCCTCGGCAAAGAGGAGACTATTTGCGTAAATCCGCTGACGGGTGGCGTTACCGAAGAGGACATCGATGAGCGCCAAAGCCTGGGGGCGGCAAATGCGACCGGGCTTGAATGGGATACACCGCCGGCTCTGGTTTCACGCAAAGTCAGTGCGCGCTGCCGTGGCGGGGTTCTTTATGTAATAAGGCCAAATTCACCGACGTTCCGGGACGAGGGGACGTGGATCGCGCGAATGAAGGTTAACAGTTACAATCTTTTCTACGGCGATCTGAAAACTGATTTCCGTGATCGGCTATACAGCTTTCCATACAATCAAAAGGCACGCGCGATTGCGTCTGAGAAAACGAATTAATCATTTTTATCTGAGGTTTCCGGCCTCCAGTCGAACAGATTTTTTAAGACGTTAAGGGCTTGCTGCCGCGTTTGCGGTAAGGAAGATGCCCGTTGCAATATATAGACAGCATCACGGGCCGCCATAGCGATCAAATCGCTATGCTTTTCACCATCAACAAATCGGTAGTCCGGGAAACCAGATTGTTTAGCACCTAAAACATCGCCTTCACCACGTAGTTTCCAATCGGCTTCGGCGATCGCAAAACCGTCTTCGGTGTCACGTAAGAGTTCAAGTCTGGCCTGAGCCGATTTGCTTAAAGGTGCGTCATATAACAGAATACATACACTTTTGGCGGATCCGCGGCCTACACGCCCACGTAACTGATGCAGTTGCGCCAGACCAAATCGCTCGGCTTGTTCGATGATAATTATGGTGGCGTTTGGCACATCAATGCCGACTTCAACTACCGTCGTAGCACAGAGCAGCTTGAGTTCATTGCAGGCAAAGCGACTGACCACACTGTCTTTATCGATTGATAGCATGCGACCATGAACCAGACCGATTTCAGTGCCGAACACTTCGGTAAGTGCGCGGTGACGGGCCTCCACCGCAATCATATCGCTTTCGGCAGTCTCTTCGACCAGCGGGCAAATCCAGTAAGCCTGAGCGCCTTCTGCCAGTACGGTTTTAAGCCGGTTAAACACATCGCCAAGACGGGCGCGTGGAATGACGGCGGTTTGAATAGGCTGACGTCCGGCGGGTTTCTCATCAATGATGCTGAGATCGGCTTCGCCATAGGCGGTGAGGGCCAGGGTGCGCGGGATAGGCGTCGCCGACATTGATAAATAATGCACACTGTCGCCCTTCAGGAACAGCTTCTGGCGCTGCCCTACGCCGAAGCGATGCTGTTCATCAATGACCGCCAGTTGCAGCCCTTTGAAGTCTACGCCTTCCTGAAATACAGCGTGGGTGCCAAAAATGATTGCAGCCTCGCCAGAGGCCACTAAGGTGCGTTTTTGCTCCCGGATAGCGCCCTTATCGCGCCCTGTCATCAAGACGGAGGCCAGTCCAAGTGCGTCCAGTACCGGTACGGCTTTTTCATAATGCTGACGCGCCAGAATTTCAGTAGGTGCCATCATGACGCTTTGAAAGCCATTTTCCGCCACATCGATCATGGCCATGAGGGCCACTAAGGTTTTTCCGGAGCCGACATCGCCCTGGATCAGGCGGTTCATCCGGTAACCTGACATCAGGTCGTTACGGATATCTCCCAGTGCCCGCTGCTGGGCGCCGGTAAATGCGAATGGCAATCCTGCCTGAGCTTTGTCGGCGAGGCTGTGACGGGGCATTTTCTGAGCTGGGCTGGCCTGACGCGTAGCCTTCCGCGCTTTCAGGGCAAGTTGGTGCGCAAGCGCTTCGTCATAGGCCAGACGACGACGGCAGGGATGGTCTGAGTTTATATCACCTACTGACTGGGGCGCATGAGCCCTGTGCAAAGCATCACTAAATCCTGACCAGCCTTCTTTACGTATAATTTCCGGGTCAAGCCATTCCGGAAGGTCGGGCAGGGTTGATAAAGCCGCGCTCACGAAACGGCGCATCATTCGTGAACTTACGGCCTGAGTCGCCGGATAAACCGTTTCATAACGCGGAATGTCTGAAACCCTGTCTTCATCAACCACATAATCGGGGTGAGTAATCTGTAGGGTTCCGTTGAAGCTTTCGACCCGACCGCTCACCCAACGCTTACACCCAATGGGATGTTTTTTTTCAAAGCCTCTGATTTTATGAAAGTAAACGATTTGCAGCGCGCCCTCTGAATCTGAGGTCAGTATTCTTTGGGGGCCGCGCAAATTGGCAGGGTAGCCATCAATTGTGACCAATATGGTCTGAACCTGACCGACTATGGCCAGTTTAAGTGTGGTAATTGGGCGTTCCACAATATTAGACGGCAGGGTGAACACCAGATCACGTATAAAGGCTCCGACATGCTTGATCAAAAGCGGCGCAATTTTAGGTCCGACCCCTTTCAGGGCGGCTAAAGACGTGTAATAGGGGAACAGAATCTCCGGTCTCATTAGAACGGATCATGCCGTATGGTCAGGTGTATGAATAGTCACCGACGACCCATTATGTTCGTATTATCCCCCTCAATTGGAGGGCTGGAGTCACAAAGTCATGACCGAACCCCGTAACGATACCCGTCTGGCACGCGAACGTAAGTTGTCATTTCGCGCCTGGCGTCGTGGTTTCAAGGAAGCCGATATCATATTGGGCAATTATGCCGATGATCGCCTCAGCACAATGACAGATGCCGAACTAGATATATTTGAGGTTCTGATTGAAGTGCCTGATCAGGATCTTTACGGTTGGATCATTGAGCGCGACCCGACACCGGTTGAGTTTCAATCTGTAATTATGAATGAACTCAATGATTATTACAAAAAAGCTTATACGAAAATTTAATATAGTATGACTGATTTAGCCGCGATTTCAGGCAATGCCCGCCAATTAACGCTTTCCGGGTGCCCCTCAGGATTCGACAGCCTGATCCTGTCCGACATGGTGCGTTCCGAAGGGTTTGGTGTGTTCATAGCGCGTGACTATGGCCGCATGAACGCTGTCGCCGAAGAATTGAGTTTTTACACGCCGGATCTGGAGGTCGTTAAGCTTCCGGCGTGGGATTGCCTGCCTTATGATCGCGTAAGTCCCAGTGGCGGGTTGGTGGCTCAGCGTATGGCCAGCCTGACACGGCTTCAGGCGGTCGCAGGTCAGGATAAAACGGCTACCCCCTTATTGCTGCTGACAACGGCGGCGGCCATCAGCCAGAAAGTAGCGCCCAGACAGGTTACTAAGGATAGCTTTCTGTCTCTGCGCCCTGGGCAGACAATCGATATAGCAAAACTAGAAAGTTACTTTGCGCGCAACGGTTATAACCGGGTGTCGACCGTATCGGAAAAGGGCGAGTTTGCCGTCAGGGGGGGGATTGTCGATGTGTTTTCACCAAGTCAGGACGAACCTGTTCGTCTCGATTTTTTCGGTGACACGCTGGAATCCCTGCGCACATTCGATCCGGAGACGCAACGCTCGTTAAAAACCGTACACGGTCTGGACTTCATGGCGGTAAGTGAGGTCTTGCTAGATGAGAGCAGCATCAAACGCTTTCGGCAGGGGTATCTGGAAGCCTTTGGTGCCGCCGGAGATGATCCCTTATATGCCGCTGTATCCAACGGTATCCGGCGTCAGGGCATGGAGCATATGCTGCCGCTGTTTTACGAAAATCTCAGCAGCGTATTTGATTATGTGCCAACAGGCAGCCTGATCTTTCTCGACCCTTTGGCAGAAGCCGCATTTGAAGAGCGTCAGGTTAGCATTGAAGACGCCTATCAGGCCCGCAAACAGGCGTCGGAGCAAAAAGGTGGTGCGTCTTACCGGGCTTTACCGCCGGGACGGCTGTATTTAACCGCTGGTGAGTGGAATTCGGCGCTGACGCGGTGCCGCATGCGACGGTTTGAGGTTGCGCACGGAGAAGGCAACGGGGTGATTGATCTGGGCGCACGGCCCGGACGCAGTTTTGCGGCCGAAAGGCTGCAGGACAGCGTTAACCTGTTCACGGCGGTTGCCGATCACGCCAAAGCGCTATCCAAAGCCGGTAAGCGCGTTATCTTTGCGTCGTGGACCGACGGGTCATCTGAGCGGCTCTCCGCTTTGTTAGGTGATCACGGTTTGGGAACTGTCAGGCAGGCCAAGACATGGACTGACGCCATGACGTTTGGCATTGCAGGCACGAAAGCCAAGCCCGTACAACGCGCCGTTTTGCCGCTGGATCAGGGATTTGAAACCGAAACCCTGGCCATAATCGCTGAAACAGACATCTTAGGTGATAGATTAGCAAGACCACGTAAACGACGCAGAGCTAATAACTTTCTGGCCGAAGCTTCAGCCTTGTCTCAAGGTGATCTGGTCGTCCACATTGAACATGGCATAGGCCGCTATGATGGTTTGAAAACGCTGACTGTAGATCAGGCACCGCATGATTGCCTTGAACTGCAATATGCTGGCGATGCTAAGCTTTATCTGCCGGTTGAAAATATCGATCTTCTGACCCGTTATGGGGCGGATAGTGACAGCGCTCAACTGGATCGTCTGGGGTCAGCCAGTTGGCAGGCCCGTAAGGCTAAGACTAAAGACCGTCTGCGTGAGATGGCGGACGGACTCATTCAATTGGCGGCGGCCAGAGCGCTAAAAATTGGGGTTCAGATTGATCCGCCATCGGGGCTTTATGATGAGTTTTGCGCTCAGTTTCCGTATGAGGAAACCGAAGATCAGCTAAATGCCATTGCCGATGTGCTCGAAGACCTGTCTAAGGGTCACCCTATGGACAGGCTCATCTGCGGTGATGTTGGTTTTGGTAAGACCGAAGTGGCGCTGCGGGCCGCATTTGTCGTCGCTATGTCAGGGCAGCAGGTGGCCATAGTTTGCCCGACGACATTGCTGGCGCGGCAGCACTTCAAGACCTTCAGTCAGCGTTTTCAGGGCTGGCCCGTCAGGGTGCGGCATTTGTCGCGTATGGTCACGCGCAAAGACGCCGATGAAACCCGTGAGGGCCTGAAAAATGGTGAGATTGAAATCGTAATCGGGACACATGCTATTCTGTCGGAACAGGTTAACTTTAAAAATTTAGGCATTGTAATTGTTGATGAAGAGCAACATTTCGGCGTCAAGCACAAAGAGAAGCTAAAAACTCTGCGCGCAGATGTTCATATGCTGTCGCTATCAGCGACGCCTATCCCGCGCACCCTGCAAATGGCCTTGTCCGGCATCCGTGAAATGTCAATTATCGCCACGCCCCCTGTCGACCGGCTGGCGGTGCGAACCTATGTCCTGCCGTTTGATCAGGTATCGATCCGCGAAGCATTGCTGCGGGAAAAATACCGTGGCGGGCAGGCATACTACGTCGTGCCGCGCTTAAGCGATTTGGAAGATATTCAGGCCTTCCTGCGGGAACAGGTGCCTGAGATCAAATTCACTGTCGGCCATGGCCAGTTATCACCGACTCAGTTGGAAGATGTCATGACGGCCTTTTATGAGGGGCAGTATGATGTACTCGTATCGACCACGATCGTTGAGTCCGGCCTTGATGTCCCTACGGCAAACACTTTGATTGTTCATCGGGCTGATATGTTTGGGTTGGCCCAGCTATATCAAATCCGTGGACGGGTGGGCAGATCCAAGACGCGTGCGTTCGCTTATCTGACAACACCGCCCAACAAAACCTTAAGTGTCGCCTCAGAGAAACGGCTTAGAGTGCTGCAATCCCTTGATAATCTTGGGGCCGGGTTCCAGCTTGCCAGTCATGACCTCGATATTCGTGGTGGGGGTAATTTGCTCGGTAACGAGCAGTCCGGCCATATCCGTGAAATTGGCGTGGAGCTTTATCAGCAAATGCTTGAGGATGCCGTGGCTGAGCTGAAAGCTAAAGGTGACACCATTGCCGATGATCGTGGCTGGTCGCCGCAAATCAACGCGGGTGCGGCGGTCATGATTCCCGAAAACTATATTCCGGATCTCAATATTCGTTTGTCACTCTATCGCCGCGTTTCCGAAGCTGAAAAGCTGGAGGATCGGGAAGCTCTGGCGGCGGAGCTTATTGACCGGTTTGGCCCCATCCCGGATGAAGCGCAACAACTGCTTAAGGTGGTTGGCATCAAAGGCCTTTGCCGTCAGGCCAATGTTGCCAAGATCGATGTTGGCCCAAAAGGTGCTGTAATCACGTTCCGCAACAATCATTTTGCCAATCCCGGCGGCCTGATCGGGCTTATTCAGGCACGCCCCGGTGATTGGCGCCTGCGTCCCGATCAAAAGCTTCTGGTCAAGGGGGAGTGGGAAAACGGCGCCGAACGCCTTCAGGCAGCGGAAAGAATAATGAAGGAACTGGCGGCTCTGGTTGCCTAGGCGTGCGGATTAAACCGCTTCCTGGCGCCGGTTTACGGCCGCGGCAGCACGCATCAGGGCTGAGGCTGCGGGCTCATTGGGCATAAGTTCGGCCACCCCCACATCGAATTCAACGATAAAGGGTGATTTGCCGGAACCGGCCTCAAAGGCCGTGCAACCGATAACGGCGGCGATCCGTTCGCCAACATTCTGCGCCGCTGCGTAAGGGGTGGCGGGCAGGGCCAATGCAAAAACTTCCGGGGAAAGTCTGCCGGCGGTATCTTCGGCACGAACCAGACGTGAAATCATTGAGCCAATCTGCGGCATGGCGCGCTCGAGCGCCTTACGAGAGCGAGCGGCGGCGATATCCGGCGTCTCACTGATCTTGAGTACGCACACGCTTAACGGGCGATTGCGTTCGGCCGCCGCCTTTGACAGGCGGGCGAGGTGGGAGGCAAAAAGATCACGGCTGAACAAGCCTGTGCCTTTGTCCATCTTCGACCCACTGCGCAGGCCCTCCAAAGCTTTGCGGATCGTGAACTGACGGCGATAGGCTCTGGCCAGACGCAATATCCGGTCAGCAATTTCCGGCTCCGTGGTTTCGGGATAGGAGATATCGCTGACGCCCCGCAAATAGGCCTCACCGACATCAATCTCCACGGCTTTTTGCAGCCGCAGGAATACTGGCGTGTGATAAAGACGGGTATTCCGGCGCATACCGGCGGCAACCGACAAAGCCTCGGCGGGGGTCGATCCGCCCCACAGCACTACCGTGTCAAATTCTGTTTCATGCAGGTAGTCAAAAGCACTGTAGCTTGAAAAGGCGCCAATAACCTCAGCGCCCTGCACGCGTAACGTATTCATGAGGCCCAAAAACGCCGGATCGGGGTCACCTACTGAAAGTATGCGCAAGCCTGCACCCAACCCAAGCGATTCCAGTGAGGACATATTAAGATCAGCAAAGGTTTCACGCCGCAGATCATATTCCTCTTCGGCCACATTGGTGCGAACCATATGCTCCAGCCTCAACATGATCTGGTGAGGGTGGGCCTGAGAGTTGAACACCATGTCCCACCCTGAGGGAATGTCATAGGATGACTTATCGGTGACCAGAATAATGGGCAGACGGCGGGGCTGACAGGCGGTACGCAGATCATAGACCAGATCAGCCGAGGCTGCCGGATGATCGGCATCGATCAGCACGGCTTCAACCTGAAGATCGCTTATAGCGGCCATAGCTGCCCGTTCATGCGTAGCCGTGATGGTTCTCCACCCCAGACGATCCATGGCGTCACCGAGGTACGTTGACCAGCCGTCATTCCGGCTCAGGATGAGGAGGCGCGCATTCAGCGTCACTTTGGGCTCCTGCAGAATCGATACGCAGATACTTGGTTTGGTTCAGATTCTTATACAGAAGTTATAATCATAAGATAGGGCTTAATCGGTTCGGGAGGAGGTTACCACAAACGTCATGAATTCATCTTCATGGTTAAATGATGTAATTATATAGTTATTTTTATTGCAAAAATGTGGAACATCTATCTGCGCCATAGGATCATCCACCCATAGGGTCACGACCGTTCCGGTAGCCAGGTTTTCCAGCAATTTTCGCAGTTTCAGGGTTGGAACTGGGCAGCGGTGTCCACGCGCATCGATTATGTGTTCAGGGCTGTTCATGAGTATCTGATATCATTGAAGGCATGACCTGACACTAAGGATAAGAAAAAACCGCACCGGATCAACCGGTGCGGCCTTATTAGTGAACAGCTTTTATCGCGTCAGCATGGGCCTTGATCAAAGCCTGAGTGCTGGTGTCGGTATTAAATACACTATACCAGCCCTGAGGCTCATGAGGCGGATCGCCGACATATGAGGTTTCGCCGCGCCGCATGTGATAGTCCTTATGCCGAGCCCGCCCTGAGCCACCCCATGCCCAGAAATTAGACCCCATGACAGGGCCACCTGTTTTAATGGCGGTATCAACAGCTCCGTATACCATGCTGTAAAACTTGTCTTTCCACTCGGTTGGCGTGCCAGGTTCATAGGCCACATTATCGCGCGGAAATCCGAATTCTTCGAAAACGAGAGGCTTCTTGATTTTTTCAGCTATGGCGATGTGATCGTCGATATATTTGCGCACCTTGGCTTCGCCAGCGGCAAAGGTTCCCGGCAAATTCGCACCATCAACCCAACTCCAGTTCTGTGGCCAAATGTGCGCGGTAAGATAATCGATATCTTTATGAGCATCGATGACAAACTGTTCGTTGCCAACGGCCCCCATCAGGCCTTCGTGTCCCAATGAGACAAGGTGGTTTTTATCCAGGTTTTGGATAAGCTTAGTGGTTTGAGAAATCCATTCCAGATAAACCGGCATATTCTTTGCCGCGATTTCCGGGCCACCGCCGGGGCGGGGTTCATTAGATAGCTGCCACGCCATAATGGTCGGATCATTGACATAGGCTTGTTTTGTTACCGAATTGGTGCGCGCGACCAGCATCCGGACATAGTCATGATAGAGTTTAATGGCGGTCTGATTGGCATAGAACTGAGAGGCGTAATCTGCATAGGCGGGCCACGGGTATTTAGGGTCACCATTGTTGATGAACTTACCCGTCGTGTAATCAATATAGGCCATCATGCCCCCCGACCACTCCCAGAAGTTAGTCAGGTAAAGCACCGCCTTCATATCGCGCTTGGTCATTTCGGCCAGAAGGAAATCGAGTCCGGTCAGCAAATCCTGATTGTAAACGCCCTTATCTTTGGAGCTAAACGCCGGATCCAGAGAGTTATTGATAGGGGACAGTTCAGAAGACGCCAGTACGCGTAAATTAGTGACGCCAAGGGCTTTAAGGTCGTCCAGTTCCTTAAGCAGACGGGTGCGGTTTCCGAACGCTGCCGGGGCGCCCAAATAGGCTCCGTACCAGATATTAGCCCCGACAAAACGATAGGTCTGGCCTTTGAGCTTAAAATGCAGGCCCTCTACCGTTACAAACTCATCGCTCGGGGGTGCCGCTTCGGTTGCGCATGCCGTGCCCGCAAACGCCATACCCGCCGTCACTGCCATAAGCCTGCGGCGTGATATATCAGTCATGTTCGTCTCCCTGATTGTCATTTTATTCAGGCGCAACTCAGATTACTAAAATTGAAATATTTAATATCCGAAAAATGCTGAAGCCTGTCGCATCCACTTTCAACCCCTGAGCGTAACAGGTCTGAAAAGGGGAGTGAACAATGTTTTCATATTGTAAAATATTCGCATTGCTTATCAGCATGCTGGCGCTTTCAGCCTGTGTAAGCGCGCCGGATATCAGCCATACAACCTTATCCAGTATCGAGGGACTATCCGATCAAAAGGCAGGACGCGCACGTTTCAAGGCAAAGCGCGACCTTACCGGTCTCAATGAAGTTACACGCCTGTATCTGCACCCGGCTGTGTTAGCCACAGGTGAGCATACGCGTTATGTGCTCAATGACAAAGAGCGCCAGATTGTATTGAGCGAAATTGAAGCTCAAATGTGCTTCGAGCTATCGGAGCGCTACGAAATTGTAAAAGAGCAAACGAAAAGTGACGCCGAAATCAAAATGGCCGTCACTTGGTTTGAGCCTACCGGTGCTGCCGCCTCAGGTGTTGCGGCGGTTGCAGGGCAGTTCATTCCCGGTCCTGTCGGGTTAAGGCTGCCCGGATCATTAGGCGGCTTAGGGGCTGAAGCGGAAATGTTGCGCGATAATCAACAAATCGCAGCGATCATATGGGCGCGCAGGGCGCAGGCGGTAGGCACGGATACACCTTCCTTATCCCGACTGGGTGATGCCTTGCAGTTTGCCGAACCTTTTGCCGATGAAGCGGCGCGCATCATGTCACCGGAGCCAGCGCCCGCCAAGCGAACCTATACCAAAGACAATGATCCATGCTCAAAGTACGGTAGCCGCATCGATGCGGGCGGTATTGCCGCAAGGGTTATCACCGGACTATATGCGCCGACAGAGCGCGACCCCTATGATCAGCCTTAATCGACTGGGTAAAACCTTTAATATCTGATAGAGAGTGACGCGTCATAACCAAGGCCGTTATTTTCTATGCTGAACCACATAATCGATCCTGTTGTTCATTGGCTTAACCTTGCGGGGACCGTTGTCTTTGCCGTAAGTGGTGGTTTAGTTGCTGCGCGTAAAAATCTGGATATTATAAGTTTTATTTTAGTCGGCACGATAACAGCGATAGGTGGCGGCACATTACGCGACCTGCTTTTGGGGGTTTCGCCGGTGGGCTGGGTAGGGGCGCCGCATATATTGTGGATATGCCTTATCAGCGCTGCACTGACCTATTTTGTGGCCCATATTATCGAACTCAAGCACAGATGGCTTTTATGGGCCGACGCCGCAGGTCTGGCGTTGTTTGCGGTTGTTGGCGCCGAGGTAGCTCTGGCTCACGGCACATCGGGTATGGTCGCGATCGGCATGGGCGTGATGACAGCCACGTTTGGCGGCATCATCCGCGATGTTTTATGCCAGGAAACCTCTCTGGTACTCCAGCAGGAAATATATGCTACCGCGGCGGTTATCGGTGCCGGCAGTTATGTTGTGATGACGGCGTGGCTTCAGGTGGATAGGCCATTAGCTGTAGCCATAGCTTTTGGAACCGGATTTATCATACGCGCACTGGCAATTGTTTTCAGGCTTTCGTTGCCCGGTTACCGTCGTAAAAGCCCGGACTCAGGCACTTAGCAGTGTCATTTGCTTAACGGGTCGAACCTTAGAGAGTTTATCGGCCAGTCGCGTAGGTTCAGGTAATTTAAACCGCGTGAGGCAGCGCAAGGTTATATCCACGGCCGTTTTCATGCTCAGGCGATGGCCGGGCGACACAAAAAGCGGATTAACTTCATCCTTACTCCGTAGCACAACGCCGATCTGCTCTCCGCCCGCCATTAGCGCTGACTGTTCGCCCTTGTGTATCCCCGGCATATCATACCGTCCGGTCAGTCGGGATTTAGCCACGCCAATAGCAGGCTTGTTTAATAAAACACCCAGATGCGCCGCAATGCCCAGGCGACGGGGGTGCGCAATGCCCTGACCATCCACCATGAACAGATCCGGCCGGGTTATCAGCCCATCAAGTGCATCCAGAACCGCAGGTATTTCCCTAAAGGCCAGAAGTCCGGG